>DATJSB010000057.1:0-80058 GCA_035504315.1 Occallatibacter sp.
GGCCGAGCCCGAAGGCTTTGGTGGTTCCAAGGTCGAGGGCGAGAACGACGTATGGCACGATTTGCGCCGCAACCCTTCGGGCCGGGGCCAGTTTTCCTCATTTCATCGTCCCTCGTCGCTAGCAGACACCCGGTATGCGTCGCTCCTCATTCCTCGAACTGAGATAAACTGGCTCCCGGCGCCAGCCACCCCAGTAGTGTTAACAGGCCCTAGTTTTCCACAAGAAGAATCCGCTTCGTACCAGATCTCTGAAACACTCATGGACCGCCATACGCGTCGTTGCGGAAGAACTCAAATTCGCTCCCGTGCAGATTGTTTCCGCCCGACTTGGTTACCAGCGCCACGTTTCCGCCCATGTTTCGCCGCTGCGTGGCGCCGTCAAGCGAGGTTTGCACGATGAACTCTTCGACCGCGTCAATCGAAGGTACGGGGATATTTGGTGTTGAATTGGCGCCGATGGAATTCACCTGGATGCCGTCGATGAGGACTTTGTTACTGGTCGCCTGCTAGCCGTTCACCTTGATGTCCACGTCGCCTCGGCCCAGCGCGACGTGGTTTGTCAGGGGAATGCTCGTGCCCGGCTGAGTGCTAGAAAGTCGCGCGCACGCCCAGTTGGGCAGCGAATGGGATACCAACTGTAGTGCCAGGGCCAAAGAAGTCTCCTAAAGCGCCACCGGCGAGGCGCAACTGGCTTGGGCTGCTGATCGGCGCCGAGGTGGTGCAGTCTGCATTGGTGCAGATGTCGGTGACATTTCCTGTTGCCGCCTCTGCGGCCGGCACTGGAAGCGTAGCGATGTTGGTCACATAATTTGCGCCGGGGTTGTTGCGGTTGAACAGATTGAAGAACTCGATGAATGGCTTCACGGTCCAGCGTTCGCCCAACTTTACCGGCCGGCTCACGCGCAGGTCAGTTTGTATGTAGGGAGTTCCGCGGAACTGGTCCAATACAGTGGGAATTCCATTGATTGCTATCCGTTCGCGATTGTCCGCGGTGGTGATGGTGAAGGGACGGGCAGTTTCAGCCTGCGATAACCCGCTCACTTCAAAACTTGCCGGCGCATGCCAGGTACCGGCAAGAACCGCTCGCTGGCGAACATCTTCGCCCGAAGGGCCGTAGTCGCCCGGGCCGAAGGCGTCGAGCGGATTGCAGACACCATTGACGTAATCGAAGAGTTCGCCAAGAACGCAACCCCAGGTCTGCGCCTTCGATAATGTGTAGTTGGCCACCAGATTCAGACGGCGAGAAACGTTGCCTTGCAGATGGACAAGTAATCCGTTGTAACTGGATCGATTGTCGGAGTGAAAGACATTCACGTCGGGAACGACATCGGCCTGCTCGGGGCTGGAAAGCGCAAGCTCGGGAGTAAACAGGTTTGTGCCGCCGGTGTAAGTGTAGGCGCGATACGCGTGGTCGCCCTGCTCGTGGACGAAATCGGCGCCCAGGGACCAATTTGCACTGAAGGCATGTTGCGCGCCGGCGGAAATATGAATCGCGTAAGGGGTTCTGTACCCGGAATCGATGAGATTGGCGGTTCCGCCGGAGGAGTGGCCGGGAACGCAACCGGCATTCTCAGAGCCATTCGGATTCGCGACCGGGTCGACGCAGGAACCGGGCGACTTGTTGACGGCCTGAAATGCGGTGGCCCATCCGTTCTGCGCCAGGTCGTTGAAATACAACCCAAAGCCGCCGCGCAAGACGGTCGTGCCCTTGCCCCCGGGTGACCAGGCAAAGCCAATTCGCGGGGCAAACTGCTTGCGATCGTCGTGCGGTGCGCTTTTGACGAGTGGAATGCCAAGCGCGGCCAGCGTGATGTAACCGGGATTCTGGGTCTGGCTGCGATCGGAACCGATGAAGAGCCCATAGGTGGTCGAATAACGCAACCCGTAATTGAACGTCAGCCCGTGAGTCACGCGCCAGGAGTCCTGCCCGTAGAATGCAAGGCGCTGAATGTTTTGGGAGAATGCTCCGCCGAGATTTGAGGTCGAAGCCCCTGCGTTCATATCGGCGGTGAACTGCGACGGATTGTTGAGGTAATAGGTTGGATTTTGCGGGAATTGATAGAGGGTCTCGGTGTTCTCTGGGAATGCTCCGCCGAGCACCGGCTCATGAATAAAGTTCACGCCAAATTTCAGCGCATGGGTGCCGCGATCGCTGCTCAGGTCGTAGCGGAACTGATACTTCTCCTGGTTGCGCTCGGAGGGGAAAAAAGTGATGGGCGTTGCAAATTGATTGTCGCCGAAGGTCTCGAAACCTGAAACCGTTAACGACGTAGAGCTGAACGGGAACGCTAGCGCGAAGCCCAGATCGGAGTTGCGGGTTTGAGTCAGGTGCAGTCCGCTGGCGTTGAAGAGCGCGGAACCAAGAAGCGTGGGAGAAAAGGCGTAGTGATTGCCGACGACCAGGCTCAGATAATTGTTGTGAGTAAGCAAGCCGGTTGAAGGCAACGTTCCCTGTTGCACCAGGTCGTTGTGGGTTGTGTAACTGTCGACCGAACTGCGGAGATACCATTGCGATTGGTTCGACTGGGCCCAGTCGAGGCGCTCAGAGCCGAAGTCATCGCGAAAGGGTATGGGCACATTTTGTGGAACGCCGATTGAAGGGACGCCGGGAATCAAACCCTCGGAGGCCAGCGTCGCAAGGGCGTCGAATTGAGTAAGGCTCGCCGGGCTGTAGGCGATGCTGGCATCTTCGTGCACTCCTTCAAAGGCGGTAAAGAACCACAGCTTGTCTTTCCTGATGGGGCCGCCGAGCGTGCCGACATAGTTCTGGCGTGAAAAAGGCTGCTTGGGATTGGGCGCCGGATTTTCGATGGGAAAGCGAGCGTTGAGAGCGGCGGCCCGATCGTAAAAGGCTGCGTCTCCGTGCCACTCGTTGGTGCCGCTTTTCGTTGTCAGCATGACTGAGCCGGCGGTGGTTCCTCCAGTGTCGGCGTCTTCCTGTGAGGTGCGGACGGCAAATTCCTGAATGGAATCTGGAGAAAAATTCTGCAGAAAGCCACCAATGTAATCGTCGGAGTTGTCGCCTCCATCCACGGAGAGCTCGTTGTTGAGGCCCGAGCTTCCGCCGGTTGAGACGGCGGTGATGCGCGCTTTGGTGGGATCGGAAGGTTCGACCGGCTCTGTTCCCGGAGCGAGATATGCGATGTTGGCAAAGCTGCGAGCCGGAAGCGGAAGACCTTCGAGGTCTTGGCTTGTAACCACGGTCTGGTGAACCTGGCTGGAGACATCCATAGGTTGCGTGGTAATGGAAGAACTTTGCGCATGGACGCCCACGGTCTCGACCACCACCGACGGATTCATGGTCACGGCGATATCGCGGATGGAG
Source organism: Occallatibacter sp. (assembly GCA_035504315.1). Classification (GTDB taxonomy): domain Bacteria; phylum Acidobacteriota; class Terriglobia; order Terriglobales; family Acidobacteriaceae; genus Telmatobacter. The sequence goes on from DATJSB010000057.1 coordinate 3,326, forward strand.
CTTACCTGGATGGAGACTTCCGCAGTGGCATCGGCAAACCCACGGGCAGACACATTCACCAGGTAGATTCCGGGCTCGAGATCGTCCATGCGGAAGTTTCCCTGCCCGTCGCTCGAGACAGTGCGAATTAGCGAAGAAGCATGCAGGCGAACAGAAATTGAAGCAGAAGGAATGCGATCGCCGCGGCCGTCCACGATGACGCCCCGCAGCGATCCGCGCGGGGTCTGGGCGCTCGACACGGCTACCGCGAGAAGTATTGCCGCGAGGACTGCCGAAGTTTTCATGTGTAGATGCACCATAGAAATAATCTCATCATTGATGCTGCCCCATGCATTGGCCCTTCCGGGGCTAAAGCCCGACGTTCAACTTGAGGCGTTCGCGGCACGAGTAAACTCGCGCCCTAACAAGACACAAACCAAATACGGCCCCGTTGAGATTCGTGGTCTCCCACCCTAGGCGCAAAAACAAATACGCGCCGAGGGTGGGGCACCCAGTTTTATCCATCGCGGGCGGGGTCCTCCGGCGGCGGACTGATACAAAACTCCGATCCGTTGGCTTTTTCAAGCAAGCTGTGAAGTTGTGCCTATTCGCACGACAATTTATGAGACCAGTTCTAGCAGTAACGAAGACGCATTCGGCGGAGAATACCGAGGCCGCACAACATCATTATGGACCGCTGATCGATTCGACCGGTTTGAGCCGGAAACCTTACTCATCGTCGTCGTCATCGGGTGGAATGGCAGCGCCCGCGGGCAACTTGCGTGGATCAGGCTTGACGGTGACTGGCTGCGTCAAAGTCTGGCCGTCAACCGTAAGCCGAACGGTGTACTCTCCCGGCTGCAGGCCCTGAGAGCCGCGCCCGGGACGTGCCGGCGCAGCTTCGGGCTGAGACGCCGGCATTCCGGCTGGATGACAGGCGTCGACGGGCGGCGGCGGCGGGCGGCGGCCGTATCCAAAGCCGCGCGGCGCCACAACGTTAAGCGCGAAGCGATGCATGCCGGGCGCAGCCGAGGGCGGCGGGGCGGGTTCTTCCCAGTAAGCCTGCACGTTGATGGCCTCGGTGTCGACCGGCTTGACGGGCGTATCGCTGGCCGCGCAGGCAGCCACCTTGCCGGACTTGTCAACCAACTCAAGCTTGACCGGGCTGCTGGGCGCGGACTTGAGCCAGTAGTAAGCCACGACGCCGGCAGGCGGATTCAATTCCTGCGGTTCCTCGTGCGGCAGCGGGGTACCATCCTGGCCGCCCGCGTGAACGGCCAGCGTTTCGCCGGGCGCGAACAGATAGGCATTTGCAGCCTCAATCTGTTTGCCGTTGGCTGCGATCTGGCGCAGCGCCGACATTTGATCGAGGACCCAGAATCCGCGGCCGAAAGTCGCAACGGCAAGATCGTCGCCGTGGATCAGGATGTCGCGGACCGACGTGACCGGCATGTTGAGCTCGAGCGGCTGCCAATGGTCGCCGTCGTCAAAAGAAACATAGACGCGCAGCTCGGTTGCGGCGTAGAGCAGTCCCTTTTGTTTGGTGTCTTCCTTGATCGAGTTCACAAATGCGCCTTCGGGAATTCCGTCGGCGACATTTGCCCAAGTTTTTCCGCCGTCGTGGGTGCGATAGATGTAGGCGCGATCGTCGGCCAGCCGATGGCGATCGACCGAGGCGTACGCCGTCTCGACATCGAAGTGGCCGGCCTCGATCTGCGATACCTTGCTCCACGCGGTCATCTCCGGCGGCGTTACATCGCTCCAGTGCGCGCCATCGTCGCGCGTTACATGAATAAGGCCGTCGTCGGTGCCCACCCACACGGTCTTCGCATCGAGCGGAGATGGGCTGATGGTGTAGACCACGCCGAAACGATCGGTCATGGTCTGGTCGATGTCTTTGGCGGTGACGGGATCGAGCGTCTTCGGCACCTCAGGGTGCAGGCGCGTGAGATCTGGGCTGATCTTCACCCAGGTTTTGCCGCGATCGCGCGTGCGGAAGACAAATTGATTGGAATAGTAGAGCGCATCATCTGCCGGGGAAAAAACCTCCGGCAGCGTCCAGGTTTTGCGATACGGATCGCCGACATCTTCTTTAGGCATCTCGCCGCCCTCAGGCGCAGAGAGATTGAGTGCCTGGTTGCAGCGCTGATCGCCGTTGCCGTAGAGCAGGTCAGGATCTTTGGGGTCAGGCACTACGGTGTCGCTCTCGCCTGCTTCGCAGATCGGCAGCCAGTTGCCGAACGCGAGCGTGCCGAAGCGCGACCACGTACTGACGCTGACCGCACCTGAGTCCTGCTGCGCGCCGTATAGCCAATACGGGAAGCGATTGTCAGCGGCGATGTGATAAATCTGCGCGGTGGGCTGATTGTACCAGGTGCTCCACGTTTTTGCGCCATCGACCGAGACCACGGTGCCCTGATCGCTCGAGAGCACCATGCGATTGCCGTCTCTGGGATTGATCCAGAGCTGGTGATAATCGTCGCCGCCGGGTGCGCCTTTTACAGGCGCCCACGTTTTGCCGGCGTCGAGCGTCATATAGGTCGCGGTGTTGACGTTATATGCGCGATCAGGGTTGGTGGGATCGACGGCTATTTGTTCGAAGTACCATCCGCGGGTCCAGAGTCGTGGCTCGCTGTTCACCAGGCGCCACGTTGCGCCGGCATCGTCGGAGATGTAAATGCCGCCGGAAGGCTTGGGAGCGTTGGGGCCGGTGGGAGCGGGAACGCGATAGGAGCGCGCGATGGACGTGCCGAGATCGTCGACTACGGCGTAGAGGCGATTTGGATTGCTGGGCGCGACTGCAATGCCGATCTTGCCGACGAAGTCGTCAGCGGGCAGGCCGCCGCCGAGCTGATGCCAGGTGTCGCCGCCGTTGGTGGATTTGTAGAGGCCTCCGCCAGGCATGTTCGACGGCGCATAGACAGCCCATGGAGGGCGGCGCGTTGCCCAGAGCGATGCGTAGATGGTGCCGGGATGTTGCGGATCGAGCGCGAGATCGATGGCGCCAACGTTATCGGGGTCGTTCTGGCTCCAGAGAATCTTCTTCCAATGCGCGCCGCCATCGGTGGAGCGATAGACTCCGCGCTCGGGGTTGGCTTTGTAGGCGTGGCCGAGCGCTGCGACATAGACGAGGTTCGGATCGGCGGGGTTGACAACGATTTTGCCGATCTGGCGCGTCGCAGCGAGACCGATCGAATGCCAGGTTTTGCCCGCGTCGGTCGATTTGAAAAGGCCGATGCCATAGGAGTGCTGGCTGCGAATGTCGGGCTCGCCGGTACCCACATAGACGATGTTGGGATCGGAAGGCGCGACGGCGATTGCGCCGATGGAGCCGATGGGGATTCCGGTCACCGGATCGTCGGCGATGGGAAACCAGGTGCGGCCGGAGTTCTCGGTCTTCCACACGCCACCGCCGACCGAGCCCATGTAGAAGGTGTCAGGCTGCGATGCATTTCCTGATACGGCGTAGGTGCGGCCGCCGCGCATGGGACCGACATCGCGCCATTGCAAGCCGGAGAGCAGGTCGGCAGGATAATGCTGGGCGGCAACTGGAAGAGCGAAGGCGACGCAAAGGGATGCGGCTAGAAATTTGCGGACGGCGGCCATGCACAGGCTCCGATGAGTTCAGGATTTTGTCGAACGGCGGGAAGCGCAATTGATTCGCGATTGAATCGGATTGTAAATCATTCCTCATCGCCAATTTCGACCTGGTCCTTCTTGTTGTTGCCGGCTTTGCCCGAGTCGAGATCGATTACAGCAAGATGCCGGCGGACAAGTTGCTCGTTGAGGGCCTTGAGATCGGTCTTCTTGAGCTGCTGCCACTGTTCGATGAGGCCGGGGAGCGGTTTGGCGGCGGACTGGCAGGCCTCAACCTGCCCGGCGGTAGGAGCCACATCGGCGTTCTCAATCGAGTGCTCGAGGCGTGCTAACTGCGCACGTACCAATCCAAGGGTTGGCGAAGGGGTCGGACCTCGGCCAAAGCCGCGCGCCGGGCCTTCAGCGCCGGCGATCGCATTGAGCCTGGATTCAATAGACGGCTCAGCGCCTGCGACGGGCGGCTCGGCCGAGCGCGTCTTGAGTTGCTCGCGTAATGCTTTGATGTCTTGCAGCGCGGCGTTGGCCTGGATCATTTCGTTATAGACGGATTTCGCCAGGTTGAATTGCTGTTCAAGATCGGCGAAAGACGTCTTTACGCGCGGGTCCATGGCAACCTTGAGTGGCTCGGATAATGTTTTGCCGCCGGCGATCAACCGCACGGTGTAGCTTCCCGGCATCACCCAGGGCGCGGTAGAGACAGGAGGCGTATCGTGGGGCGTGGCCATATCGTCGTCGGGCTCCGTGCCCATGCCCGGAACCTGCGGATATTGCATATCCCAGAGGAAGCGGTGATGGCCGGGCTCGGCAGAAAGGACACGCGGCGGGCGCGCCCATAATGTGGGATCGGGATAGCGCGGATCGAGCGGCGGCACAGGATCGTTGCTGTTGAAGCGCGCGACGACTTGGCCCTGATTATCGGCTATTTCAAGCGAGACGACGCCGGAGATGCCGGGGCCGAGATAGTAGTCGATGATCGCGCCGTCGGGCGGATTTTTGCCGGTGGCCATGTCGGGCGGCCAGGGCGTGGGCGGATTCATGTCGTTGCGGATGCGGAGAGCGGTCTGCGGCGCATAGAGATGAGCAGTCTCCGATGCCATGGCAGCTGCGATCTGACGCAGCGGCGTCACGTCATCAAGAATCAGAAAACCGCGCCCGTGAGTCGCGGCAATCAGGTCGTCGTCTTTTACTTCGAGATCTCGGACTGAGCTCGCAGGCATGTTGAGGCGAAGCGACTGCCAGTGATCGCCGTCGTCAAAGGAGACATAAACCTGCGTCTCGGTACCCGCATACAGGAGTCCTTTGCGCTTGGGATCTTCGCGAATGGCGCTGGTTGCGGCGCCCGCAGGAATGCCGTTGTCGATCTCGGTCCACAATTTGCCGCCGTCATGGGTGCGGAAGAGATGCGGACGCATATCGTCGAGACGCATGGTGTTTACGGCTGCGTAAGCGGTCTGTGCATCGAAGTGGCCGGCGTCCATGTTGAAGACCTTCCAGAAAGGCTTCAACTCCGGCGGCGTGACGTTGTTCCAATGCGCGCCGCCATCGGTTGTGGTCCAGATGAGGCCGTCGTCGGTGCCGGCCCAGATGCGGTTGCCATCAAGCGGGGACAGGCCAAGCGCATAGATGACGCCGCGGCGCGTGACCTTCGCGGCAGGTGAGTCTTTGTATGGATCGACAACCGGAGGCAGGTCCCAGGTTTCGCGGGTCAGATCGGGACTGACCTCTTTCCAATTCTTGCCGCCGTCCTGAGTAAGCCATAGCGTGTTGGTGGCGAAGTAGAGTTTATGCGGATCGACTGGCGAGAACTCGAGCGGCTCAGTTCGGAGCGCGCGATAACTGTGCAAAGGCTTGGGCTCAACATCCTGAATCTGGCCGGTGCGGCGATCGTAGCGCGTCACTTTGCCCCCGTAGACGATGTCGGGATCGAGCGGGTCGGGCGCGGCGTAGCCGTACTCTTCAATGCCGGCGGGGTGCCAGTCGTGAAAGGTGATGCGGCCATCGTCGCTGCGGTTGGAAACGCACGCCGAGCCGGAGTCCTGCTGCCCGCCGCAAACGCGATAGGGGAAGGCATTGTCGGCGGTTGCGTGATACATCTGCGCCGTGGCCTGGTTGAACCACTGGGTCCAGGTTTCGCCGCCATTCTGCGAAATAATCACTCCCTGATCGCTGGCCAGGGCGATGATTTTTGTGTTGTTGGGATTCACGAAAACATTCTGGTAGTCGTCACCGCCGGGTGAGCCGCGAAACGCGGTCCAAGTCTTTCCGGCATCGGTCGACTTCCAAGTAACGATGCTTGCTACATAAATTGTGTCGGGGTCTTTGGGATCGACCATTGGGACGGGGACATCGCCGCCACCGATGCGTTCTTCAGGCCGAGTATCGTTGACCGGCGCGTGCACCCAGTGGTCGCCGCCATCATCGGACCGGTAGAGACCAACTGGGCCATGGACCGGAGCGATGGCGCCGTAGATGCGGCGCGGGTCGCTGGGCGATATGGTCAAATTCACTTGCATGATGTTATCGGGTAGACCGTTGCCGGTGAGTTTGGTCCAAGTGTCGCCGCCATCGGTTGAGCGATAAAGCCCGCCATCCGCGCCGCCAAACGACCCGTTCTCCCACGGCGCTTCCTGCCGTTGCCACATGCCGGCGAAGACGATGTTGGGATTCTGTGGATCGATCTGGACATCGGATGCGCCGGTGCGATCGTTGGTATAGAGGACGCGCTGAAACGTCTTACCTCCGTTGAGTGTGCGATAGAGACCGCGCTCTTCGTTCGGTCCGAATGGATGGCCTTCTACGGCGACGAAGACGCGATTGGGATCCTTGGGGTCGATGGCGAGTTGGCCGATCTGTTGGCCGCCGCGCAGGCCTTCGAGGTGGGTCCAGGTTTTGCCCGCGTCGGTAGATTTGTAAATACCATCTCCTGTTGACAGATCGGGGCGCTGCAATCCCTCGCCGCTGCCGACATACACGATGTCGGGGTTGCTGAGCGACACCGCGACGGCGCCGATCGATCCGGTGGGCTCGTCGTCCCAGATGCTGTGCCAGGTCGCGCCCGCATCGGTCGTCTTCCATACTCCACCGTTCACGGCGCCCAGATAAAACGTGGCAGGCTCGCTTGGCACGCCCGCCAAGGCGCGCGTGCGCCCGGCGCGCAGGGGACCGATTTCGCGCCATTGCATATCGGAATACAAACTGGGATCGACCTGTGCGAAATCGAAGGTTGCGAACGACACAACCGATACGACGATGAGAAAGATGCGGCTCTTCATAGTTCTCCTGACGAGGAGGATGTGGGCGAAGGATGAAACGAGAACCTTCGCGAACGGGTTGAACATAGCAAGCGACGAGTAAAGTGAACGGAAAAACTCGTCAGGCTCGGCGAGACGCCCGAAAAACATCCCCAGGGGCTAAAGCCCGCACTCATTTTATTGGCCTAATCGGCGCGAGTAAACTCGTGCCCTGTTACAAAGCGCATGCCATTCGGTGTCTTTCGACAACCTATGAAGCCGTGCCCGTCACCCTGGTGCATGCGAACATTTCAATCTCGGTGCAAAGCCGATCGGCTCGCTATTGAATGCAACCGGTCGAAGACACCGCGTTATCCACCGGCAGATTGAGCGGATTCTGCTTCGCGAGTCCGTCGTTCAGCTGCTTCCAGAGAGCGAGTACCTTGGTCAGCGCACTGCACTGCTCCTCCACTGCTTGCACCTGCGGTAGCGAAGGCTTTTGATCCGCTGACTCGATGCCGAACAACAAGCGTCCCAGGTCGCGATTCACCGGGCCCAAGCCGGGCAACTCATGCGTGCCTTCAGAGACCGCCTTGATTTGCTTATCCATGTCGGCGGTATCTGTCTCGGGCTTCTTCTTTTTGAGTTCGTCAATCGCATCCGTCAGGGCTTCCAGCTTCTTGTATTCGGCGTAAGAGACATTCATTCCGCTCACGATGCGGCGCGCCTGCGTTGCCTGAATTTCAAGATCTTCCTCCGATGTGTGGACACGGGGATCGAGCTTGACGGTGAGCGGTTGCTTATAGGTCTCGCCATCCACCGTTAGCTCGACGGTATAGTTTCCCGGCACCACCAATGGGCCTTGTGGCTGCTGCCTCGGTGTTTCATACGGAATCGCATGGTCGGCCAGCGTGTATTCGGTGTATTGCAGAATCGGCCCGTAATACGAAGCCGGCAGGGCCTGCGGCGAGTCGTAGCGCAAATCCCACACGAAGCGATGCAGCCCCGCGCTCGAGTCAACTGATTTGGTTGTGTCGAACCAATACTCGGGAACATTCGGCGGCGGCAGCTTGGGTTCGCTCATGCTGCCTGTATACTTGCGCACCACGTTGCCATTCGCATCGCGAATGACGATCTCGGCTTTGCCGGGATGCGCCGTCTTCAAGTAGTAGTCAATCAAAACACCATCCGGTGGATTTTTCGCGCTCGGCGTTTCAATCGGGAGCGGTGTGTCTTCCCAGTTATCCCAGCGAACCCGCATCGCCGCCACGGGCGGCAACAGGCTCGCCGGCTGGGCGAGCAGGTCCGGCGTAAGATCGCGAATCGGCGCGATGTCATCGAGGATCCAGAGTCCGCGACCATAAGTGGAAATTGCGAGATCGTCTCCATGCACATGGATGTCAGTGACTTGAGACGCCGGCAGGTTCAGGGTGAGCGGATGCCAGTGGTCGCCGTCGTCGAACGAAACATAAACGGTTGAGAGTGTCCCGGCGTAGAGAAGGCCCTTGCGGACGGGGTCTTCGCGCACCACAAGAACGCTTTCTTCCGGCGGCAGACCCGTCACGATCGATTGCCAAGTGGCGCCAAAGTCGCGGGTTCGCAGAATCTGTGCAGGGACACTCTGCCGGCTGGTTCCAACCGTCAAAAAGGCCTCGGCGGCAACGAAGTGCGACGGCTCTACATATAGGATCTGTGAGGGCTCAGTGATGCCGGGCGGTGTCACCTTTTGCCAATGTGCGCCGGCGTCGCGAGTGAGTTGCACCAGCCGGTTAGTAGTCGACGCCCACATCACATTGGCGTCGAGGGGTGAAACTGCCAGTGCCTCGATCGCCGGCGGCCGGGGCGCACCCGGTACGGGCTTCGCATCTGCCGGTGCCTTCCACTCCGTCAGGTCCGGGCTGATCGCATCCCAGGTCTTTCCGTCGTCGGTTGTCTTCATTACATACTGTGTGGCGAAGTAGAGCGTGTGCGGATCGAACGGAGAGAAAAACAGCGGCGGCATCTGCGCCGCGCGATATTTGGTCCCCTTCTCAAACACGGTTGCAATCTGCCCCGTTCTGCTGTCGTAGCGGACGACGGAGCCGAACCACCCGCCTGAATAGATCCAATATGGATGCAGCGGGTCGGGCGCGATGTAGCAGTACTCGAATCCACCCACCGAGGTGTCGTCGTGTTCGGTAATTTCTCCGTTATCGCTGCGGCTGGGCACTGACTGAGTGCCGCTGTCCTGCTGGGCAGCGTAGGTGCGATAGGGAAACTGGTTGTCGGTGGTGATGTGGTAGTACTGGCCGGTCGGCTGGTTGTACCAGGTGCTCCATGTTTTGCCCGCATCCACGCTCAGGATGGCTCCCTGGTCGACGCCAAGAAGCATTCGTCGGGGATTAGTGGGATCGATCCAGAGCAGGTGAAAGTCGTCGCCCGACGGCGCTCCGACAAACGCCTCAAAGGTGTGGCCTCCATCGGTCGAGCGATAGAGCGAGGTCTGCGCCATGTAGAGAATGTCGGGATTTTTGGTGTCGACAAATATCCTGCTGAAGTAGGAGTTGCCAAGAATGCGCGGATCTATGGTTGACTTGGTCCAGTTCGCACCGCCGTCGTCTGACCGGTAGAAGCCCTGGTTCATCACGGCATAGAGCCGCTTGCCACCGGTATGCGGAGCAACCGCAATCCCCAGCCGCCCGCGGCCTGTCTCAGGCAGCCCTTTTGACGCCAGCAGAGTCCACGTCGAGCCCTCGTCGGTGGATTTGTAAATCAGCGAATTATCTTCCGGTTCCTTGTCCGGCGAGGCGGCGCTGGTGTTCTTCGCAGCCGATACACTTGGCTCCGGCCGCGGAATCAGCAGCGAAGCGTAGAGAACTCGCGGGTCATCGGGGTCAACTTCCAAATCGAACACCCCGGCGCAGTCTGCTTTATCGAGCGTCTGCTTCCATGTCTTGCCACCGTCAGTGGATTTGAAGACACCGCGCGGAGTTGCAAGGTCGTACTTCGGATAGGGGTGCGAAAAGACGTATACGCCGATGGAGTTGGCGCCCGCGATCAGGATGTCGGGGTTATGCGGATCGACAATCACGGCCTGGATGAAGCGCGTCTGGTCAAGTCCCGCGTGGGTCCAGCTTTTGCCGGCATCGGTGGACTTGTAGACGCCATTGCCCGGCGTCTGCTCGCCCGTTCCCGCATAGATAATTTTGGAATCGGAGGGCGCAACGGCGAGCGCACCGATTGAAGCGACCCGCTCCTTGTCGAAGATGGGCTCCCAAACCCGCCCCGCATCGGTCGATTCCCATATTCCGCCCCCCGGTGTGCCGAAGTAGTAGATGTTGGAATTGCCAGGCACGCCTGCTACCGCGCTCACGCGCCCGCCGCGAAATGAGCCGATCAGCCGCCAGTGCAGCGCTTGCAACGCATGGGTGTCAACGTCTTGACCAAAGCAACTGGTTGCAACCAGCGCGCCGGCAGCCGCCAGCACAGCGAAACATTTCACTCTGTCCCTCCTGATGGGCATCGCCCACGCTGCGCAAACGCTATTGGGGGCTGGGGAAGTCGTCTGGCAGCGAATTGCTCAAATTCAATTACTGGATTTCAAGCGTAGCCTGTCGAGCGCCAGTTTGTCCTGTCCTTGTAATTTGAAACACATAAAGCACTTCAGCAAGCGCGTCTTGCCGAGAGCATCCGGGCTGCAAATCAGCGCGGAAGCGACGGAGCCTCAGCGGCAATCATTGGACTCGGCCCAGTTTACATAGATGGGATTGGCGATCAGCCACAGCTTGCCATCTGCTCCTGCTACTTCGGCGCGGAACCAATGACGGTGTCCGTCGCTGGTCCAGACTAGAGGAATGGATGTGCCGGCGGCATCGATGATCGCGCTGGAATGAGAATCGATCTCCTGGCCGTCCTCAATCCAAAGAACACTTCCGCCCGTCGCGCCGGTAGCGTGCACTTCGAATCGCACCGCAGTGCCATTCGGCGCATCGAGCGAATCGCCAGAGTGAGCGGTTTGGTCGTGTGCACTCGCACTTGCTTCGAGAATCCGGTCCTGCGTTCCGGTAAGGTCAATAGAGACGTGTCCGGCGCGGATTCCGTCGAGAATGGCAGCAGTCGACAGATTGGCGGCGTAGACGACCGTGGTCGGGCTGCCGATGGAACCGGCTTGATCGAGCGGTTGCATGGGCCGGTGGTTGTTACTGCCTCCGATGCCTGTCAGTCGGCAGCCCTCATTCAGTTCCCTGTTCCAGAAGGGCAGATCGGAGATTCCGCGCTGTTCGCTGCCTCCATTTACAGCCTCAACGCCGGTGAGCAGATGCATGTCGACGGGAGTGGTTGGCTTCCATCCACAGCCCATGCAGATCTCGCCACTCGGGGACATGGGATGGTTGATCGATGTGATGGCGCCGGCATCTCTTGCGGAGTGCAGAAGCGCGTTCATATCGGGAACGTTTTTGCCGTCGAGACGGAAGTCGATGAAGTCTGTGCTGCCGAGAAAGTTGATGTGGCCCTGGAACGTGGTGATTTCGCGTCCGGGGATCAGCAGGAGTTTGTCGAAGTAAGGCTGTAACTCGCGCATGGCATCGTATTGCGACGAGGCATTGTGATCGGTGACCGCGATGAAGTCGAGACCGCGGCGAGCGGCGGCCTCGACGGTAACAAACACAGGGCACGGGACCATCTTGCCCGACTGGCTGGGACACTGGCCGTCACTGTGCGCGGTATGCATGTGCAGGTCGCCGCGAAACCAGCCTGGACCCGCGCGCAGCGGCTCGCGCAGGATTTCAGGCTCAGCGTCGACCGCGCCAGTAGAAGAGACCCAAACGTGGATGGTGTAATGCGACTCGACACCTGGGCGGATGTTGGGCACGCCGATCAGAACATTCCATGTGCCTGCCGGAATCGCGCCGGGCAGGCAGGACGGCGTGGCGTCGGAGAGGCCGACAGTGAGCACCGACTTGTTGCCGCCGCTCCAGCAGCGCAACTCAGTGAGATCGAGCAGGCCGAGATCGAGCGCTGTGTGTTGCTCCCTGCCGGTGTAATCGAATTCGATGGTCACGCGCCGCGTGCCTGCGGGAACAGTGAACGGAACCTTGACATAGCTCTGATTCTGCGAGCCGTCGATGGTGCCTTCGAGCGTGACATCGGCTTGAGCGGCTGTCTGGTCCTGATGCTGAGCAAGCGCAAAAGCGGAACCCGCCAGACCCAAGTGAAGCAAAATAGCTGCAAGGGCAGGGATTCTTGCCTGCAAATGAAGATTGCTCATGGGATGATCCATTTCCGACGTCGTTACGGTTGACTCAAAGAAACGACGGCCTCAGACGGGCCAGTCTAAGACATTTCTCCCTCGAGTGAAGTCTTCGAGCGAGGGTGACAAAGGAAACCCCGCATCAGGACCATGAAACGGGCGCGGATGCGGGGTTTTGCAGCATTGAGCCGAGCCCAAGAATGAATGTTGGGCTCACTACATTAATAAAACAGCTTGAGCGCGAGTTGCAGCGTGCGCGCGCCATTGTTCTGGTTGCTGTTTTTGGTGGCCGAGATGTTGCTGAAACCTGAACTGGTGAAATTCAGCTGCCCGGGCTGCGCCAAGGGCGGCGTGTTGGTGGTGTTGAAGGCTTCGGCGCGGAACTGCAGATACGCAGATTCAGTGAATTTGAAATTCTTCAGGATCGACGAATCCAGATTGTCGAAGCGCGGTCCGCGTACCTGCTGGATGCCACCACCGAGCGGCGAGTAATCGAGCTGCCCGATGGTGGTAGCCACGGGCGGCTGAGCGAATGCAGCGGGGTTGAGCCACTGCGTGTAGTTGTGCGGGCCAGCGTACAGGTTTTGCCCGGCCACCACGTTGGCGGAGCAACCGAAGTCGGCGGTTGTCGAGTTGGGGCAGGTGACGGTGAGCGGCTGGCCACTCTGGAAGGTATAGAAGCCGTTGATCAACCACCCGCCCAGGATCAGGTCGGTGGCCTTGTTGATGTTGGAGCCAAACTGCTTGCCGCGGCCGAAGGGCAGGTCGTAGCTGGCGGCGGCGTGCCACAGATCGGTAGCGTCGGCATCGCACAGGCCGTAGTCGCCCTTGATGCCGAAGCCGGGCAGCCACTGGGCGCGGTAATTTGCGTTGAACTCGGAGTTCTGCGGCGCGTGCTGGTCGCCCATGCATTTGGACCAGGTGTAGTTGGCGAGCACCGAGAGACCATAGCCCATCTGGTGCTGATACGTGATCTGCATGGAGTTGTAGCTGGTGTTGGCGTTGGTGGTTTCATAAGTGGTGTTGCGCGAGAAGTACGGGTAGGGGATGTAGAGTTGGGTGTTGGTGCCGTTGGGCAAGATCAGGGAGTTGCTGTTCGTGTTGCCCAGAATATCCAGGTGACGGCCCTGGGTGCCCACATATCCCACCTGGATCGCGTCGTGGGGCGTGAACTGATCCTCGACGGTCAGGTTCTCCGTCTGTACCAGCGGCGTCTGGTAGTTGTACTGGCGGCCATTGAGAGCCAGGCCGACATAGTCGCTACCGATGTATTGACCTCCTACGCAAGAGCTGAGGGTGAGGGTGGAGCAAGAAACCGGTGTCGTTGTGTACGGAGTCGGGCTTGCCAGCACGGTCGGGTTCTGGAAATTGAAGTAGGTGAAGGCCGTCTCCATGGTAGCCGCCTGATTAGGCGCCACCAGCAGCGGGTGATTGGAGTCGGGAGCGGGAACGGTCTGGGTATAGACGAAGGGATAGTTCAATCCCAGAGTGCCGCCGTAACCGAGATTGCCCAGCGCTCCGTAGGCCGTACCGAATCCTCCGCGCACCACTAAGGTTGGCCGGAGCTTGTAAGCGAACCCGACACGCGGCGCGAAGTTGGTCTTTTGATCGTTGCCCAGCGTGAGGCCGGGAACGCAGGAGACGTTGATATTGCTGAGGGCAGCCACGGTATTGAAAAAAGCGGCTCGCTGCGTCTGGCATCCCTTGTTGGAGATGTAGTAGGTGGCGGAGGTTCCGTTGCCGCCCTGAGGGATGAAGTTGGCCTGGAAGCCCCGGGTCTCAGCGTAGGGCGTGAAGAGATCCCAGCGCAGGCCTAGATTCAGCGTAAGCCTGGTATTCACTTTCCAGTCGTCCTGGAAGTAGGCGCCAATGTACCAGCGATGGTCGTCGGTCGCGGCGATATTGGAGGCGGAGAAACCATTCTGGCCGCCGACGTAGTTCACGCCGCCGTTCGCCGAATATGGTGAAGCCATGGGCGCCACCAGCAAGTCACCGATGCCGTTCAAGCCGCTTGTCGAGCTGCCGCTTATTCCCTGAGAAACGGAGATCCGGTTAGGAACGTCGGTGTACATGCCGTTGAAGCTGAGGTCGCCTCGGCCTTGCGGCGGCTGCGAAATATTGGCTTCGAGGTCGTCCACCTGGAATCCGGTCTTGAAGGCGTGGTTGCGCCAGACCTTGGTGACCGCATCAACACCTTCGAGGCTCCATACATATTGCAGCGTGGGCGTGTAGTTGCCGACACCGAGGTGGGTGAGCCCCGCGATGACGGTTGGCGGGAGACCGCCGTTGTTGGCTACCTGTGGAATGCCCTGGATGCCGTACATTGCAGGAATTCCAAAAGTGTTGCCGTATAAGGACTGTTGCAGCTTGTCGCTGTGCACCATACCCACGTGCATGTCGTTGGTAAGCGTGGGCGTGAGGATGCGCGTATAGCCGACCGCCCAGGCGTAGGCAGGCAGGCTGTCGTTGCGGGCGTCGGTCTCGCCCACGGCCACCCCGGGAAGGTACCCGGGCAGGTGGGCGTTGAGCAGGCTGCGGTCGTAGACGCCGAACAGGATGTCTTTGGGGCTGATGTTGGCGTCAATTCGAATGTCCCAGGTATCGGTGTTCTTGTCCTCGATGGGAACGTAGCCGGTGAAGTTGTTCACCAGCGGGGACGAGGGGTTGTACTGCAATGGAAGCGGGTAGACGCCGAGCAGAGCGACGGCGTTCGGATCTTGCCGCGCCGACGGAATGACGTTAAGTTGCGAAAGCGCGATGCCGCCAGGACCTGGGGTGCCTCCGGCACCCTGGGTAAAGTTTGTTGTGGTGTTGCCGGCGAAGCTGCTGCAACCGCCCCCCGCAGTGCAGTTGAGGAAGGGATCGCGGACGTAGGCATTTGGCGTGCCGGTGAGCCCTGTTATCGGATCGACGCCGGAGGATGGAAGTTGCCGCGTTGTAGCCGGATCGAGGATCGTCCCGTTCGCAAATGTGCGACCTAAAGCGTCGGTATAGGTGCCCTCGACACCCGACGATGGAACATTGCCGGTGATGTTGTCCTGGAGGTTGGTGAAGTTGCTCCCGACCATACTGGTGGCCGTGCATTGCGACGCCGACGTCGCCCCGGCAACGTCACAGGTGGGTACGGTTTGGCCGGATGGCGTCTCGGGCAACACGTAGCGGCCGCCTTGATAATCGGCGAACCAGAAGAGCCGGTTCTTGCCATGGACGACGCCGGGGATGATGACAGGGCCCCCGGCCGTGAAGCCAAAGAGGTTCTGGTGGTAGTCGGGTACGGGGCGGGAGACGCAAGCGCCGCCTGAGCAGGTTCTGTTGAAGAAGTAGTTGGCATTCAAATCGTCATTGCGCACGTATTCCCAGAGGTCACCGTGCACTCCGTTGGTACCTGACTTGATGGATGCGTTGATGACGCCGCCCGTGGAATGTCCGAATTCGGCGTTGAAGTCGCCGCTCTGCAAAGTGAATTCCTGGATGGCGTCGGGCGGCGGAACGATGGCCGCGTTGGTCCCGGTATAGTTGCCGCCATAGATCTCGATATTGTCGTTAATGCCGTTCAGGCGGAAGTCGTTTTGCCATTCGTCGACGCCATTCACCCTGAAATAAGCAGACTCAGAGCTGCCGGCGTCGGGGGTGATGCCCGAGCCGCCGGTTCCGGTGGGTGTAGTACTGACGCCGGCGGAAAGTTGCGCCAGCGAACCCCAATCGCGGGTGGCGAGAGGCAAGTCATTGACGGCCTGGTTGGTGATGGACTGGCCGACCTGTGCGTTCTCCGCTTCAAGAATGGGCGCCGCGGCGGTCACAGTGACGCTCTGCTGCACACTGCCGGTGGCAAGGTGAATGTCGACGGTCAAAACCTGCTGCACCTGCACAATCGCGCCGTGCACAACGTACTTCTTGAAACCGGGGGCCTCAGCCTCGACCGTGTATTTGCCGGGGAGCACGTCGTCGAATACATAGGCGCCGGTAGCAGTGGACTTGGTTGTAATTTTTACGGTAGTGTCGTCGTTGATGAGCGCGATGGTGGCCTTTTGTACGACCGCGCCGCTCGGGTCCTCGACCGTTCCGGTGATCTCGCCGCGGTCGAGTTGAGCTGCCAGCTTGCATGGAGCGCTGAGAACAACCAGCAAGCCCAGACAAGCAAACCATGGTCCCATGATTCGAAAGCGTAACCAAATATTCATGGACGCTCTGCAACCTCCAATTCAAAAGGTTTATTCACACGTTTGCGTTCACTCGTGTTTGAACGAGCAGGCCCAAAATATTGCAACGGCAATGCGGGCGGGAGTGTTTACCCTACGTGGATTAAGGTGTATACACGAGTGCGAAGCGCATCAAAGCAATTGAATGTAAGTCGTTTGTCGGCGCTTTGAATTATTGGTAAACTGTGGAAGTTGCTCGAAGAAGCGGCCACTTCCCCACCCCAAATAACCATGAATCGTACGTTAAAACGCCTCCAGTGCAAAGCGGTTTTTCTGGATTAGATTCGGATTGCAAAGCAAGAAATGAGAGTCGGAGTTGTCATGTCAGTTGTAACGCTCCGACAAGGCAGTTGCCATTGTGATTGGCCTCGGCAGTTCCATTCGATCGTCAACACGGCAGATTGCGTCTTCTTGACCCTAATTTAATGAGAACCCGTTATTCATGAAGTGACCCAAGCCTGAAATTGTGCGTCGCGAAATAGCCGCACCATCAAACAATGCTCGCCTCACCCGTATGGCTGCCAGGAGATGAGCTGCATGGAACACGCTGCCGCCGTCCAACCGAAGCCGAAACTAACGTTTTCCGGTCAAGTGTCTCTCTCCAACCTCCACGATGATCCGTACTGGGAGTTGGCCCAGCGAGTTGTTGCCGGACCGCAGTTCGCCCGCTCCCCTTTGCTCTCGAGGTTTCTGCTTTACGTGGTGGCTGAAACCCTGGAGGGACGAGGAGACGAAATCACCGAACATCAGATCGGCGTCCAGGTCTTTGACAGATCGCCGGATTACCGCACCCTGGAAGACAATATTGTCCGCAGCTATGCGCGACAGTTGCGCAAGCGGCTGGCAGAGCATTTCGCGGATCGGGGCAGCGCGGAACAGGTGCGGATCGACATACCAGTGGGCGGATACGTCCCGGTGTTTCTGCCCATGGCCGACAACAGCGAAAAGAAAGGGCCGGAGGGCTTGTCGATACATGGGCGCGACGCAGCTACTTCTGGAGCTTTGCATGTCGCTGGCGACGTACTCTCCGCGTCTGGGTGGTTGGCGGCGATTGGAAGGCTGCGGATGGTTTTGCTCATTGCGGCCTACAGCACTGTTCTGGTTGGTGTCACCTGGCTCGTGGCGGCCCGTGTGGCCGCTCCGCGAAAATCGGACGAACCGGCGCGCATACTGTGGAGAACCATCTTTGGTGGAACAGCGAACAGTTACATTGTGCCCTCTGACGCGGGCTTTAACCTGCTCGAAGACCTCTCACGCCAACCGCAGCCGCTGGCCCAGTACATCGCCGGCAGTTACGAGAATCTGCCGCTTGGCGGAGTGGATGCTCATAGCGCTGAGGACCTTCGCACGCAACAACTCACCCCATTCGTCGATCTCCAGATTGCCACGGCATTGGCGCATCTGGAAGAGGACGATCCGCAACGCGTCTTGATCCGTTTTCCGCGCGACCTGAGGCTCGATGATTTGAAGGACGCCAACGCCGTCATCATCGGCTCGCTGGGGAGTAATCCCTGGGCAGCAATGGTTGAGTCCAGCGCCAATTTTCGCATCGTCTATCAGCCTGGAATGAGCGGCGCTGAGATCGTGAATCAAAAGCCGCAACCGGGCGAAGCGGCTGTTTACAACAGCCATTGGAACGAGCCGTCGCATGAGACCTTCGCGCTCATTGACTTTCTTCCCAACCTGAGCGGGAGCGGTCACCTGCTGGTCCTGGAAGGCCTGGATGTAGCCGGGACCCAGGCGGCCGCTGAAATGCTGCTTCATCCTTCAGCGATCGATTCAATTCTGAAGCGGGCTACGCTGCCCGATGGCTCTCTGCGCCACTTCGAGGTATTGCTGCGATCCACCAGCATTGAATCAAACGCCACTGGAACGCAGGTTATTGCGAGCAGGATTTATTAGAGATCGAGGCTGGGAAACCGGTGAATAAGTAAATCTTTTGAGTGGGCTGGGCGGGGATCAGGAGAGCCTTTTGTGCCGGGTTCCGGGCCATAAACTCCTCAAAGATGAGTCTGACGGTACGTCCTTACGGCGTTTTCGGTTCATGTGTTGACACGCGGTCATCACGCGAGGTGGCTCTCTCTTAAGGAAAGAGCCACTTGGCCGCATCGACTGTGTAAAGACTTGAACCGAAAACGCTATAGGGCTGACACGATGCGCGCTGGTATTATGGTTTCGCTCATCCTGCGCTTCATGAACTGTCAATGTGATGAACGGCGGAGCGTCGCTCGCGCGCGGTTGGCGTGGCTGGTCAAGGTTTGCCACAATTCGCGGTGCCCGCTGCCAGCGCCAGAGAGAGCCGCCGGGCGGCGGTGTTGTCCGGCGAAAAGAGCAGCACGCGCTCGATAGTCTGCGCCGCTGCGGCGGCCTGACCGAGACGGCACTGGGCCACGGCAAGATCGATGCCAGCGGCGCTGGCTCCTGGATCGTGTGTGAACGCCGTCTGCCACAACGGGAGGGCGGCGACGAAATCACCCGCCTGCGCGTCAAGAACAGCCAGGTCGCCGGCCGCGGTCCCGTTGAGCGGCTCCGCCCGCAGTGCTGCCTGGTACTGCGACTTGGCCCGCCCGGCGTCTCCGCTCACTTGTTCCAGAAAACCAAGCTCGGTGTGCAGCTCTGTGTCGTTTGCCTGGGCCGGATCGGAGGCTTCGGCCTTGAGCAGCAGCTGCATCGCGCGCTCCCCAGTGGCACGATCACCGCGCAGAGCCAGTTGGGCCCACGCGATTCCTTCGTCGCGAGCACCCGGGTGGGCGCCGCCGATGGGCACCAACTCTTCAGCGGCAAGCGGGCTTGCGAATGGCTTTGACGCAATCTGGATGCGATGATCGGTCACCTGCTCGTGCGCAATGTCCTCGGTTTCTTCTCGAGGCATGTGGCATGAGGTGCAATCCGGGTTCTCTTCGTGATGGCGGGATGCAAAACCGGCATGGCAGGCGAGGCAACGGCTGCGGTAATAACTGACGCGATCTTCGGCGGCCACGGACGCGTGCGGGTCGTGACAGGTGGTACAGGTGAGGCGATCGCCGCTCGATTGCTTGCAGGCGCTCTCCAGCAGCGATTCCCATTGGCTGGTGGCGCGGCCTCCGGGGCCGGCTTTGCGGCCGTTTTCAAAGTAGACCGCATCGTCGAAGAGATTGTCGCCGGGTTGAAAGGCGCCCATCTTGCGCCCCAGCTTGACCACAGCCACTTCTCCTTCGAGATGGCATTCGAGACAAACCGAATCGCGGCGAACGGAGTCAAGTTTTGCCGGATTGAGGATGGGCCCCTTTCCGTTCTGCGCCAGGTGTTGCGATGGATCGCCATGACAGGATTCGCAGGTTATGCCGCCACGAGGAAAGGGCGGCCCGGCAAAGTGATTTCTTGCGCCGGGCAGCGACTCCTCGACGTTGCTCGCGTGGCAGTGCAGACATCCCGGATCCACAGGCAAGGTGAAGGGCATCTCGCGCGTGCTGAGAAAATTCGGAGTCATGTCCCAGATCTGCTTCTTCGCGTACCAGTTGATGGGGATTTCGTACCAGTAGCCCTCGCGCTCATAGAGCCAGGTGCGGCCACGCCGGCCGGAACCGAGATAAAAAAGCAGCAATTGCCTGCCGTTCAACTCGCGGCCGGGTGGGGCATTGGGCCGCTGATAGGAAAGCCACACCTGGCCCTGTTCGAGATAAACGCGGTAGTGTACGCCGGAAGCCGCGTGGGTGAAGTCGGCGGGAATAAAGCCCTCGGCCGCGGGACCACTGGCATGCGCCATGGGAGTGCGATTCCAGGAATCATAAATTTGCTGGTGGCACGGAGCACACGCTGCGTCCGGACCCCCCGGGTGCGCGGGCGATGGCGCGCCGGCGCTCTGCGATCCCGCGTTGGCCGGAGACCTCGCGGCCGTCAAGCAGATTGCCAGCAGACCTGCGAGCACAAGCAGGAGTGCGGCAGGGCGCGGGAAAATGATGGAACACCGGCGATTCACTGGTAGCAAAGTTACCACGCCATTCTACTTTTTCTGCCTGGAACACCGCAGCCGTTCGCGCGCCGTTTTCATCCTGGCGCAGGCGCGTGGTAAAGTTCAGAGCTATGGCACTGCGCGCAGCGGTGGTTCTGCTTGGCTGCCTGGCGATGATGGCGCGAGCCGCGGAACCATTCGGCACGGACCTTAACGGTCACCCCGTCGAGCGGATTGCGCCTCCCGGAGCGAAAGCGGTGGTGCTGTTTTTCGCCGCATCGGATTGTCCGATTTCAAACCGCTACATTCCGGAGATCGAACGGCTGAATGGGGAGTTTGCGCGCCAGGGCGTGAGTTTCTGGTGGGTTTATCCGAACCCCGGCGACACGGCTGCGGTGGTGCGCCAACACGATGTGCAGTTCAATATTCGCGCGGATTCGGTTCTGGACACCGAACAACGGCTGACGCGCATGGCGCATGCGACGATAACGCCTGAAGTGGCTGTCTTCATTTCCTCCGCGGCGGGACTACGCGAAGTGTACCGGGGACGCATCGACGACCGTTACCTTGCGCTGGGGCAAGAACGGCCTGCGGCAACGAAGCACGATCTTGAGATGGCTATCCGCGCCGTGCTTGACAATGGTCCCGTTCCGAAACCTGGAGGTCCGCCTGTCGGCTGCTCCATAGTGCCCCGCGACGCACCATGAGACTTCTGCGCTGCATCTCGTTTGCTCTCGCCTGCTGTGGGTCTCTGTTATGGCTGCAACCGCGGTGGACGATGCGCGCTGCAGAGGCTCCCATAACCACTCCCGTATCTTCTTCCGTAACCTGGAGCCGGCAGATTGCACCCATCGTTTACCAGAACTGCGCGACCTGCCATCACCCTGGCGGCGGCGGACCCTTCAGCCTGCTAACGTATCGCGATGCGTACCGGCGCGGACCGCAGATGGCGGAGGTCACGCAGTCGCGTTATATGCCGCCATGGCTGCCGGCGCCGGGATACGGCGATTTTGCCGGCACACGACGGCTGAACGATGAAGAGGTGGCGCTCATTCGCAAGTGGGTCGAATTGGGGATGCCGGAAGGCGATGCGTCCACTGCGCCTCCGCCGCCACACTACGACGCGACCTGGCAGTTGGGAAAACCCGATCTTATTCTGACCATCGAGCGTCCTTACGCGCTGGCCGCTTCGGGAACCGATGTCTTTCGCAACTTCATACTGCCCTATCCGCTCGCCGTAACGCACTATATTCGCGCGATGCAGATTCTTCCCAGCGTGCCCTCGATCGTGCATCACGCCAACGTGCTGATCGATCGCACTGCGTCGTTCCGGCGCCATCACCCGGTGGACTGGGAGGATGGTGTTCCGGGGATGGAACTGGAACTTGATGCAGGCAATACGTTCGATCCCGACAGCCATTTTCTTTTTTGGAAGCCGGACACGCCGGTGCTGGAAGAACCCGAGGGAATGCCGTGGCGGCTCGATGCGGGCAACGATCTCATTCTCAACATGCACTTGAAACCGAGCGGCAAGCCTGAAACGATCAGCGCGCAGATCGGTTTGTACTTCACTTCAGAGCCGCCGTCAAAACATCCCATGCTGCTCGAGCTTGAAGATGACCGCGACCTGGACATTCCGGCCGGTGACCGGAACTTTGTGGTGCAGGACGAATTGAAGCTGCCGGTCGACGTGGACGTATTCGGGATTTATCCTCACGCGCATTACCTTGGCAAAGTTCTCGAGGGCTGGGCCATCCTGCCCAATGGCCGGAAGCAATGGTTGATCCGGATTCCGAACTGGGACATTGACCGCCAGTCGGTTTATCGCTATCGCAAGCCGGTTTACTTGCCGCGGGGAACGGTGCTCCACATGCATTACGTCTACGACAACTCGGAGGACAACGTTCATAATCCGAATACTCCGCCGATCCGAGTGCGCGCCGGCAACCGTTCAGTGGACGAGATGGCGCATTTGTGGCTTCAGGTTCTGCCGGTCAACGTTCCCAAAGAGGGCCTCGATCCGCGATTGCTGCTGGAACAGGCATGGATGGAACATCGCGTGAATGAGAATCCCGGAGACTTGATTGCGCTGTACAACCTGGCGTCGGCACTGGCCGGGCTCGGCCGCTACTCTGAAGCCGCGGCAGAGTATCGCAAGATGCTGGACGCCCATCCGGATGACGCGCGCACCCTAAACAGCCTGGGCGCCGCACTCGAAAATGCAGGAGACTCGCATGGAGCCGAAGAAGCGTTCACCCAGGCTATCGCAGCCGGGCCCGACACCTGCGATGCGCAATTTAACCTGGGTGGATTGGAGTTGAAGCACAGCGAGTTTGCGCAAGCAGAAGAGCAGTTCCGCTCCATGCTGCGCCAATGCCCCGGCGATGCGGAGGCGCACAGCGGGTTGGGAGTTGCGCTCGAAGGTGAAGGCGGTTCCAACTCTGCGCAAGCGGAATTCGAGCACGCGCTGGAACTCGATTCAGATAACTTCACCGCACTTTATCATCTTGGAGAGATTGCAATCGAGTCGGGCCAGCCGGAACACGCCGTCGATCTGTTGGAAAAGGCCGCCAGGAAGCGTCCCGGCGATGTAGACACGCGCGAGCGCCTGGCCATGGCCTTCGCGCAGTCAGGCCGGCCAGGCGATGCGCTGACGCAACTGCGGGAGGCTGTGAGGTTCAAGCCGGGCGATGCGAATCTGCATGCGCTGATCTCGCAGGTTCTGGCGGGCACGGGACAGTTGCAGCAGGCGATCGAGGAACAGAATCAGGCGTTGCACTTCGAGCCGAACAACGCCGATGGCTGGAACAACCTGGGCGTGCTGGAGGCGCGCACGGGCAAAACGTCCGCTGCGCGCGCCGCTTTTCAGCACGCCTTGCAACTTGAGCCCGACCATGCGCAGGCACGCGCCAATCTGGCCCGGCTTCCCCAGCCCTGATCCCCAGTTGTGTTAGTATTCGACACTGTTCGGTCCGCACGTTCCTTTGGCATCTACGTCGGTAAAGCCCACTAATGAAACACCGCGCGCCGCTTGCTTCAATTGTCGCCCTGGGCCTTGGTCAGGTCCTCCTTCCTGGCCAGCGTCCGCCGGCTTTGCCCGCAGTGCCGGCGTTTGGGCTGGAGCAGGGTACTGCTATGCACATTGCGCGAGAGGTTGACCCGGCACGTCCCTTCTCGGTAATTGGGCCGCGAGGCGCGCTGCTGGGCCAGCAGGACGGCACCTTTGAGGCATGGATCTTTCCCTGGAAGATCTTGAGCAACATGCGCATCAAGGCGGAGATGCAGGATTACCCCGTGCCGATCGATGTAAACCAGCAGGCCGCATCGATCGACGTGATGCCCAGTGCCACGATTCTCACGTACACACATGCGAATTTCACTATCCGGCAGATCATGTTCGCGCCGAGGCAGCCGATGGAGGGATCGGGCGTGATCGTTCTCTATCAAATCGAAGCCATACGGCCGATGACGCTCACCTTCAGCTTTACACCGCAAATGCAACGAATGTGGCCCGCGCCTTCTGACCCTCAGCCTTCGCCAGAATGGGTGCCATCCCAGACTGGTGAGGAAAACGCATCGCCGGGATTTTATATTCTGCACGAGAACTTCCCCGATCATGCTGCGGCGCTGGCCATGCCCACAACCGAGCCCGGCATTCTTCCGCCGTATCAGGAGCGCCCACAGGTTTGGCCGCTCGAGTTTGTGCTGCACTTCGATCCCGCGAAAGACGCGAATACTTTCTTTCCTCTGCTGATAACACGGGCCGATACGGAGCAGGGCGCTACGCGCGAAGCGTTGGCACACAGCCTGGCAGCGCTCGATGGCGCTATCCCCGCTTTGTATGCGGACAACGCAGCCTATTTTCGCAATCTTCTCATGAGCCATGCGAGCATCGAAACGCCCGACGGTGATTTGAACGCAGCTTTTTCGTGGGCCATTACAGCGATTGATCAGCTGCGCGTAATAACTCCGGAACGCGAAGGCGAGGCACTGACCGCGGGCTTCCTGGGCTCGGGAGATTCCACGCGGCCCGGCTTCGGTTGGTTCTTCGGCCGCGACGCGTTGTGGACGCTCTACGCCGTCAACAGCTATGGCGATTTCAGAACCACCAGGCAGGAAATCGAGTTTTTGATCGCTCATCAGCGTGCCGACGGCAAAATCATGCACGAGTACTCGCAGACCGCAAACCTCGTCGATTGGCAATCGCTGCCTTATGAATACGCCGCGGCCGACTCGACGCCGCTGCTGCTGATGGCGGCGAACGATTATCTGAATATCAGCGGCGATGCCGATTTTGTGCGGTCACATTGGGACGGGCTCGCGCGCGCATGGAGTTTCGAAACTTCGCATGTTTCAAACGACGGCATCTATAACAACACCCAGGGTACAGGTTGGGTAGAAAACTGGTTTCACACGCTGCCGTATCAGGAAATCTATCTGGCTTCGCTCGATGAGCAGGCTAGTCTCGCGTTTGCAAGTCTGGCGCGCGCTTGCGGCCATAACGATCTTGCGGTTGCGGCCAACTCGCGCGCGGTTGAGATCAAGCATGCCATTGAGAAGGAATATTTCGAGCCTGGCTCCGGATTTTACGCCTTCAGTGTCGATGCTAACGGCAGGCGCGACAGCACGCCGACAATCTTTCCCGCAGTTGCGTGGTGGGATGGAACGTTTGCGCTCGATCGCCCCGAAACCACGATGCAGCGGTGGGCTTCGAGCGAGTTCTCCACCGATTGGGGCACGCGGGACGTAAGCGACCAAGCCAGTTTTTATGATCCCATCAGCTATCACGAGGGGACGGTATGGCCGCTTTATACCGGATGGGTTTCAGTAGCGGAGTACCGCGCGGGGCATGAACTCTCTGCGTACGCGCACCTGAAGCAGAACGCCGATCTGACCTGGTCGCAAGACCTCGGCTCAGTTACCGAACTGCTCTCCGGGCAATTCTTTCAGGTTCTGGGACGCAGTACGGCGCATCAGCTGTGGTCTTCAGCGATGGTGATCTCGCCGGTTCTTCGCGGTCTTTTCGGTCTGGAGTGGAATGCTGCATCGCAGACGCTTACCGTGAACCCGAGTCTTCCCGCCGACTGGGATACCGCAACTGTGCGCAGGCTTCCGTTCGGTAACTCTACCGTCGATCTCACTTTCACCCGGCACGGTCAGGAGTTGGTGATTGAAGCCGCGGGACCCGGCGCGTCCGCAATGCATCTGGTCACAAGCGGGGCTGGAGCAAAGCAATCAGGAGGCACGCTCACGATTCCGCTGCCGGCGGTCGAAGTAGCAGCACCGAGCCATCTGCCCGTGTTCGGCGCCGAAACAGAACAGCTGAAAGTACTCGACGAACAGCGCGGCAACCGATCGCTCACTCTGACGCTTTCTGCTCCGGCATCTTCAAGTCGCATAATCCTGCTCAGATCAAACGCGCCCGGAATTCGCGTCACTGCTACGCACGCCGCCATCGGGACTGTGCGCGATGGAGTTTCGCCTGTGACAGTGACCTTTCCGGAGGGAACCGGATATGTAACACAAAGGGTTAGTCTCTCCTGGTGAGCTTTAGCGAACCTAAAAAGACCGGACGATGGGATACAAATCGCCGCCAGTAAATCGTTTCATCGCTTCTGAAAACGCTATCTTATTCAAAGTGTTGCCAGTTACGATCCATCGTTGGTTTTAGTTAGCTCTCATGTTTTAGGTTGACAATCGAATCTTTGCTGGGCTAGAGTCCATTGCAAATTGGGAGCCATCTGAAGGTTATTCTCTTCCCCAATTCTGTTTTCATTCGCAACGTTGCGCTTATCGGGCAAATCTACGGCCCAGGCAACTAGTCTTTTTCCCCATGCAGGCTTGATTCGGTATTTCTTTGAACGAACGAATGAAACGAAACGAGTAGTCAACGGCACAATCGATTGTTCTCAGGAGGTCACATGAGCAAGTGCAGGCGCAGTGTGCTTGCGCTGGCGTTGTTTGCCAGTGCGAGTCTCGTCGTCACCCAGGCCAAGGCGCAAGCGGTTTACGGATCGATCTTCGGCACAGTGACGGACCCGAAAGGCGCGGCGATTGTCGGCGCCACAGTTACAGTAACGGATGAGTCCAAAGGCACAGCGGTAACCGTCACCTCGAATACCACCGGCGACTACGCAGTTCCCCACCTGATTCCCGACGTCTACGACCTCAAGGTCACGGCCAAAGGATTTGCGGTGTTTGAGACCAAGGGCATCAGCGTGCTTGCCGATACCGCGCCGCGCATTGACCCCACGATGACAGTTGGCGCTGCTGCAACCACCATCGAAGTGAACGCAGAGACTGAGCCGGAGTTGAAGACTGACCGCGCCGATGTCGCGACAGTTTTCGACGAGCAACAGGTTGCAAGCCTGCCCGTACAAGATGAGAACTTTACCAACCTGCAACTGCTGCTGCCTGGAGCCCAGATGCTGGGGTGGGCCCACGCGGCCGATGAGAATCCCCAGGCCTCGAAGCAGATACAGATTGACGGTCAGGCCTTTGGTGGCGTGGCGTACGAGCTCGATGGCGCCGACAACCAGGACCCGATCCTGGGCATTGTCGTGGTCAACCCCACGACAGACGCGGTGGGCGATGTCAAGATCACGACCCAGGACTACGACGCCGAAGAGGGCAAGGCCGTTTCGGCAATCATGAGCGCGCAAACCCGCTCCGGCAGCAACGAGTTTCATGGCGACATCTACGACTACCGGACCGGCAACGCTAACGCCGCGCGCGATCCCTACGACCAGGCTCCCGGATCCATTCCAGCCGGCCTTAAGAACCGCTTTGGCGGGTCGATCGGCGGGCCAATCCTGAAAGACAAGTTTTTCTTCTTCGGCAACGCCGAATTACAGCGCCAAAAAGTCGGTACCTCGGCGGTCGATACGCTGCCCACCGTGCTGACCACCGAAAGCTGTCTTGGCACCGCGGCAGCCACCGTCACGGCGGACTCGCAGGGAGGCAATGGCTGCGACTTGAGCCAATATCTCGCATACGGGATGGCGAACAACAACGCGCTCGCCTGGACGATCTACGACAACCTCGGCAACCCAAACCCGGCGAATCCGCCCAGCGCCTACCCAAACAACATTATTCCCAGGTCGGAGGTAGGCACTCCCAGCACAAATCCGTCGCTGGCGTTGCTGAAGGTTCTTGAGCCCTTCGTCCTGGCCAGAAACATCACTTACACCCCCGCCGCCAACCCGATTCAGGCCGGCCTGGATCAGAACTTCGCTACCTCCGGCACGGGCCTGTTCAATAGCCAGCAGTGGACGGAGCGCATGGACTACACGCTGAACGAAAAGACCCACCTCTTTGAACGGTTCTCTCGATTCAACGACATCCTGTCGGGAGCGGTGATGTTTGGCTCGGCGGGCGGCCCGGGCTTCGGCATCAACAACTACGGAGGCAACTCAGACGGCGCCAACGACAGCGATGTCGTGGGCACCGACATCGCGATTAATCCCAAGCTGCTTACGGACGTCCGCCTGGGCTACCTTCGCTACAACGTTATCGACAACAAGCACGATGCCGGAACTAATTTTGCCACTCAACTGGGCATCCCGGGCATCAACCTCGGCTCGGCCATCCTCTCCGGTTCGCCGGGGTTCTTTGTTGACAACGTGCCAGGAGGCGGGGGAGGAACACAAGGCCAGCCGGTCTTTGGCGACGGCCTGAACGTGAACCGCTGCAACTGCCCGCTCATCGAGCGCGAGGACCAGTTCCAGATCGTCAACAACTGGACCAAGGTTCTGGGTAACCACTCCATCAAGCTGGGCGCCGACCTGCGCTACGGACGCAACCTGCGCGTGCCTTCCGATAACGACCGTGACGGCTTACTGTATTTCCACTCCGGCCTCACCGAGGATACCTCCGCTTCCCCGAACGGCGGCCTGGGCTGGGCCACCTTCATGCTGGGCCAAGTGGCCGACTACAACCGTTATGTCTCCGTCTCCTTCAACGCCAAGGAGTTCCAGAAGCGCACCTTCTTCTATGTGGCGGATAGCTGGCGCGCCACTCATAAACTGACCGTAAACTACGGTGGCCGCCTCGATTTATTCTGGCCGGAAAGTGTCAATGGCGCCGGAAACGGCTCGCTCATGGACATATCCGACGGCTATCTACGCGTCGCCGGAGTCGGCGGAATTCCCTCCGACATGGGCTGGACCGTCAGGACCCTGAAGCAGCTTGCGCCGCGGCTTGGCCTTGAATACCAGCTTGATCCCAAGACCGTCATCCGCGCCGGCTACGGGCGCAGCTTCGACATGGGCGTCTTTGGCTCCATCTTCGGCCACACGGTTACCCAGAACATCCCGGTCCTGGCCAACCAGTCGGTTTCTCAGACCAATGCCATCACGCCGGTATTCGCTCTGAGCGCCGGGCCACCGGCCTATACCTTTCCAACGGTCCCCTCGAACGGCCTGTTGCCGAACCCCGGCTACTCGGTCGGTTCGGCAGCCCGTCAGAACCCGCTCACCTTCCCGACCCTCGATGCGTGGAACCTGGCGGTGCAGCGCTCACTCACCCCAACCCTCAGCTTGACAGCTTCGTATGTCGGCAACAAAGGAACGCACACCCTGGGCGACGGCGACGGAAACACAACCAACCCCAACGAGCCAACCACCGCATTGCCTTCGCAATTTAGCGTCACCGGACAGACCATGATCTACGACAACACTGTGCCGGCTGGCGTAGTTGGTACCGGCACGAATGGGTACGCCGCCAACCATACCTCGACCGGCAAGTACCTGCAGCGCTACTACGGCGGTTCGCTGGCGGCCTGTCGCGATCCAAACTATGCCGCCGGTTTTCCCAGCGGATATACGACCATCGCGCAGGTTGACGGCGATCCACTCCTCCAGCCCGGCATGTGCGGCTGGGTCCCTGGCGTCAACGACCGCTTCGACAATCAGAACACTGAGTATGACGCCTTTCAGGCTACGCTCAACCAGCAATTCCACAAGGGCATGAGCTTCACGGCTAATTATGTGTGGGCCAGCGCGTTCGACGAGAACACCAACTGGTACACCTGGAGCCACTCAATCGCTCACATGCGCGACAGTAACGTGCGCCGCCAGCAACTGGTCGGCTATGGCAGCTACGACCTGCCCTTCGGCAGAGGCAAGCAGTTTATGCCAAACGCCAATCACATCGCCGACCTACTGGTAGGCGGCTGGCAATTGAGCCCGGTCGTGAACTGGGCAAGCGGTTTGCCCTTCACGGTGAGCTACAACGAATGCGGCGCCAATCTCCCGCAGACCTCGATTTGCGATCCGAGTATTCTGAAGGGGCAGCATCTCCATATGCACCTCTCCGCCTTTCAACCGAGTTCAAATCCTCTGGCCGGAACCGGCACGCGCACGTTCTTTACGGCGGCTGCGCTTGGCAGTAGCGGCAGTCCCTTCTACAACCCCGGCCTCGACAACTTCGGCAACGCTGGTCAGAATACTTACTTCGGGCCGAGATACTTTGGCACGGATATGGCGTTGACCAAGGAATTCACCATCTGGGAGAAAGTTGCAGGCTCATTCCGCTTTGATGCCTTCAACGTCTTCAACCACATCGCCGCCGGCAATCCGAACGGCAACGTCGAAAACGGGGGCGGCATCGGCTCAGGTGCCCAGGGCTACGGTCAAAGCTTCGACTTCGGCCCTCGACAGCTAGACTTCAGCCTCCGCCTGCGATACTGATCGGCGAACCAGCAGAGGTCAACCAGGAGGGGAGCTTCGGCTCCCCTCTTTCGTTGAATTGCGGTTGCGATGCGATTGCGATATGTACTGCAGCTTTCTTGGAGAGGGGTTAGCCATAACACTGTTCACCTAGGGCCGGGGAAGTGTCGGCCGATCCCACCCTTTTCGCAAAAGCGCGAAAAGGATGGGGCACCCACTTGGTTCTGACTGCGAGCCGGCTGTTAAGTGAACGGTATTGGGGTTAGCCAGCATTTCTCACAAGCGGCGCGAAGGGCATATCCCCACCCCCTCTATATCCCATACCCCCGCCCCCTGCGAAAAATCTCTAAATCTATTGTTTTCAGTGCGATAGAGGGTAGACTTGGCGGCCAAGTCTATTGTTTTCAGGCGGTTAGGATCTGCTGGTCTGCCGAACTTCGGCCCCAAGAATCGCTATCCGCATTCAGAATAGAACGGGCGGGGGAATTAAACGGCAAAAGGGTAGGTAACTTAAGTCATTTTGAATGAGGGCAATAGAGGAGGAATGCGGCAGCCTGGGGGTTGACCGCGAGTACATTTGGAGCGGCATGTGTGGAAAATGCGGGTTGGGGGTAGGAAGCACACATTCGAGCGGATACGAATAGGAGGATACCGGAAATTGGTTTTGCCCGTTTCCCAGTCCGCTGAACCAAATCCATAGTTCTACTAATCCAGTTTCCTGAGGCACTTTCTAAGTATTCAGATCGAAGGAAGCGGGCTTCAAGGCTATGGGATCAAGACGGGATTGGCCCTCTTTAACGTGAAAGCAGCGATCGACGGCCACATGGGTAAAGACCTGCGTCGACCTGGAGACGGGCCAGAAAATCTCGATTTTTTCGATCAATTCCGCTTTTCCCACCCCAATGTGTTGGCGGAGAGGATTGCCTCCGAAGCTGGAGCCGTATCCGACAGTCCGGTAGACATGCCGCAATACGCCCTGATCTTTGAAGGTGAGCGTGATTCGCGCTCCGAACGCGGCGCGGTTGGTCCGCACGCCTTCCAGTAGAAGTGTGATCCAGTGGTTGCCGTGGCCCGGGTTGCGGAAGAGGACACTCTGGTAAGTGTCGCCGGGCAGATGGCCCCCGATCACTTCAAAGACATCTTCGTTGCCGTTGTTTTCGATGTCACCGAATGCGACTCCGTGGCCCTTCTGCAAATGGCCAAAGCCACCGGAGGTGGTGACGTCCTGAAAGCTGCGGCCCTGGTTGTTGCGAAACATGCGATTGGGCAAAAGGGCTTCGTAGGAGGGGTCTCCAGTTCCGAAGTAGATATCGAGCCAGCCGTCATTATCAAGATCGCCGAAGCCGGCACCCATGGGCAGAATCACGCGGTCGAGCCGCACGGCCTTGGTGACATCGGTGAAGGTTCCGTCGCGATTGTTGCGATAGAGGCGCGGCAGGTCGCCGCGAAAGGGTTTGCCCATCTCGAAATCAGCCATGTCGTTCCTGGTTTCAAGGCCGTAACCGGCGGCCAGAATGTCGGGCCAGCCATCGTTGTCGTAATCGAAGAACCAGGTCGCAAAACTTTTGAGGGGTTGGGCAACATTAGCCTGGGTTGTGACATCGACAAACTTCCATTGTTCGGGCCGGGGATGCTGCGGATCGCGAGGGCCGTCGTTGCGAAAGAGTCGGTTGGGACCATCCATCACGGAGATGTAGAGATCGGGGCGGCCATCATTATTGAAGTCGCCCCACGCCACACCTTTCACATAGCCGAGATTGGCGAGGCCATTGTCCCCGGCAACCTCGGTGAAGGTTCCGTCGCCGTTGTTGTGGAAGAGCTGCGAGACATGAGGATTGTCGGGAGTGGATTCGACACCGACAAAGAGATCGAGCCAGCCGTCATTGTCGTAGTCGGCCCAGGCGGCGGTTTGCGTGGGATGCATTGAGAGTAGGCCGGCCGCCTCGGTGACATCGTCAAACGTGCCGTTGCCGTTGTTGCGGAGCAGGGACATTGGGTACTCGCCGAATTTGCGCAGCCATCCGCCGCGCAGGACGAGCACATCGGGATGACCGTCGTTGTTGTAATCGGTGAGCACGATATTGAGGCCGCCGGTTTCGCCGAGGAGCCCGGCCTCGGCGGTGCGATCAGCGAAGGTGCCATCTCCGTTGTTATGAAAGTAACGTAACTGATCCTGCGGACCGGACGACGATATCATCAGGTCAAGCAAGCCGTCACCGTCGAAATCCTCGAGAATGACGCCTCCGGCGTGAGCCACGGCGTCCACCCCCGCCTGCGGCGCAACATCCGGGAAATTGCCGATGTCGTACTCGGATTTGAAAAGGTCCTCGGGGATCAGCCATTTTGGGGGAACGCTTTGCGGATATTTGCCAAGCTGCATGTAAGCGATGTTCAACAGCCAGCGAGAGGCGTCGTCATGGGGATCGTCGTCCAGCAAGGCGGAGAACTCCTTTACCGCACCCTCAGCACCGCGCGTCAAGGTGTGCACTCCCGAGCCATGAATGGGAAAGATGCAGGATTTCTGGCCGTGCATTCGAGAACAGTTTTCCTGTTCGCCCACGCGCAGCCAGGAGAGCGCGATGTAAAGGCGCAGCTGGTGGTTCGTGTCATCGGGCAGCTGAATTCCTCGCCCCTCGCAGTAGTCCAGCAAGTCATTGAGCGCTTGCAGCGCTTGATCGCTATCGCCTGAGCGCAACAGCTCCTTGCCCATTTCAAGCGCGACGGTAACGTGCTGGGATGGTGTCAGGGGATTGCCCAAGAGAGAGCGGTAATAAGCGGCCCGCTCTGCGGTTTTATCAGGATCGGCCTTCCAGTCATTTTGCTGGTAGATCCGGTGCAGCAACGCGGCCATCTTCTTTGTGCTCGCCGGTAGATAGACGCCCGACGGAGGGGCTGGCTGCGGCCAGGCGGCGGACGAGAGCAGCAGGGCCGCGGCGGAAGCGCCGGCCTTCAGGAATTCGCGGCGGCTTTGCCTCAATTGGGAATGGGGCTGCCTGCTGCTTGTCATGGAACCCTCTCAGCAAACCAGCGCCTGCGCGCGACCGGCGCAGTGCCGGCGCGGACCGCGGAACCGAGACGACCGCGACCAACGAGTCGGCCTAACCATAATAACGGAGCCACGGATCGTCAAAGTAGACCCGATCGCCAGCAAAAGATGTTCCGGGAAGTTGACGTACGGATGCGACGGCGGGCGGCTTTGATATTCTCGAAAATCCTGCAGATAGAAAGCACACTCTGGAAGCGACGCAACCGACAGTGAGTCGTCGACGTTGCAGGACACCTGAAGGGGTACACCTACTCCGGAATGGCCGTAAACTAGAAACCAGGTCCACACTATGCTGCGCCATGCGTTTGCTCGAGTTTTATGTGCCATAGTCGCCTCTGCCTCGGCCGGGGTGGTGCAGCAAAGCGGTGCGCAGACGAGCGCGGAGGCCACGACGCCATCGTTTGCGTCAGCGCAGGAGCTTGCCGCCCGGGGCCGGCTCGATAAAGCTCTGACCCAACTGAATGAATTAGCGGCGCAATCGCCGGAGCCAGCCGGCGTGGAGCGTCTGCGCGGCATCATCTTTTACCAGAGAGAGCAATTTCGAGAGGCCGTGGAGGCCTTTTCAAAGGCCGAGATTCAGGATCCCAACGATCGCGAGTCGGTGGAGATGCACGGAGTGAGCCTGTTCCGACTGGGGCGGGGGGCTGAGGCCATCCCGTACCTTGAGAAAGCACACGCCGCGGTGGAGAGGGCGAACATCGATCCGAATTATGTGTTAGCGATCTGCTATGCCGATGCCCAGCGGTACGACGACTCACGCCATGCCTTTGCCGCCCAGTACGGATTTCCTCCCGACTCGGCGCAGGCCTACCTTTTGGCCGGCCGCATGTTCTTGCGCCGGGAGCTCCGCGATCAGGCTGGGGCACAGGCGACCAAGGCGCTGGAGTTGGACGCAAGCCTGCCGTTGGCGCATGAACTCCTGGGCGAGGTTGCGCTGGCCGGCGGCGATCTGCCCGGCGCCATTCACGAGTTCGAAGCCGAGCGCAAGATCGATCCGCTGAACCCGGATCTCTACGACCGCCTGGGCGACGCTTATCTCCGCAGCGGCGACTACACAAGAGCCCAAATAGCGCTCGACCGCGCTGTCCTTCTTGAGCCGAATTCCACGGGACCGTATATTTTGCTGGGCGAGACGTTTCTCAAGCTCAATCAGCCCATCGAGGCCTTGCACTACCTGGTTCGCGCTGCACAGATGGACCCGTCGAATTACATTACGCACAATCTGCTTGCCCAGGCCTACAAGGCTACCGGGCAACCGGATGAGGCTAACCGGGAATTCAGGATTGCGGTGAACCTGCAAAACAACGGGGCCTCGAGCGCCCGGGAGAGATAGGACAATGCGCTGCGATTGCGCAATGCTGCCCTTCGTTGCACTTTGCGCGGGGCTGACGTGGATGCCGCGGGCTGCGGCGCAAGCAAATGCGCAAGCGATCAAGGACGCGGATGTTGCCTTTCACGCGGGTTTTGCGGCACAGCAGTCGGGCAACCTGGAACTGGCGCGGGTTCAGTTTGCCAAGGCGGCGCGGCTGGCGCCGCAGATTCCGGAAGGACACGAAGCGCTGGGTACGGTGCTGGTGGAATTAGGCAAGCCGGATGAGGCGGTAAAGGAGTTTGAGGCCGCGGAAAAACTCCGACCCGGCGATGAGGCAATCGAGAGCAACCTGGCTCTGGTTCTGGCGCAGACAGGTCAGCCGGCAGACGCAATCGTCCACTTTGACAGTGCCCTTCAGCTGTCGCGAAAGCCGGGACAGAAGCCGTTAGATGCCACTTTCCACGAAGCGTTTGCGCGCGCGCTGGCCGCCGCCGGCATGCCCGATCGGGCCATGGAACAATTCGACGCAGCGGAAGCGCTCACGGGACCGCGCGCGGATCTCGAGGACGAGATCGGTTCGCTTTACGCGCAGTTGGGCAAGTGGGATCAGGCACGAAGCCGGTTTGAAGGCGCGATTACACTCGACAGCGGCAACGTAAGTGCGTGCATTCATCTAGGCGTTCTGTTGCGCCAGCAGCACGATCTCGGGGGATCGGCCGCGGAGCTTGAACACGCGGTCGAGATGGAACCCTCCAATGGCGAGGCGTTGCTGGAGTTTGGGCGTACCCTGGCCGCGATGGGCAATGATGAGGATGCCGCACAAAAGCTGGGGGACGCAGTCAAGGCAAATCCTGAATTGCCCGGAGTGCAACTGGAATTGGCCATGACGCTGCAACGACTGGGCCGGCAACAGGAGGCGATTCCCTGGTTTCAGCAGGCGGTCGAGCGCGATCCACACAACCTGACGGCGCTCGATAACCTCGGCCTCGCGCTGACGCTCACAGGCAGCGCCAAGGAGGCCCTCGCGGACCTGGAGCGCGTGCTCGCTGAGGATCCCAACAATGTTGCGGCTTTGAAAAACCTCGGCGTGGCCCACATTCAGCTTTCGGCATTTGACGATGCGATTGGGGACTTTCGAAAAGCACTGGCGCTTGATCCAAGCGACGCGGAACTCCATTACGATCTTGGCGTCGCATACAAATTCAAGGATCGCTTTGACGATGCGATTGCGGAACTGACGCGAGCGGGACAATTGGACCCCGGTTTGCAGGATCCGCCGTACACGCTTGGCATTTTGTATATGCAGACCGGCAAATTGGACCAGGCTGTGGTGGAATTGAAAAAAGCCGTCACGCTGAGACCGGATAGCGGCGATGCCTGGGCCATATTGGGGAGCACGCTGAAACAGGACTCCCGGCTCGACGAAGCCGCTGAGGCGCTCAAGAAGGCAATTCCACTGCTTCCGGGCCAGCCCGGCCCGCGCGTGACGCTGGCGGGCGTTCTGGCCGAGCAGGCGGCAACTCTGGAGCAACAAGCGGATGCAGCGGATGCAGCGGGAGACCAGCAAAAGGCAGGGCAGTTGCGCGACCAGATGAAAGAGCTGCGCAGTCAGGCAGCCGAATACCGTCGCCAGGCCGCCGACCTGAGCCGCTCGGCTGTTAACCGGCAGCGAGCAAACTTTGCTCTCAATGCCGGAAACCAGCTCATGCTGCGCGGCCAGATTGCCGATGCGATCGCACGCTACCAGGAATCAATCGCCGCAGATCCGACTTTTGCCGAGCCGCACATTCAACTTGCCATTGCTTATGAGCGGCAGGGACGCACGGAGGATGCGGCCGCCGAACGCGCCAAGGCCAAGGACCTGACGCGCGCCGAATGAAGGGAGATTTGTTTTGTCGTTGACCCGCCGCCGCTTTTTGAAGTCGCTTTCCCGGTCCGCATTGGTGTTGCCGTTGGAAGAGATTCTCAGATTGGCACGTCCGGCGTTTGGCTTGCATGCATCGCAGGCCGCGCCGCCGCAAAAGCCCGCAGGCGCAGCACGCGAAGCGTATTCAGCGCAGGCCCGGCCCGCGCCCAAGGGCACGCCGTCGCCGGTCACCGGCACACCCCTGGGGATTCAGTTTGTCGACGTAGCCAGAGAGGCCGGGCTGAATATCGAGACCATCTTCGGCGGCGAGCACCGCAACAAATATCTGCTCGAAACCACCGGCTGCGGCGCCGCATTCTTCGATTACGACCAGGACGACTGGCTCGACATCTTTCTGGTGAACGGCTGGCGGCTGGAGGGTTTTCCCAAAGGCCACGAGCCGGTGTGCCATCTGTTCAAGAACAATCGCGATGGCACTTTTACCGATGTGACTCTGAAGGCTGGATTGGCGCGATCCGGCTGGGGCCAGGCATGCTGCGCGGGCGACTATAACAACGACGGCTGGAACGATCTCTTCGTAAGCTACTACGGCCAAAACGCGCTCTTCCGCAACAATGGCGACGGCACATTCACCGAGGTCACCAAAGAGGCAGGTCTGAGTCAGGGCCGGTTGCGGTGGAACTCAGGCTGCACGTTTCTCGACTACGACCGCGACGGCCATCTGGATCTTTTCGTGGGCAATTACATCGACCTTGATCTAAAGACCGCGCCTCTGCCGGAAGATGCCAATTGCACTTACAAAGGCATTCAGGTGGCCTGCGGACCGCCGGGCCTGGAGGGCGGCAAGAACCTGCTCTACCACAATAACGGAGACGGCACGTTTACCGAGGTAAGCGAAAAAAGCGGCATGGGTACGGCACTGGGGACTTACGCCTTGAGCGCGGTCGCCGCCGATTTCGACAACATAGGCTGGCCCAACATTTACGTAGCCAACGATTCCACAGCGGCCACCTATTACGTGAATCAAAAAGACGGTACATTCAGAGACCAGGCGGTTGAAGCAGGAGTGGCTTACTCTCCCGATGGAAAACCGCAGGCGGGCATGGGTGTTTCGGCGGGCGATTACAACCGCGACGGCCTTCTCGACATTGTGAAGACGAACTTCGCCGGCGACACCGACTCGCTTTATCTGAACCTGGGCGAGGGCTCGTTCGACGACCGCACTTACCAGGCCGGTTTGGGCGTGAACACACGACTGCTGGGTTGGGGGGTGAGCTTCATGGACGTGGATAACGATGGCTGGCCCGATATTCTGGTTGCCAATGGCCACGTCTATCCGGAGGTGGATGGAGCCCAGGTGGACGCACCCTACGCCGAGCGCAAATACCTCTATCGCAATCTGCGCAACGGTCAGTTCGAAGACCTAAGTCTGATAGGCGGCAGTGGCATCACCACGCCGGCCAAGGCGCGCGGGTTTGCTGTGGGTGATTACGACAACGACGGCGATCTGGACGCCGTAGTGAACTGCGTCAACGCCATTCCGCAACTGCTGCGGTGCGACTCGACGCTCAACCGCAGTTGGATAAAAATTCGCACCGTAGGAACCCGGAGCAACCGCAGCGGCATTGGCGCGCGCATCAAAGTGGTGGCGCAAACCGGCACGCCTCTGCTCAGTGCCAAACCGGGCTCGCCTCTCACCCAGATTGATGAAGTTCGCTCGTCGAACGGATATTTCTCTGCCAGCGACCTGCGCATTCACTTCGGGCTTGAAGACGCCAGGAAGGTTGACCTCGTTGAAATCCGCTGGCCTTCCGGAACCGTCGACACGCTGATGAACCTGGACGTGAATCGTCTGTACGTGATCGAAGAAGGTGGCAAGGTTTTGAAGTCTGAAGCCTTCACCAATAAACGGCAGGAACAGACCTTGCCCGCGTGAAACGTATCCCGTATTGAGCCGCGAAAAGGCCGGCGGTTTTCCCGCCGGCCTTTCCCTGGTTTGGTTAGAAGCTGGCGCGCAATTGCAACTGCAGGCTGCGCGGCGGATATTGGCTGGTAGCCTGTCCGAACGAGCTGCTCGAAAGATCCGTGGTGACGCTGTTAAGGTTGGATCGGTTAAACAGGTTGAAGACCTCGCCCTTGGCTTCGATCTTCATTTTTTCCGCAAAGAAGAACGGAACATTGAAGTATTTCTCGAAGGTGAAGTCAAGATCCTTGTATCCGGGTTCGTCGTAAGTGTTGCGGCCAAGGTTTCCTTCCAGCCCGAGGGCGGGGGTGGGGAACGCTGCTCTGGCCGCACCGCTGGACGGATTGCCAAAGATGCCGCTCAGGAATTGGCTCCTCGATTGGCCGCTCAGATGCGAGCCAAACGCAGGCACGTTGGGCAAACCCAGGTTCGAGCCATCGGCGTTGTAATTGCCTCCGGCGTCTCCGACGATGGTGCTCGCGCCTCCGGGGCAGCCGCCGTTAACGAGAGCAGCCCCGCCGGCGCAGACCGGAATGAAGGCCTGGCTGGTGTATGCGGTGAAAGGCAGTCCGGTTTGTCCAACCCACCTGCCGCCGAATTCCCATCCGCCGAGGATATTTTTTGCCACACGGCTGGAATAACTATTCGGAACATCCCAGGTGCCATCGGCCGTAAATTGCTGGCGTATGTCGAAGTCGGAACGACCGCGTTGCCCCTGAAAATCGCCGTTCTGGTAGATCGGGCCACTCGCTGTCGTCGAGGTTACAGCTCCGCTGTCGAGGGAGCCTGCAGTGCTGAGAGGCACATCGAGTGATTTCCCGTAAGTGTAGATGCCATGCAAGGTAAAGCCGTTGTGAATCGACTTGATAACCGATAGAGAACCGAAGTTTCCGACGGAGTTGCCGTCCGATGTGGCATAGACGGTCGCGCCGAAATTGGGGTTCAAGCGGACAAGCGTACCGTTATTTTGAATCAGCGAGTCGTTAAAGCGGTTGATGTCGTTGTTGTAGATCGAGAGGTGGTGAGCTTCAGAGGCGGAGTAGTTCAACTCCACGATCAGGTTGTTCAGCAGTTGTTGCTGCACGCTCAGGGACCACTCCCCCACTTGCTGCATTTTGAAGTTGGGATCGTAGCCGCCCATGCCCGCCGGCGAAACGACACCATTGATCACGAGGCCGCCGCTGGAGTTGAGCGTGGCGTTGCTGGTGTCCAATACCGGGCAAGTCAATTGCCATGCCCCGTTAGGAGTGCAGAGCGCGAACGTCGGCGTGGGCTGCCCTTGTAAGACGTTGTCAGAGGGCGTGAAGTAGTTGGGCAGGTTGCCCGCGGTGATATCGGTGATGTGGAGATAGGGTGGCTGGTCTGCAAACAGGCCATAGCCGCCGCGGATGGCTGTCTTGCCCTTGCCAAAAACATCCCAGGAGAAGCCGAGGCGCGGTGTAAAGTATCCGATGTTGTGATTGAGGACATGATTGGTACCTGCCAGGGCGGCGGTGCCGTCGGCGACCTGGGCGTCGAGAGTCGATCCGGAGCCCAGGTTGAAACGGCTCAGCGTGGGCCTGTTGATGCTGAAGAAGTTGACCATCCCGTCGTAGCGAACACCCATGTTCAGGGTGAACCGTGGCGCCAGCTTCCAATCGTCCTGCAGGTAATATCCCTGGATGAAGTCGCGATAGTCGCGCGTGTAGGGTGCCTCCAGGTGAGTGGTCACGCTCACCGGCGAGCCGTTCTCCGAGGTTGCATCATCCTGGATGAAATCGAGGATACTTTGGAAGTTGTACGTGGGACGCGTGAAGGCTCCTTGCTGGTCGTCAACTTCGCGAGTGTTGAACAGGTCGACTCCGAATTTGAGCGTGTGCGTCTTGACGGTTGCTGACATCACATCGCGCCAGCTGTAGGTGCTCTGGGTGAAGTTGCCCGGCGCCCACCCCGCGAATCCGGTCAGATTGGCGACGTTGACGTAGGGAATCCCCTCTGCGGGATATTGCAGGTCCGAGCCATAGGGCCGGATGAGATTCACGCCCGTTTCATTGAACAGGTGCGAGTTGAAGGTGTGGGTCCAGTTAGCGTTGATGAAATCGGAACTGTTGGCGTTACCCGAGGCTGCCGCCGGGCGGACTCCAGTCCCTGGGCCCGAGTAATAGGTGCGGATCGCATCTACATAAAGCCGGTCGTTGTTGCCTATATAGTCGTCAATGCGGAAGCTCCACTGATAACCGTCTTTCGGGGTGGTCCAGCTGTAGGTCGAAGTACCGATCACATCCAAAGTTGCGGGGATGCCTGCCGGAGGCGCGTAGTAGCCCGGCGTGGCCGCCTCGTATGCTGCGACCGTTTCGAGACCCGAGGTGGGATAGTGCGACGGGGGCGCCGTTGTAAGGATGCCTGTGGCTACGTTGTTGGGGAGGTTGGTCGTGGCCCAATTTACGAAATCCTGCGTCTCCACCGTGTCCAGGCCGCTGCTGGGGAAGCCTTCGCGCAG
The DNA here is from genome assembly GCA_035504315.1 of Occallatibacter sp. Lineage (GTDB taxonomy): Bacteria > Acidobacteriota > Terriglobia > Terriglobales > Acidobacteriaceae > Telmatobacter. The sequence goes on from DATJSB010000057.1 coordinate 43,827, forward strand.
CACGTCAATGGCGCCGAACCAGAAGAGCTTGTTTTTAAAAACCGGCCCGCCCATGGTGGCGCTGTACTCGTTGCGCGTGAAAGGCGGCACCGAACTCTCAAAATGCGTCGTCGCCGCGAGATCATTATTGGTAAAGTACCAGTCGATATTGCCGTGGAACTGGTTGGAACCGGAGACGGTATAAACGTCGACTGTTGCGCCACCGTTTCTACCCTTTTGGGCGTCGAAGTCGTTGGTGCGGACGTCTACGGACGAGACGATCTCAGGATTGGGAGAGATCGAAGTGCCGCCGCCGCGGGAGGGCGTGTTGGTGTAACCGTCGTCGATCTGGTACCCGTTTTCCTCCTGGCGCAAGCCAGAGGCATTGATATTGATGGCGTACTCGTTGGTGTAGTTGTCGTTGTCCGCCGTAACGATGCCGCCGCCAGTCATGCCCGGGGTGAGCGCCGCGAGACCGTAGATGTTCTGTCCGGACAACGGCGTTTCCTGCACGGTCACGTTAGAGATAACCGACCCTGTGGTGGGCGTGACAAGATCGAGGGCCGCTGCCGTAGCGGAAACCTCCACGTTGGTAGACACCGAGCCCACTTTCAATTCGGGCGTGATGGTGCGAATTTCGGCGATCTGAAGCGTCAGTCCATTCTGTCTCCAGGTCTCGAAGCCGGACATTTGAATTTGAACGTCGTAGGTGGAGGCGGCGATGCCGTCAATACGGAAGTAACCGTTTTGACCGGAGAGGATGGTCTTGGAAACTCCAAGACGAGTGTCGGTAACGGTGACTTTTGCTCCAGTAATCAGAGCGCCGGTGGTGTCGTGGACGATGCCCTCGATTCCGCTTGAGAACTGGGCGAAAACAGACGCCCCACCCAAGCCGAACAAAAGCAGGAGGAAGATTGTAGTGCGTGTCCAACGGTTCATGCTGGTCTCCTTTTTGAAGGTTCGGTCTCTTCCCGCGTAGTGGATAAACGGGGTGTTCGGCGGCGGAGATCGCCTAACGCCCAACGATCTTCACGATACTCGAGTCGGATCCAGTCCAGGCTTCGGCCCCTTCGTGGGTCAGCCGCCCGTCTGCGTCATTCCAATGCAAGTTCGTGATCTGGGATTTCCCTTCTTCGTATGCGTAAGTCTTTCCATCGTCATTGAAAAGGGTGAAACTACCGTCTTTGCCCGCATAAACGAGCACGCGAACAATACTTTGTGGTTGGGCCGTGCTGAGGATCTCGCTTCCCAGGGGGATAATCGATCCGGCACGAACAAAGAGAGGGATGGTGTCGATCGGCGCTGCTGCTTCGACAGTCTGGCCACCCTGCAGGCGTTCGTTGGTCCAGTAGTTGTACCAGTCGGTTCCGGCGGGCAAATAGACCTCGCGGCTGGTCGCTCCTTGCTCCGACACCGGCGCGACCAGAAATGCGGGCCCGAACATGTACTCGTCGCGAATGTCTGCGACCCTTGGGTCATCAGGGAAGTCCATGAAGAGCGCACGCATGAAAGGCGCACCCGTCTGGTAGGAGCCGTAACCTAGGGAATAGATGTACGGCATGAGCTGATAGCGCAGACGCAGGTACTTCTCGAGAATTGGTTCAGCCTGTTTGCCGTAGGACCAGACCTCATTGTGTGCTCTCTCTCCGTGGGCCCGCATTACCGGTTGGAACGCGCCCCACTCGAACCAGCGCACAAACAACTCCGGATAATCCTCGTAATTACCCACGTTCCCTTTTGCGTCTGAAGGGTCAACGAGCGGTTTATGTGCCGCGTGGTACGTGGAAGGGAGCAACGGTGAGAAGAAGCCGGCAATGTCCGTGTCCCAATAGGGCATACCGCTGGCGGTAAAATCGAGCCCGGCGGGAATTGAACGCTTCAACATATCCCAGGTCGACTGGATGTCGCTCGACCAGAACACCGAGCCGTTCCTTTGCGCGCCAAGGTATGAGGCCCGAACGAGGGAAAATACCCGGTGGCTATCTCCGAAGTCACGCCGGAAACCCTCGTAAACTGAAGCCGTATGGAACAAGGGGTAGATGTTGTAGTAACGAGTCCCTGATCCGACATAGAAAAAGTCCCTGGCCGGATCGATATCCGGCTCAGTCTCGTCGAGCCAGATGTAGCTGAAGCCATATGGCTTCACGTATCGATCCCGGATCGCTTCCCACCACCATTTGGCGGCTGCAGGGTTTGTGGTGTCGATGTTCGGACCGATTACGTCCTTGAAATGACCAAAGTCCGGAGCTCCGTCGGCCGTGTGAACGAGCCAGCCATTTTGCTTCAGCATGTCGTAATAGCGGGTGCCCGGAGCGAAATGCGGCCACACGCTGAGCAGGGTCGTGATGCCCATTGATTGAAGCTGCTTGTTCATCGCAGCCGGATCGGGCCAGCGGGCCGGGTCGAGATCCAACTCGCCTTGTTTCGTCATGTTCAGGAAGTCCACCACCAGCACATCGAGCGGCAGGTTCCGGTCGCGGTATCCCTTTGCAACATCCATTAGCTGATCTTGCGTGGGATAGATCGCCTTGCTCTGGATATAGCCGTAGGCGGCCTTCGGCAACATGTGCGCGACGCCGGTGAGCTGGCGATAGCCCTCATAGATCTGGTCGGTGTCGTCGCCGGCGATGACAAAGAAAGAGACGCGGTCTCCCACCTCAGATGACCATACGTTCTGCAGGTTGAAGCCGAGGTCGATGGTAGTCTTCGAGGGGTTATCCCAGATCAGGCCGTAATCGCGGCTCGACACCATGAAGGGAACGCAGACTGTCTCTCCGCCTATCTCGTTGTATTCGTGCCAGCAATCGACACGGTGGTCACGGAGGTCGAGAAAACCCTGCTGATGTTGGCCCAACCCGTAGTACTGCTCGTCTGCGGGTGAATCGAAAACTGCAGAAACGCGATAGCCGGGATCGGCATCCTGCCCCTGTTCAGCGCTGCCGGAGGCGGCTTCGGGCCGGTTGGGAAACATGGACCAGCTGCGCATGGTCAGCAGCGGTTTGCCAGACGCCGTGGTGATTGAGATTTCGTCATTATGGGGTCCATTTCCATGAGGCCGATCGCCGAAGTAATGCTCTCGAAGTGACTGATTCAATGCGTCCAGTTGCATGCGTTCAGGTGGCGGCAGGTTTTCCGGTGCAATACGGATGACCATTCGCCCAGAGCGGATGACGTCGTAGCCCTCAGAATCCTGTTCATGACTCCAGCCACTCATCGACGGCGTGCTCACGAAGCCATAGCCTGGCGCGGCGAGGGCTTCCTTTTGCTCCACGCTTAATGTGATTCGGACGATGTTGGGTCCGTAAGGCTCCACCACCAGGGTGTTGCCGTGACGTGACAAGACAATCTGTGTGTCCGCTGCCCAAACCGCGCGAAATCCGAATAAAAGTAATGCCAACCCGGCTACAACCACACTTCGCCTACCGAAAGCTTTCAACACCCGGTCTTCTCCTTTTGGCACACAACAAATCTCTGTGATACTGTCCTTCGCCTGACTGCAGCACTTCTTTCCCGGAAGACAACCGCTCTCTCTTTTTGTCGAAAACCGAGTTCGGAACCTCCTTTTCAGTTCAATCGCAAGAGTGACTGCAAAATCGACCGAGAGTTTGATTCGCGAAGAGAGAACTCACAAGTAACTCACAGTGTTCTTACGGTGTATTTCGAGATCAACTCGTTTTGTATAAACAACCTGCGATGACGATCTGCCGCGAGGGTGAAGGAGCCGATCTCGATAATTGAAGGCCCGGGGCGCGGAGTCAGGGCCGCCCGCTCAGACCATCGCGCTCTGCGCAGTTGAGCCTTCCGCTATCAACATTCAGCCGTGACCGATCTCAATCCGGCTGCCTTGCGGCTACCAGTGAGTCACCTGAGACGAGATTGCTTTCGACAGTGGTGACCGAAGCTGTACTCCACCTCCCGGCAATTTCAAAGCCTTGACAAGAGACCTCCGAGTTGGTTTACTTGAACCCGTCCGGAAAACGCCTGCCTCCGCCTTCCCAGAAGACATAAAGCTGGATTTGCGAAGTTGCATTTCGCTGAATTGTGCACTGGTTTGACTGCTTTGTTCAGTTTCGGACAATTCAATCGCCCGGATGGTTCCCAAAGCCAAAGGTCTTCAAGCCAGAGGTCTTCAAGGAGGATGAGGATTCAGAGTCGAGACTGGTCAGCGGGAACCAAACTGTCTTGCCTGCCAGGCGAGGCGCAATTGTGAAAGTGACCGAGTGGAGAAGTGCTTTTGGATGTTCGGGATTCAGTTTTCAGCGCCTTGCTGATCTTTCTTATCCTGCATGCGCCTGGCCGTGCTCAGCAGCCTGTGCAGCCTGCATCGAGCGGAATGGGGGGCATTGCCTCCGCTGGTGTATTTGCTCCGGTTTATGACGAACACAGGCGGCCCATCACCGCTGGCGGATTTGTCGACAAAGGAACCGTGGTCTTCGAGGACGTGACCAAGGCCGCCGGGCTCTCCGGCTGGCGGCATGTGATGGGGACGCCCCAGAAAAAGTACATCATTGAAACCGATGGCTCGGGCGTTGGCCTGATTGACTACGATAACGACGGCTGGCTCGACATCTATCTCGTCAATGGCTCGACCTTCGACGCCATCAGCGGCAAGACCACCCCGCCCCATGCAGCGCTTTTTCACAACAATCACGACGGGACCTTTACTGATGTTGCGGAACAGGCCGGCGTCACCAACGACCGCTGGGGTTTCGGAGTGGCTATCGGGGACTTCGATAACGATGGTTGGCCCGATATCTTCGTGGCCAATTACGGCAAGAACCGGCTCTACCACAACAACCACGATGGAACGTTCACCGACGTAGCGGAGAAAGCGGGCGTCACACTCGGCAATTGGTCGAAAGGCGCGACCTGGGGCGACTACGACGGCGACGGATTTCTCGATCTCTTTGTTTCCGGCTACGTTCACTACGACCTGAAGGATCAGCCCAGCGCGGAAGACGGCACCGCCTCGACCGCCTTCTGTCAGATGCGTGGAGTGCCGGTGATGTGTGGTCCGCGCGGCCTTCCCGGTGAACCCGACCATCTGTTCCACAACAACGGAGACGGCACGTTTACCGATGTAAGCGTGCATGCCGGAGTCTCCGACCCCGGGAAGTTCTATGGATTCACGGCGACCTTCGTTGACGTCAACAACGACGGGAAAGTAGATCTTCTCGTAGCGAACGATTCGGAACAAAACTATCTTTACATCAATAAAGGGGATGGCACATTCGACGACGAAAGTTATACTTCCGGTTTTGCCTTCAACTTTGACGGCAAGGAAATTGCCTCGATGGGTTTAGGCGTGGGCGATTATTTGAATGACGGCAATGTCGACGTGCTGGTTACAGATTTCTCTGACGATTACAAGGCGCTCTACCGCAACGACGGCAATGCGAGCTTCACCGATGTTGGCCGCGAGGCGGGGTTTGTCCGGACTGCCGTTCCCTTTGTGGGTTGGGGCGACGGATTGATCGATTACGACAACGACGGGTGGAAAGACATGATGATGATCAACGGTCACGTCTATCCCCAGGTGGACGAGCACGATTGGGGCACAACCTACGCCGAGCGTCCGCTGCTGTTTCACAACAACCACCATGGCAAGTTCGAATATGTGCCGCCGGTGGTGGGATCGGGGTTGGCTGTCGTAGTACCGGGGCGCGGTGCCGCATTCGGCGACCTGTTCAACAACGGCAAGATCGATGTGGTTATCAACCCTGTCGATGGACCGCCTGTGCTTCTCAAGAATGTGAACCCCGACCATCACCATTGGGTCGAGCTTAAGCTGGTAGGCGGAACAGATTCGAGAACCGGCAGAAAAAGCCCCCGCGACGCGGTCGGGACGACCGTTTACCTGGCTGCGAATGGAATGCGCCAGCGGGAAGACGTGATGAGTGGAGGAAGCTACATTTCATCGAATGACCAACGCCCTCACTTCGGCCTCGGCGATGCAACCGATGCCGGAACCGCCGAGATCCACTGGCCGTCGGGCCAGGTGGAAAAAGTCAGGCTTCCGGCGGTGGATCGCATCTTCACGATCACTGAAGGGAAGGGCATCACAGGTGTGATGTGCACCAGACAGCCATGTTCCTGACCAGCGCGAGGAGGTTGAATGCCCCGTTTCCGTATCACCGATTCAATGCAGCGCCCCGGCGAATGCGGAGGAGCCATAATATGGATCGAGGTTTGGCGCCGGCGCCAATTGGGTGCGCGAAAGATGGGAGCCGGAGTTCATCGCAGATGTCTCGTATAAGTTTGATAGCGGCATTCGCCTTAGGCTGGATCATCTCGGCCCAGGCTCAGGACCTCAAGGTTTCGATCTCTCAAATTCAGTCACTGATCCGTAACCAGCAGTACGACCAGGCGCTGACGGCTCTGAAGACCGGACTGCGCGGGGATCCAGGCGACTTCAAGCTCTGGACACTGGAGGGTGTCTGTCTCGGGTTACAGGGAAACGACAAGGAAGCCCTCACCGCGTTTGACCGTGCCATTCGCATTTCGCCTGATTACTCACCCGCACTCAAGGGTGAAGTGCAGATTCTTTATAAGACGGGAGACAAACGCGCGATCCCACTGTTGGAGAGAATATTAAATTCCGATCCGGATGACCTGACCGGACACGAGATGCTGGGCATGCTTGAAAAGCGTGCGGGCGACTGCCACAAGGCAGCGGATCAATTCTCTCTCAGCAAAGACGCAATCGCGGGCGATCCTGGATTGCTGGAGGCTTACGGCTATTGCCTGTACAAACTGGACCGGACCGACGATGCCATCTCCGTTTTCCGCCAACTGATTCCGCTGCTTCCGGGACAGTCATATCCCAGCTACGATCTTGCCTTCCTTCTTGTCGCTACGCACAAAAACGATGAAGCTATAAGTGTTCTCGAACCCTTGTTGACTCAGGATCAAAGCGACCCCGACATTCTCAGCCTGGCGTCAGAGGCCTATGAGGCGGCCGGCAATACACCTCGGGCTGTCGCGTTGCAGCGTCGGGCCATCGTTGTCAGTCCCACCGATCCAGCAAACTACATTTTGTTTGCAATCCTTTGTCTGGCCCACGATTCCTTTCAAGTCGGAATCGATATGCTCGACGCCGGGCTCAAGCGCATCTCAAATGATTCCTCTCTTTATCTTTCGCGCGGCGTGCTCTATGCGCAGCTCGGAGACTTTGACAAAGCAGAGGCCGACTTCAAAACGTCGGAACAACTTGACTCGAAGCAGAGCATTGGGGCTTATGCCGGCGACCTCACCATGCTTCAAAGAAACGACCCAGACCGGGCCCTGGCGCGAGTGCGTGAGCAATTGAAGGCTCACCCGGGTGATCCGCTGCTGCTGCTGCTGCTGGCTCAACTGATTATGAACAAGGCGCCCGAGCCGCGAAGCCCCGCATTCAATGAGGCGATGCAAGACGCATTGGCCGCAGTAAAGAAAAAGCCGGATCTCGTCGAGGCGCACAACGAATTGGCAAGCATCTATATGAACCTCAACGAGTACGAACAGGCAATTAAGGAGTGCAGGACGGCTTTGCAATACGACCCCGCAAACGAAGCCGCGATGTATCACCTTCTCATCTCCCTGCGTCACAGCGGTCAAAGTACCGATGAGTTGCAGCCCCTGGTCAAGCGCCTGGCGGAGCTGCATCAGGAGTCTTTGAAACATGAAACCGCTCGTAAGAGTTTCCGGCTCGTGGAAGAAGGGCCGCCAACGGGACAGCCCGCAAAGGATTGAGGGAGTCCCCCGCCGGCTGGAATAGACGGCGAGACGCCTGGAGTCAGCCCGACGCTATGTCACTCGGAATCAAGGGATTGCGTTGAGGGCATCCTGGGCTGGCTTCCTCTCCAACCCGGCCCCAACATCGACAGTGAATGGGTTCGATTGTTTTTGGTAACATGCTTCATTGGAAGCCTTTCCAGTGGCGCTTGGGGCTGTATGAAGGTACCCACCGGTTCCACCAACCACGATCGAGCAATCATCCCCCCTTCGAACGTAGATGAAGAGAGCCGCAGGACTGTACTTGTCGAACTCGAAAAGATTCTCGCAAGCTCGTCGTTCCGGAGTGCAGCGCGGAGCAAGCAGTTTCTGCAGTACGTCGTGGAGCACCATGTGGAGGGCCATTCCGAGGCTCTGAAAGAACGGACGATTGGCACTGAGGTTTACCACCGGCCTCCTGGCTACGCAACTGGCGATGATCCGGTAGTGAGGGTACAGGCCGGTGAGGTGCGCCGGCGGCTGGACCAGTATTACCAGTCCGCACCGAGCGATATTCCGGTGCGCATCGAACTGCCGCTCGGCTCCTACTCGCCGGTTTTCCATTGGGCTTCGCAGGCTGTTGAGCCGCAACCTGTCCCGGTTGCGGGCGATGATGGCGGGAGGGTCGAATCTAACCGCATCAAACGCTCGTGGCGGCTCATTGTAAGCCTCTGCGTCGTTGTAGCCGTGGTCGCGACCATTGCAGATATCGCGGTTCAGCGGCACTCCCACCAGAAGTCACTCTTTCAGCAGTTCTGGGACCCAATCTTCTCAACTCAGCAGCCAGCCTTCATCTGCCTCGCAAAAGGAGTCACGTATCGCCCCAGCGGAGCCTTGTACGACAAGTATGCTAAGACCCACCCAGGCGCCTACCGGACTGAAGTCGAACGCTTCTCCATACCTCTCCAGTTGGATCCCAAGGAGAAAATCGCATGGGGAGATATGGAGCTCGAGGAAGGGTATGGAGTAGCACTGGGCGATGTCTCCGCCGCCGTCAAGTTCTCAACTCTCCTGGGCCGCCTTGGCAAAACGAACCAGGTAAGAATCGGCCCCAACTACTCATTCGAGGATCTCCGCAACTCTCCGGCGATCGTTATTGGCGCGTTCAACAATCGGTGGACGATCGATATGTTGTCGAACCTGCGTTTCGCCTTTGTGATCGACAATGGCGAATATGAGATCCGCGAACAGATACCTGGAGGCCGCACCTGGGTGTCCGTTTACAACAAGGCTCGTAAGCTCGAAGACGATTACGGCATTGTCGCACGGCTGCTTGATTCGAAGACCGGCCAGTTTACCGTGGTCGCGGCGGGCCTTCGCGACAGCGGCACCGAGGCTGCCGGCGAACTCGCCTCAAACCAGGATTTTCTTACTACCGTGCTTCGCAGCGCTCCCAATGAATGGCAAAACAAGAACTTGGAGATCATCGTCAAAACCACGATGACTGACTCCATACCAGGTCCACCGCAGGTTGTTGCAACCTATTACTGGTGAACCATGCGTTTCCGTCATCAGGTTCTGTCACGGAATGCGAGTGGAAAAGAGAGGGTTGACGTTCCGCACTGAATCTGCCCTGACGCCTTATCGTCATCTCTGCGCAGGGCTGCCCGGCCCGTGGACCCTCGGTCAGTAGATGCGGCTCCCCGCCCTGCGGGGCGCCGCTGCTCGGGACTCGTAAGACCTGCGGTTCATGTAGCGCTCGCGATAAGAAAACCCAGCGATCATCGCTTCCACGAAAAGCTCGAACGCTGGAAAACGTTGGCGGTACATTGACAGTTTCAAGGGCTTAGAGGAGGGTTTGGAAAATCTTCGTCAGTAGTTCACAGTCGCGGTGATGGTATCGGTGTAAGTGCCGGACGACGTTTTCTGGTTCGCCGGAATCTGCCCATAGACCGTGAGCGTTTGCGCATTGCCGGTCCCTGTGCCGCCAACCCAGCTTCCGCTCGAATTCCCCCAATTGGTCGAATAAGCAGCGTTGCTGTACAAGGAGTAGTTCAACAGCGCTCCATTCGGTCCGGTCATCATGCGGTTCGTTACTGTTGCTCCGGTGGCTGTGCCAGCACTGAGTCCAACATCGTATGGGGTGAGGTCGGTACACGTAACCGAGAGAGTAGTCGTGGCGTCCAGCACGGCCCCGGAGTAATTACCGAAGCTCAACGGATTCGCTAAAATCGTGCACGTTGCCTGAATAACTACGGTGAGAGTGAAATGCGTGGTGTCGGACGAAACCGTATCGGTATACGTGCCGGGTGCGGCTACCTGATTCGCATTCAGCTGCGCGTAGATCGTTCCGTTATAGTTGCCCGTGCCATCTTCAGTATTTGTTGGATACGTGTTGCCCCAAATCGCAGAATAAGCGCTGTCCCGGTAGATCTCGTACCCAAGCTCTGCCCCGTTGGGACCGGTCAAATACCGTAGATTCTCCGTTGCTCCCACTCCTGTTCCGGCATTGAATGGGATGTCCCACGTCTGACCCGCTGCGCAGGTCACTTGATAGGGGGTTGTGCTGCGTATCTGTGCGCCTGTGTAGGTTCCAAAATTCAGAGGGCTGGTAATCGCGAGTGTGCAGGTCTGTGCCTCCGCTCTGAACGTGAAGAGCGCGGCAAAGATCAAAACGGCCAATGCCAGCCTTCGCATTAGGGTTTGACCTCCTGACAGCGAAGCGGACCGATGGTCGGAATGTCGCCGGGAACCGGTTTGTAGTCGAAGGCAACCGCGCAGCGCTTTCCGCTCTCGAACTCGACGGTGAGCCTGTTGTGGGGGCCCAAGCCTTCAATGTACGCTTCACCGTCATAACCTACGGGTGCAACGGCGCCTGAGCCGAGCAGCGCAGCCCTGCTGCCGAGCGGAATCGGGAGTCCCGAATTGTCGACCAGTTTCAGAAGAGCGCCACGACTGTATTGAATCGGAAAACGAATCACGACTCCGGAACGGTCCTGAGGACGAACGATGCGCTTGTCGAGGCCCAGATCGGCATCGGCGGGGACGTCCTTGGGTTCGATGCCGATATGATTCACCTCAAAGGAACGCATATCCGGCACCAGCAGTCGTCCGGACCTGTCCGTCGTACCCACGTCGCGGTTCTCCTGGTAAACGTGGACGTGTTCAACCGGAGCCGTGTCGACAATAGCAAAGCTGTCGTAGATTGTATTCGATGGAAACAGGCCTCGATCGACCAGCGAAAGCGCGCCCTGCGATTCCAGACGCACAGTAGTCAGTCCTGAGGTGTTGTCGACGCCAGCCGATAAAAGCCCCACCGGCGATTTGTATTGCACTACTCCAAACTCATGCGTGCCGTCTCCTGACGAGTCGAAGGCCTGGTAGCCCCAGTCGCCGATGACAACCGCACTCTTCTGAGCCTGGAACTGCACTGTGCCTTCGGATGATCCCCCGACGGATATGGAGCTTTGCCTGCCCAACGGAATGGTGAGGCTCAGCTGCAGGCCGCTGGAGCCGGATGCGTCGAGATCCCGGAACTCGGTGGCAAAAAACGAAGCACGATGGAATTGCTGCGAGTAATTGGCAGTAATGATGTGGGATTGCATCGGGCCAATCAACGCGTTTTGCACCACCACCGGAGATGGGCTCTGGCTGACCCCGGCGTAAGCCAGGCCCAACGAGCCCGAGTGCTTCAGCGTGAGCCCGGTAAAAAGGCTGATCTGCTGGCGCGGAATTGGCGAACCGTTCATGGCTGCAATGTCGTGGTAGTTGCGGCTGGCCACGCTTGCCGAACCGCCCAGGCCGAAGACCGTGCCCTGGTGCTGAAGTCCAGCCGAGATCAGTTCGCCTGTACCGGCCGAGCCGCCGCTGGCCGCCATGTCGAAGTTGACGAGGGCGCGATGACACAGAGTAGCGGCTCCTCCGCCGCCGCCCATAAAAGCGCCGGCCGTGGTTTCCGTAGTAGCCTCCACGGTGAAAGTCTGCGAAAGACCCCGGCGGTAGTAGGCCGCCCCCGCCAGCTTTCCATAGTCGTTGCTCAAGAGGCCCCAGTCTCGCCTCACCAATCCCGCCTGCCCTGCAAAGGTCTGCAGGCCCTTGGCCAGGAGGGTAGCGGCCCCGTAGAAGGGCTGGGACACGGTCACCTGTCCGCCCTGGGCATTGGTCAGCGTCATGGTGATTGTGCCTTCCCCGGAGATGACAGGCAACTGCGGAACTTCGAAGGGGCCGGGGGTTACTGTGTTGGAGGTCGCCAGGTTTCCGTTCACGAGGACATCTACGGTCGATGGCACCGACGCCGAGCCGCTGAGGGTTGGAAGTGGAAAGGTGATCAGATCGGGACGCATGGTGAAGTCGGAACGAATCTGAACTCCTTCCATGTGAACCGGGCGGGACCAGCTCAGGGCACTGTCGATATAGTCGCCCACACTATAGCGGCGAAGCGATTTTACATCCGCGTAGGTGTACGCGGAATCGAGCCGAACCATCGGCTTGGTTCCTGAAGCACTGAGAGCCGAGCCGGCATACGTCATCCAGTCGGAGCTCGTAATGCCCCAGGGGCTGAAGTTGCGCAGGTCGAAGGACCCGCTTCCTCCATACTGACCGCTGGCAAATGTGCCGACGGTGTCATAGTTCAGTGTCAGCCCTGTCCCGCTTTCAATCGGCCGCCGGCTTTCCGGTCCTTCACCCTGTGAAATCTGCAAGACATTGGGCACCAGAGCCGCGTCAATGGCAGTGACGAGCAACTGCTGATTTGCGGTGTCCATTCTCCAGGTAAATCCAGGCAGGTCGTTCAACGCCATGAGGCCGCTCCGCGAGGCGCGGGTATTGGGGACGCGGAAACCCAGGTCCCGCAATTCCTGCGGACGCGCATACAAGGTTCCGTGGCGCAGAACGAACTCGCCGATCTTGCCGATGGAATGACCATTCACTACGACATCAAGCAGCAAGGTCTCGTTAGGAGTTGGAGGGTCCATCGTCGCCGGATCAACAGCGGAAGACTTGAGCGGATCAACGACGGGGGTGTTGTCCGTTGTCCCTGCGGAATCCGCCAGTGAAGTCTGGGCCACTGGGAACGCCAGGATCAATATTGCAGCTAGGCGTAACCACGGCGCCAGGTACAGTTCCTGGTCATGGCGCGGTAGCAACGCCAACCTGCACTTCGATGGCACCAACGATTCCATGGGCGGTTAACTTCAGGGATTCTCCCGGTTGCGGTGCGTACCCTTGCGTGTCGAGCTCCCAGCGCCTCGTGGCGCCGACAAGCAGATAGGGTGACACCTTTGTCTTCAGGCCGAGTTTATGGCCGTCACTCGCTGTTACAAGAATGTCGTGAAGGGTTTCATGGCTTTGGCCGGTGTTAACTCCCACCAGAAATAACTTCTCCCCATCGCGTTCCAGATGAAACTGATCCTTCGGAACCGCTTTCGTAGCGGGCGCCGCAAACACCGGGATCGAGAGGCGCAACACCATTTGCACCACGCCCGGCTCACCAGGTCCCGGTATCTGATCGAGAATGATGCGATATGTAGCTTCGCTGCCTGCCGGGATCTGGCGCAGAATCAGTCGTACTACCTGAGTGCTTCCCGGCGGGATGGTAACCAGAGGCGGGCTTACGACTATAACATTCGAAGGAGTGAGTTGGTCTTCATTGTCCTTCTGGCTCCAGTTGTAAGCACGCACCTGGATCGAGGTCGGTTTATCCCCGGAGTTCGTGACCGACAACGATGTAGCAGTCTGGCCCGGAGACAGAAAGACGTTGACCGGCAAAACCGACAAGCTTTGCGCAGCGGCGCCGTAGCTGGCTAGAAAAAGGGCTACGGCAGCGGCGATTCTTGCCGCCGCCGTAAACCAGAACGACTCCCAATTCCGTACGGTCATGGCGTCCTATGCAAGGTTGCAAATGGCTGTAAGGTTAGTAGGTGATGGTGGCAGTGATCGTATCGGTGTAGGTACCCGAGATGGCGGTCTCGTTAGCCGGGATCTGGCCATAAACCGTCAGCGTCTGATTGGCTCCAGTGCCGACGCCCGATTGCGTAACAGTACTGCCGGTACCGTCACCCCAGACCGTTCCGTAGGTGTTAGAGGTAAAGAGCGAATACCCCAGAGTGTAGGTGCCATTCGCCATTAACCGGGTGGTAACGGTTCCACCAGTGGTTGCGCCCCCATTCAGGGCCACGGTGTAGTCGCCGTTGTTGGTGCATTTGACGGTAAGTGTGGTTTGCGCCTGGTCCACCACGCCCGTATAGGCAGAAAACGCTAGAGCGGCGGCGCTGATCGTGCAAGAATTTGTCACGGTTGTTGAAACGGCAAAGGTCGCCGTTGTCGTGGACGCAGATGCTGAGGCTGGCGCGAAAGCCAGGGCAAACCCCAAAACTGCTGCGGCAACCGTTGCGGACTTCACATGTGTGTATTTCACGGAATAACTCTCCAAGAAAAGATTTTTTGTAAGACTTGGATCAATGATACCGGGGAGTTGATTTGGCGCGATACCCAGTTGGCGTTAGCGGACGTTGACTGATGATATACAGAGCATTCCCAGTCGGTTTTGTTGAACCGGTTACTTTCGTGGGCTATCAAATTACTTCTGGTTCACCGCAGTTGGTCGCCGCAAACAATTGTGCAGACTACTCGATTTGTATCGATCGAATCGCAGATAGTGAGTCACAATTAAGTCGCATGTTACCCTTCGTTGAGGACGCTACATGTGAGCTAAGTCACAAAGCAGTTAACTCAGATCAACTATTCGCAGGCTGTAAGTTATTCTGATCTTAGTTGTCGGTGACATACATCACACCATCTTGCAATTCACTCAACAAGTAATCTATCGACGTTGTGATTCAGTTCACAATTCTACTTCCGGGTCAATAGACGATCGTCACAGTGATGGTCCCAGGAGCGGCGTCATCGGCGGAACAGAGCGCAGCTTCGGGAAGGGCTGCCGTCAAGCCAAAAGAGGCGGGTCGAACCTGATCGTAATCGGAGTGCTCGAGCGGTGTGATAGACGGGTCATGCGGCGGGAGAAGATCGCGATCGTCGGCGTGCGCGTACCGGGGAAGGCCAGCGAGACCGGGAATGGTTGCGCCGGGCCTGGCAAGAGTAGCCTGAGGAATGCTGTCGACAGTAACCTGGTAGGGCACCGGCAGAGAGCAGTTTACAGAAACGGGCGAGTTCCCCCACTTGGACCCTGATGCAGCGCCTTCGGTGGCAGAACCGGCCGGAGAAATCTGGCACCCCGCTTCGACGGTTACGCTTACAGAAAACGAAGCGGTGCGCGTGGCCGCAAATCCCGTACCGCACACGAGTCCCCCTTGCAGCGCGACAATTCCGACGATGGAAACAACAGACCTGGAATTCATCGTTTTTCCTCCGGTGCCGGGCCTCAAACCGAAGCTGATATACCGCCTCGCTGGCCAGGTAATGCAAAGCCTTTGCTGCTCGAAACCTCCCTAGGACGCTTCTTTGGCCAGAACCATTGGCTCCCGTACTGGGTCCCGATCTAAGGCGTGTATCGGCGATTCTTGGAAAAACCTTAGAATCCGTTATTAGCTTTTTGAAAGGCAGCGCCAGGAACTGGTTTTCCCGGGTTCCAGAAGCGAGGAGCGACGCATGGACCGGGTCCCAACAAACAACGTTTGTGGAGTGGATACCGGGTGTCTGCCAGCGACGAGCGACAACAAAATCGGAAAAACTGGCTCCATCTCTACGGTTTGCGGCGCAAATCCGGGGTCGCAAGGGGTCCCCCGCGCGTGACTTTGACGCGAAGGGGCTATGCGCTGCCTGGGGAAAAGTTAATATTGGACCCTAGAACCCGGCCGCATGTCTTCGGCGCTCTTAATGTGCGGCGCCCTTCTCGCTTGGGAATGCTCCGGTTTGGTTACCAAAGGGAAAACCCGGCCTAGCCGGGGTGGGAATAGCAGTTTGACGTTTGCAGGAGCTGCTTGGTTTCAGTCTGCGACGAAAGTGTTACGGCTGACATCGCGCAGGAACTGAAACCAGGAGGGTACTATCGCGGAATTCGAAATGGGTAAACTGGTGCTCCAAGGCCCGCCGGACCAAAACCAGAGTCGGTGTAAGGCGAGCCGATGCTGTCGAATGCAGCTTGCCGAGCAACCGAAAAACCGCTGAACTCAGCCGTATACCCCCAAGCAGGCATCATGGCATCCGGCACCTCTCGATCACCGATGGGTTTCCGGTCTCTGCCGCGGCATGGTCTGAGAAATCGGCGAAAACTATCTACAAAATTTCGCAAATGCATGAGGGAACTCCCGCGCTTTTGTCGCTTGGAGAGATGGCGGCCTTTTGAAAAGCCGAAATTCCTCAACCTCAAAGGAGCACCCTCATGCATATCGCAACCTCTCATGCGGCTTCATGCGCTTCCGCGCGGACCGTGCACCTCATAGCCCTCGGTGCGGCGCTTATTGCCCTCGCGGCACCGCTCGGCGCTCAGAATGGCAGCAAGACTTTTCTGCCGCCTCCCGCAGCTACGGTGTCAACGATACCGCAGAACGGGGACGTCAACCCCTATGGCACGGCCTTCGCGCCGCTGTTCACCGATGATCGTTCGCATTCGATCGAGAATTCGGTGCTACAGCCTGGCGATCTGCTGATATCGAACTTCAATAACAACCAGAACCTGCAGGGTACCG
The DNA here is from genome assembly GCA_035504315.1 of Occallatibacter sp. Lineage (GTDB taxonomy): Bacteria > Acidobacteriota > Terriglobia > Terriglobales > Acidobacteriaceae > Telmatobacter. The sequence goes on from DATJSB010000057.1 coordinate 60,143, forward strand.
GAACCACCATTGTCCGGGTTGACGCACACGGCCAGCAAACCCTGTTCTTCCAGGGCTCGACGCAGTATGCGGGGCTTTCGGCCGCGCTGGGAATCCTGAGCGATGGAACCGTGCTGGTGGGCAATCTGAAGACGCTGGACGGCACATCCGGAACTGCTTCAGCCGGCGCGATTCAGATCATCAGCCCTTCAGGAATGCTGCTGAACGTGATCGCGAACCCGGCCATTGACGGGCCGTGGGGCATGGCGGTCAACGAGAGGGACCGTTCGGTGGACGTCTTCGTTTCGAACGTATTGAATGGAACGATTGCGCGGCTGACTTTCAGGCATGAACGGGGAGTGTTGTCGCTGGAGAAGTCGACAGCGATTGCGACGGGATTGAATCACCGGGGTGATCCCGCGGCGCTGGAGCTTGGTCCCTCCGGATTGCTTTATTCGGCTTGGAACGACACGCTCTATTTCGCATCGTCGACCGACAACGCGATCTACAAAATTGAGCATGCATCGACGGTGGGCGCGAGCGAGGCTGTGCCGACGCTGCTTTTCCAGGATGACGCGCATCTGCACGGGCCGATTGACATGGCTCTAGCGCCGGATGGCCATCTCCTTGTAGCCAACAGCGACGGCAGCAATGTGGATCCGAATCAGCCCAGTGAGATTGTGGAGTACACGGCGGACGGCACGTTCGTGGCGCAGTTTCCCGTGGATCCCAACAACGGCGGAGCGTTTGGTATTGCGACGCAGCCGGTGGGCGGGGCGACCCGGCTTGCCGCTGTTGACGACAACACCGTGACCGTGACGATCTATACCGAATTGAGCAGGTAGGCGTTCGGCGTGTAAATGCATTGGGCGGACCGCAGGCGCCAACCAGCGCGGCGGCCGCCCAAAGTTACATTTGAGCGGTTTTCAGGAGACTGCAAACGGGTAGTGCGGCATCAACCAGTGAGGATCGCGAGGATTCATGATGCTCGTCACACAATTTCCGGTCGCGCCAGACCATAGGCCGACACCGCGTCAATCATATGCAGGAGAAGGTGAGAGACTTCTGCGGGGTATAGCATCGTTGAAGTCGAAGAAACTCTTTGGCTGTCTACCCGGTTCATGGTTAATGGAGCGAAGCAGCGCCGAAAAACTGAGACTCAAACTCATCGTGACGTTGGCGAGCATCATTGCTCAGACGTTGGAATTCATGCTCGCTCCGGATGCCGGCCAGGAGCGGATCGGTGCTGAAGCAGTAGGAGCAGAAGAATCCCCCTTCAACAGTGTGGCTCAATGCGTGCAGAGCGTCAGGCTTGTCTCCGAGTACGGCGTAAGCCTGAGCGATTTTATACATGCTCTCTGCGTCGCCCACTCCGCGATCCTCCATCTTATCCTGCGTGTCGTGCAGGAGCGCGAGACCAGCGGCTGGCCGGCCGGCAATCTTATCGCTCAGAGCCTTGCCAATCCGGGGTTGCAGCAATTCGGGATCGAGCATATAGGCGCGATCGAAGAGCTTGGCGGCTTCATCCGGATGACCCAGGTAAAACTCTGCAAAACCGCGATAGAAGAGAATATAGGCCGAATCGGTTGATGGAAGACTCTCAAGAAACCTGGCATATTCGCCCAGGTAGAGATAGGCGTTGAAAGCTGAGCTGTTCAGCTTGACTTGCGGGTCGATCTGGCGCGCATGTTCGCACTCCGAGGCCGACTGCGGGAGCATTCCCGCGAAGCGATAGGCATAGCCTAGTTCCCAATGCAGTTCAGCGTTTTGCGGGTTTGACTTGAGCGCTGCGCGCAGAATGGGCACGGCCTGCTCGACCCTGCCAGTATCTGTGAGCATATTTGCCATGTAGATGCGCGGTTCAACGAGATTGGGGTCCAGTGCGATTGCTTTTTCGTATGCGGCTTGTGCCTTGTCATATACTTCGCGCCCACCGAACTGAAGGGTTGCACTGGAGGAGTAAGCCTTGCCGAGATGCGCCCAACTCAGAGCGAAGTTCGGATCGAGAGATACGGATTTCTCAAGCATGGCGACTGCGCCGGGGAAATCGTTGATCGAGTCGAGGTCAATGCCGCGAAGATAATACTCATAGGCTTTGGGATCGACTGGCTTTGAGGAGTTGAGATTCTGCGCTTCGCTGGGTGAAAGGTCCAGTTCCAACCCTTTTGCGATCTGCTGCGCGACGTGATCTTGGACAGTCAGAAGCTTGTCGAACTTCACATCGAAAGAGTCGTGCCAGAGAATCTTGTTCAGCTTCAAATCCACCAGTTGCGCAGTAATGCGAAGATCGTCCCCATCCTTAATGAAGCCGCCGGTAAGGAGTGTATTGACATTCAAGTCAGCGCCCGCGGTTCTCGGATCGACGCTTTGATTACGGTATTTCTCAATGGACGTAGACGGCCGGATGGTAAGTGAATTGATTGAACTCAGCTTCGTAATCACCGCATCCGCCAGCGAAAATCCAAGGTAATTGAGTGAAGGATCCTGCCTTAGATTCTGAAACGGGAGAATCGCCAGAGTACGTGACCCGGCCTGCGGCGCTTCTACGCCGTGATTTCGAAGTGGCTTCAAGAGATAGAGCGCGGCGAGCGCGATGACAACGACCAAAGCGAGAGACAGCAGCAGCGATGCCGGTAGGCGGCGTAAACGCCGTTCGGCTGGGTGAGAAGCAGTACCAGTCGCCGATTGAGATTTGTTGCCCGAAATAACTCGAGTTTTTCCTTGATGCGATGATGCGCCATCGTTTTGAACCTGAATCAGCCGCCGCCTGGCGAATTCCTCAAGATCGTCGAGCATCTCCTTCGCACTTTGGTAGCGCCCGGCGCGATCCTTGCACATGGCCTTGCTTACGATTCGCTGCAATCCGGACGGCGCATCTGGCAAAATCTCCTCGAGAGACGGTGGCGTAACTTTCAGGATTTCGGCGATAACGTCGCTTACTGTCTCGCCATCGAATGGCGCCGTACCGCCAGCCATTTCGTAAAGCACAACACCAAGGCTGAAGGTATCGCTTCGAGGGTCGACGCTCTGCCCGCGCGCCTGTTCCGGCGACATGTATCGGGCTGACCCGATCACGAGGCCGGCCTGGCTTACCGAGATAGATTTCACAACGTCAGGATGGCTAGTCGTTGGCTGCGATTCAGTCAGTTTGGCAATTCCGAAATCGAGTACTTTCGCCAGCCCGTCCTTCCTGATCACGATGTTCTCCGGCTTGATGTCGCGATGGACTATTCCGCTGGCGTGTGCTGTCTCAAGCGCCTTGGCGATCTGTATCGCAATATCGACTGCCTGGTCGATCGGCAACGCCCCTTTGCCCAGCAACTGGCGCAGAGTTTCTCCTTCAACGTACTCCGAGGCAATGAATTGGCGTCCTTCAGATACTCCAAATTCGTAAATGGTGAGGATGTTCGGGTGATTGAGTGCCGAGGCAGCCAGCGCTTCTTTTTCGAATCGGCGTAATCCGTGATCGTTGTTGACGAGCGATGGCGCCAGCACCTTGATTGCAATTTTGCGTCTGAGCACTTCATCCATCGCGAGGTATACCTGGCCCATCCCTCCCGCACCAATGCAGGAGAGAATCTCGTAGCGGCCAATCTTGTTTCCTGGAGAGATCATGTGCGAAGCGGAACCATTGGAAAAATCGAAAGCAGCCTGTTTCACCGGGTCGTTGAGAAAGTCCATGGTTGTGGACGACGATTCCAGCAGTGACTCGACTTCTTTGCGCAGTTCGGCATCCTCGCCGCAGCGCTTATCAAGGAAAGCGGCGCGGGATTCTTCCGGCAGATCAAGGCACTCATGAAAAAGGGCTTCGATCTGTTGCCAGCGTTGCGACGAATGAAGCATTGGCCCTCCGCACCAGGAAGCGCCAGACGAAGAACTACGAAGCGCCTGACGAAAAACTAGGAAGCGCCTGACGAAAGCTCACGATGCAGCCATGCCTTGGCGAGTTTGATCTCACGGTGCACCGTGGCCGGAGAAATGTCGAGTGCTGCCGCCGTTTCGTCGTAGGTGAGACCCCCGAAGCAAAGGAGCTCGACGATCTGGCTCTTCCGCTTGTCCTGCAGTTCCAGCTGCTTAAGAGCCATGTCGAGCTCTAATAGCCCTTCCGGCGAATCCGGCCCCACAACCACCGCCTCATCGAGGGGAATCATTTCAGCGCCGCCGCCGCGCTTTTGCCGCCGGTTCGATTTTGCGTGATCGACCAGAATGCGCCGCAGGATGCGCGCCGATACCGCAAAAAAGTGGACGCGATCCTGCCACGATACGTCGGCATCGATGAGCCGCAAGTACGCCTCGTGAACAAGCGCCGTGGCACGCAGCGTATGATCGGGACGCTCTGCGCGGATGCAGCGCGAGGCCAGACGGTGAAGCTGGTCGTAGACCACAGGCATCAACGCGTCGAGCGCTTCTTTATCCCCTCCGCTCCATTGTTGAAGCAGTTGCGTGATGGTCGCACGATCCACGGCCCTCTCCATGTCGTTGACTCCGGGCATGCGCTGTAGGACTCGAAAGCGGAAGCAAGTGGGGAACGAGACGCAGACCCGCGACACTTCAGCGGGGATCCTGCAACTTCAAGTCAGCTGCGGACTTTGGGACTCTGGGAATTTCTTCTGGGGTCCGCTATCGAGAGAATTATAGCCCAAATGCCATTCCCGCCAAGGAACTTCCGCCGCACAGACTCCTGCCGGAATTGAGACGTCGACTCCGGTCGCGAAAATCGCGGAAATATCTCAGATTCAATGAGGGAATCGGCATGATCCTGTCGCTTACATCAGTGAACGGGCTTTTATAGCCCGAAGACTTCACACAACCGCGAGGGAATCATGAACACCGAATTGACCATGGAATCGCAAAGAATCGACCGCTGGATCGGCCTGCGTGAACGGGCAAAAGTCACGTTTCGCTGGGCCCTTCTATTCGCCTCAACGCTCCTCATCGGATTTGCCGTCGGCTGCGGAGGCATGTCCAACGTCGCGTCCACCAAATCAACGCCGACCGACCCCACGTCTCCGCCAACCATCAATAAAGCTCTCTGGGTAGCGAACGGGACGAACGTTGTCGAGTATCTTCCGGCGCAGCTTTCCCCTAAAACCACAACCCTTGCGCCGCACCTCATGAACAACAGCGGCGTGTTCGGCGCACCGCAGGGCGTGGTCTTCGACGCCTACGGGGACCTTTGGGTCATCGACGGCGGAACTGTATCCACCGGCGGAAGCATCACCCCGGCGCTTTATGAATTCACGCCCGCGCAGTTGGAAGATCTGGCAACGAACAGCGCCCCGATGCCCGCAGTCACCATCAACTCACCCAACTTCACGTTTCCGCAGCAAGCGGTGTTTGACTCGTATGGAGACATGTGGGTGAGCGACAACGGAAGCAACGCGGTGTACGTCTTCACCCCGCAGCAGCTCAATGCTTCCAATGCGGCCACTTCACCGTACATTACTCTCACCTCGAATCCGGCATTTAACGGACCGCTGGGCATCGTGTTCGACGCAACCGGTGATCTCTATGTCGCCAATAACGGCTCAACCACGATCTTCGAATTCAAAGCTAACCATTTGCCGCGATTCAGCGAAACCGTTGAACTGGACCCGGATGCGACGTTGTCTGATGACGGCAACGGGTCGATTCAGGCTCCCTGGGCATTGATCTTCGATGCCAATGGAGACCTCTGGTCGAGCAACGCCAACGCACCCAACACGATTGTTGAATTCGCACAGGCCAGCCTGGGTGTTACCGGTAGCCCCACCCCAAAGGTCACTCTGAGTCCAACAATGGATAACAGCAACTCCACGCTCAGCTCTCCGAATGGCATCGCTTTCGACAATCTAGGCGACCTGGCTGTCATCAGCTCGGCGACCCCGTTCGGCATCGCCTTCTTCGACCAATCCCAACTGTCCGCCGGAGGAGCAATCGATCCAACCGTGTTCCTGGTTGGGAACGCTACGACGTTGAATGCGCCCGCTGGAGCCAACTTTGGACCAGTGATCAACTAACTGTAACTGTATATGTGCACCGCAGCAGGAAAACTGCCAGCCTCTGCGGTGCAACCTATTTTCTTGATAGTCCATTCTTGCTCTAAGCAAGTTGTGTTGCGGACAAAGGATTGACGCGGGAGACCTCTTCAACAAAGCGATAAAGCGGTAGGTCAAACGTTTGCTGCCTTTACCATCAATCAAGCTTTGTTGTGGCAAGCTTTGTTGTGGCCGATCGATTCTGCCGCATGCGAAGGAATCGCGACCGACGACAACAGCTGAGCAACAATGGCGACCGCCGGGATGAGGTAGACGACAGACCCGAAAACCCACATAAAAGCTCCCGCAGCAACCTGATCGTTGAGAGCGGGGATTCCGAGAGGCCTCGGGATTAGCCCGTAGCTGGGGTACAGCAACCGTCCCGAGAAACAGAGGAACGCGGAGACAGCGGTGTTCACGATATCAGCCAGCAATAGATATGGGACCATCGCCCAGCGCGAGTGCCGCGATGAAGCGCTCCGGTTGGGCCATGGCCGGATGACCGGCCACCAGAACATCAAGTTCGAAAAAAAGAAGCACGCGTGTTCGAAGTTGTGCCAGTTCTCCGATGAAAGAGCAAACTCGTAGGCACGCGGGATGTGCCAGCCGATATAGGCGGCATTCATCGCGAGCCAGGCAACTCGCGGTCGCGTGAGAAATGCGCCGGCTTCAGGAAGCAGGCGCGATACGAACAGCGGACGCAACACACGACCGATGATCCAGCGCGGCAATCCGCGCAGCACGGGAACGACCGGAGCGCCAAAAACGATGAGCGGTGGCGCGACGGACATGAGCACATAGTGCTGCGCCATATGCATAAAGAGGAGCGACTCGCTGAACGTGTCCAGCGGCGACGCAACAGCCACAAACAAGGCGGCCATACCAGCGAGAAACGCCGCCAGCCGCCAAGCCGGGAATTGAGCAGGACGGGTGCGGTGAATGCGCACCCATCCACAAACATATACCAGCGCCGTAAGCACGAGCACAGAAGTTACGACCCACGGAATTTCCCAATCGGTAAAGAGGTCAGCAACTGTGGTGCTGTCCATCATGGCGTCGAACCGGTTGTTGTGGGCGAATCGAGTGGCGCGCCATTCTTTTGCGTTTGCGAGGTCTCGATGGCCTTGCGCGAAGCGTCGTACGCAGGCGGCTCATTGGCTGGATGAAGCGTTTCAAGGAAGCTGACGAGCGCTTCGATCTCGGCCGGGGAGAGATTCTTGCCGTAAGCCGGCATGTTGCCGCCACCGGTGACAACTTTAAAGCGCATCTGGTCAATCGTCATGCGGGTTGCAACATCGTCGAGAGCGGGACCGCGCTCACCGCCTGCTCCGCCAATCGAATGGCAGTTGCGACATTGCTTGACTTGAAAAACCACCGCGCCCTGACGCACGACGGGAGACGCCGTCTTCAGATACCGGATGGGAATTGGATCGCCGCTCCACGCACTCATGTGCGGGCTCCAGGGCGTCGTTGTTCCCAACTGAGTGAGGACGCCCCAGCAGACGGCGATGGTGGAAACCGCGAGAACCGCAACGGGCCGCCGGTGCCAGCTTTTTTCGCCTTCGGCAGCGTAAAACGGAATCGCGAGCAGGATGGCGATGGCCAGGAGAGGAACAATCAGGATAAACGGAGTTTCCATCTGCGGCGGCAGATAGGAGAGCACAGAATAGATCCACAGAAAGAAAAAGTCCGGTTTGGGAACGGTTTGAATGATCGAAGGATCCGGTTGACCGCTCGGGCCATAGGGTCCGAAGACAAATGCGCAGACAGCGACCGCGGCAATTACGGACCCGGAAAACACAAGATCCTTCCAGAATGCGCCGGGCACAAAAGGAATGCCGTCCTGGTGAGACAGGCGATGGTATTCGGCGATGTAGGTATCGCGGCGGACAAGCCGCCCCGGCATGGGCCACTCGTTGATGCCCAGTTTGATCACCATCCAGACATGGAGCGAAGCGAAGAGCAGCATGGCGCCGGGAATCACAAAAACGTGGAGCGCGAAAAAGCGGGAGAGCGTGGCGCCAGCGATGATGGGTCCGCCTAAAAGCAGGTGAACCAGGCCGCCCCCGATGAAAGGAATGCGGCTGACGATGGATGCGCCAATGCCGAGGCCCCAGTACGCGTCCTGATCGAAGCGCAGCACCTGGCCGGTGAAGGCCATGCCGAGGGTCATCAGCAGAAGAAACACCCCGAGGATCCACGTGAGTTCACGGGGAAACTTGTAAGCGCCGAAGAGGAACACCTGGGCCATGTGAATGAGCACGATGGCGACCATGAAGTTCGACCCCCAGCCGTGCAGTGCGCGGAGAAACCAACCCAGGGGGATCTGGTGATTGAGAACATTCAGGCTGTTCCACGCTTCGCCCGCCGCGGGTACATAAACCAATGCCAGAAGAATGCCGGTGAAGATCTGCAGGAAAAGCAGCGTGAATGCAGCGCTGCCGAAGACATACCACCAGCTTGCAGTACTGCGCGGAACCGGATGCAAAACCGCATCTTTCACCGGGCCTTCAAGCTGAAGGCGGCGCTCGAGCCAGGCGTAGATGCGCGCACCGGATTGTTTTAACCCTGGCATCGGCGGTCTCCAGAAGCATTCGAGATGGTGACCAACTTGGCGGTGTTCGAGAGCGTAGGCATTTGCCCGGCATCGATGCGCAGTTCACCGGAGACGATCTTCCAGTCGTAGGTAAAGAGTCCACGCTCGGGCGGACCTGAAGCGCGCGAGCCGTCAGAGTAATAGACGCCGCCGTGGCAGGGGCACATGAATAGCTGCGATTGAGGGAACCAGCGAACCGGGCAGCCGAGATGCGCGCAATTGATGGCGAAGACGCGGAATTGACTGATGCCTTCGCGCCGCACGTAGCAGGCAACGTTTTCGGTCTGTCCGTCCCATGGATTCGTCGCGGGATTTTTGTAGTAGGCGAGACGTGTTTCGCCCAGGGGGAATGCATCCGGAGACCCCAGCGAAACCCACGAATCGTAACTCGAATCCTTTCGCCATGGAGCAAAGAGATAGCGGACGACCGGAACAGCAAGCACGACTCCGACGAGTCCATTGAGCGCGATTCCAGCTTTGAGAAGGAGCCAACGGCGCGAGACCGCGCTCTGCTCGTCGCGGATCGCGCCAGGGCTCGATGCCGGCACGCCCTGATGCGGTTCCGGATTTTCGCCGATCGGCCGTTCGTCCTGATTCATTTCGTAGCCCTCCCACCATTCGCGTGCGGTGCGAGTTGTGTGGATGATGTGCCTGTTGCGATCTCTTGTCCAGCGCCTCGCAGACTGCCCAGGTACGCCACAATGTCGTCGACCTCCCGGGCCGACAGCGGTGTCGCTGCTTTTCCGCCCGGCCCGTCGTGGCTCCAATCGGGCTGTCCAATGTCGGGCCGCCCGGCGATGATGATGGTGCGCAAAGCCTGGTCTCCGACCAGCTTGAGATAGATCGGAGCCGTGATGTCATCATTTGGTCTCTCGTGGCACGACGCGCAGCGCGCCTGGTAAACACCCTGGCCGCGAGAGGCATCGCCTGCCTCGGTCTGCGAATAGGCGGGAGGCTGCGCGAGAGTCGAAGAAGCCGGTCGCGACCACGCTTTGCGCATGCCTGCGATAATCGCGTTCACTTGCGCGTCGGTGAGCATCCCTCCCCCTGACTGGGCAAAGGCGGGCATCTCGGTTCCGGCCATTCCGCCGGAGATCCACTTGCGCAAGCTGGCATCGTCCACCAGCGCCTGATACTCGGGATTAGCGAGATCGATGGCCGGCCCGTTCTGTCCGTTCTTGCCATGACACGCAGAACAATTCTGGCTGTAAAGTGTGTCGAAGTCGGTTACTTTTGTTGGCCTCAGGATGGGGTCGGGAGGATAGCCTGGCGCGTGACCGCATCCGCCGAGCAATGCGGCACATGCCAAGGTGAGCGTTGGCACGGAACGCCGCATCAGCGCTTCTCCTTGTCGCGGGGAGGGCCTGCGTCCGGTTTCGAAAGCATCAACCCGGGCGCCTCAATTCCAAGACGCGCAGCGAATGGCAGCGATTGACCGGTGGGCACTCGCTCCTGCCGCGCAACCACCAGTCCCGCAGTCAATCCGTATGTCACCTGTGAAATCAGAAACCATCCCCATGCGATGTGACCGGCAAGAGCCGGATTGATGATGCCCATGAACGAATGCAGAATGCCCGTCCAAAGCACGGGCGCGAGGATGCCGCCGAGAATGATGGGATGGCGGGGCAGCATGGGAAGCATCGCGCCATAAAGCAATCCGACGAGCAGGCAAGTGACAGAGTGAATCAGAATGGCGACAAGCAGGCCCTGCCAATGGAAGGCAGCAATATCTGCGGTGGACGGATTGCGCCAGTGGGCCACGCCCGCGCCGCCAAGCAGGTTCACTGGATACCAGAGGCTGTGTTGCGCGACGAGACCGTAAATGAGCGCGGGTACGATCATAGCGATTCCGCCGGCGATGCCGCCTTTGATCCCGCTCAGCACGGGATAGGTTTCGAGCGGAAGGTGCGCGCGATGTTCGGTGCTGAGAACGATGCGCTCTACAAGTTGGCGTGCTGAGGCAATCGTGACTGGCTGTTCGATAATCGGGACTTCTTCGTGCTGTTCCTGCGGGAGGACCTGGCGAAACCATCCAATGCAGCCGGCGAGCATGAGCACGCCGCCCAGAATGCTGATGGCAAGGTTCGTCACCAGGCCTGCAGCAGCGAGCGTGCAACCGAAGGCCAGCACGATGGGCCATGACGTGGGCGCTGGAAGATGAATCGTTCCGCTGCCCGCGTGTCCGTGCTGCTGTTCGACTGGTTCCCGCATACACCTTACCTTCCCACGAGGTAGACAACCGTGAAGACGACAACCCACACCGCATCGACAAAATGCCAATATAGTGAAAAGACCTGGATTCGCTCGGCATGGCGCTGTTCCACGCGGCCGGCCAGCGTGAAGGCCATGATCAACGAGAGTCCGATGAGGCCGACGATGACGTGCGTGGCGTGCAGCCCGACAAGCGAATAAAACGTCGTGCCGAAGAGATTTGTCCTGAGGGAGAGGCCGTCTTCAAAGATCAGCTTGTGCCATTCTATGGCGGTTCCTGCAATGAACTCGAGTCCGAGCAACATGGTCGCAGCCCACCACCAGCCGAATGTCCGCATGCGGCCGTGTTTAATGGCATGCTCGGCCAGGAGAATGGTGATGCTGCTCGAAAGCAGACAGACGGTGTTGAACACCGGGACATCGAGAATCTGCGGCGTAGGGCCGTAGGTGCTGCGGCCGATGTAATACACGTAGGCAACAACGAAAATCGTGAAGATCGCAGACTCGCCGATGATAAGCGAGAACATGCCCACGCGGCCGCGCGAGGGCAGGCGCCAGTTTTCGTCAACGAAGATGGGAACGCTGCTCATCGCTCGTACTTCCAATCCGGATCGTTCGGGTGTTTCAGATCCCACAGAGGCCTCCGGCTGCGAACCACCGGATCCTCGGCAAAGTTGTAGGCAGGCGGCGGCGATGGCGTAGACCATTCGAGCGTCCATGCGTCCCATGGATCGTTGCCGGCCGCGTCTCCGTGAAGATAGGAGTCGATGAGATTCCAGACAAAGATCAACACGGCGGCTCCCTGAATCATTCCGCCGATTGAGATGATCATGTTGAGCGTGTTCCAGCCGCGATCTGCCTCGTAGGTGTAGATCGAGCGCGGCATGCCGAGAATCCCCACAAAATGCATGATGTCGAATGTAATGTGGAAGCCGATGAAGAAAAGCCAGAAGTGCCACTTGCCGAGTTTTTCGCTCAGCATGCGGCCGGTGACCTTGGGGTACCAGTAATAAATTGCGGCAAAGATGCAAAAGACGATGGCGCCCACCAGGACGTAGTGGAAGTGGGCAATGACGAAATAGGAGTTATGCAACTGCCAGTTCCAGGGCGCCACCGAGAGCATGATGCCGGTAAGTCCGGCCATGAGAAACTGCATCACAAAAGCGGTGCAGAACAGCATGGGTGTGGCGAACCGAATCTTGCCACCCCACATCGTCGCCAGCCAGTTGAAGATCTTGATGCCGGTAGGAATTCCAACCATCATGGTGGATAACGCAAAGAATGCGTTGCCAACCGACGTCATGCCGACGGTGAACATATGGTGTGCCCAAACCGTAAGGCTCACAAATGCGATACCAACTGAAGCCGACACCATGGCCGGGTAGCCGAAGATAGCCTTGCGCGAGAATACGGGGATGACTTCGTTGGCGATGGCAAAGGCGGGAAGCACAAGAACGTAGACCTCAGGATGGCCAAATATCCAGAAGAAATGCATCCACACCACTGCCGAGCCGCCGGCTTGCGTGTCGAAGAAGTGGCCGCCGAGGTAGCGATCGATCATGAGCATAATCTGAGCTGCGGTCAGGGGCGTAATCGTGATTAACGTGAGCCCGCTGACCACCAGCATCAGCCAGGAAAAAAGCGGCATGCGGAAGAGCGTCATGCCCCGGCAACGCATCGAAAGAATGGTCGCAATAATATTGATGGCCGTGCCCAGCGTGCCGAAACCGCTGACGATGAGAGCCAACGCCCAGTAATCGGTATTGTGGCCCGGCGAAAAGGCCTTCGCCGTTAGCGGCGCATAGGCCCACCAGCCGACATCCGGCGCAGCACCCATTCCGTAAAGGCCAAATCCTCCAATAAAGCTGTAGTAGAGCAGCAGGCCGCCGAAGGCAGTCATCCAAAAGCTGAAGGCGTTCAGCCGCGGAAAGGCCATGTCGCGCGCGCCGATCATCAGCGGGACCAGGTAATTCGCAAATCCGAACAGGATGGGCATGCCAACGAGAAACACCATGGTCGTGCCGTGCATGGTGAACATCTCGTTGTACACTTCCGGCGAGACAAAGTGATTGTTGGGGATGGCAAGCTGGATGCGAATGACCAGAGCTTCAACCCCGGCTACGAGCAGGAAAAAGAGTGCGTACACAATGTACAGAATGCCCAGCTTCTTATGATCGACCGTGACCACCCAGCTATGCAGCCATTCGAGGAATGCGGCTCCTCGCGAGGGCGCGGTGTCGAGCGAACCGGGAATGGGAAGTATTTGATCCGCCATCGTTCGAATCCTTCAGTGCAGGGTGGAAAGATACGCCACCACCTCATTCGTCTCTTCGTCGCTGAGCTGCATCGCAGGCATCAACGCGCCGGGTTTGAAATTGTTTGGATCCTGGATCCATGCGCGCAGGTTGTCGGGAGTGTTCGCTGCCGCACCCGCGGCAATCGTTGCCCGGCTCATCAGGTGCGTGAGGTCGGGACCGAACGTGCCTTTGGCCGCGGTACCGGAGATTGTATGGCAGTTCATGCAGGCCTGGCTTTCGAAAACGCGACGGCCGGCAGCAACCGTTTGATCGTCGACGCCCTGTTTCTCCTGGTTCTTTACCCATGCAGCAAACTGTTCGGGGGAGTCGACGTAAACGCGAAGCAACATCTTGGCGTGCTCAATGCCGCAGAACTGCGCGCATTGACCAAGATAGAGGCCGGGAGTGTGTGGGTCGATCCACATCTGGTTGGGATGATTAGGAATGAGATCGGTTTTGCCGCCAAGCTGCGGCACCCAGAAGCTGTGGTCCACGTCAGCGGAAAGCAATTTGAGATAGGTCGGGGCCGGGTTCGAATCCGTGCTGACTGGGATATGCAGTTCATTCGCAGTCACGATGCCAAGTTTCGGGTATCGGAACTCCCACCAGAACTGGTGCCCCACGACTGTGACGTCGAGCGCAGATTGTGGCTCTGGGGCATCCTGAATGGCAAAAATGATGCGCGCCGTAGTGAGAAAGAGAACGACGACAATCAGCACCGGAATCACTGTCCAGGCCAGTTCCACCTGGACGCTGCCGTACACCTGCGCGGGTTCGTGTTCCGAATCCGGCCCACGTGCGCGGAACCTGAAGATTACGTAAATCAGCAGGCCTCCGACGACGGCAAAGATCGATCCCGTAATCAAAAGCACAAAGTGCGATAGGCTCAGGATTTCACGGGCAGGCGTAGAGACCGGCGACAGCGTACTGGGCAGGGACGGAGGACTCTCTGCAAACGCCGACGCTGCCAGCAGAAACAGCAGGAAAGCCATCCAGCGGCAGGATCGAGTTAGGGAACGACAGCCTGTCCTGCGCATGATCCTCCATAATCCGATGGCGGTTAATCAATAGGCCAACGGGCCAAGATCTAATGGCCGGCATTGCATACAATGAACTCGAGCGCGTGCATCGGTCTTTGGCTGTAGCGAAGCAACTTGCTGATCGATACCAGGGCGGCAGAAATGAGGCAATGCGTGACCGGGGAAGCTGCCTCAGAACCTGATTATAAAACGCGGCCCGCGTCAACTTTGATGCCACATGGGCAAAGTTCTTGCGCGAAAGGGCGAAAATTTACATTTCGCCGGATATTCACAGGGAACGCAATCTGGACAAGATGACAGCAGTCACTAATTCGACCACACATCGAATGTATCACCGTGCTGCATTCCCACTCGCGCGATTGGCACAATACACAGCTCAGGCAGGCGACCGATCAGCGCACTTCCCGTTCCGCTTGGTATCCTCGGAATTCGCTGTGGCCCACGACCAGCGATTTGAACGAAACGCATCATTGATCGGATGTGTCTGAGCTCAGACCTGTGCATGGCATTTCTTGTGCTTTGACCAGTGCAGCCTCTAGACGAAATACCGTGTTGAGACTGTCATTTTAACGCCCATAACTACTGAACAACCCAAGCACGGGTTGGATGTTTGGTTACATTGCAGTGAATGATGCACCACCGCTAATGCGCAATGATGAAGAAGCAGTAGAGAACACCGAAGGTGATGAGTCACAGTGGGTTCCCCCCTGTGACTCACACCTTATCCCGGCCTCAAAGCTACTCGGCAGCCACTACCGCGGCGATCGCGGCGCCTGCGGCTTCGTTCTCACGGGCCAACCGGCAATTACTACTTAGATAACAACTCGGATCGGGTCAGTTTCGTCTGTAAAGTTCAGTACCGATATGCCCTAATGTTGTATCTGGAGAGTTCCACCAAGCAACAGTGCATATCCTGTTGCTGTATCTGGTGCGGCCGGCGGCTGCGGATCGACTTGATGCCGGGGGTGAAAATGAAGGCTACTCATGTTTTGAGCACGGTATTCGCTGTCTGCCTGTCTATGATTTACGCGCAGAGCTCTTTCAGCCAGATTCGCGTTCTGACCGATCAGGTTGGGTATGAATCCACTGCGGCAAAGCAGGCGATTGTAGCCGGAACCGCACAGGATGGCCCTGGGAAGTTCGAGCTTGTCGACACGGATACCGCCAAAACGGTGTATATCGCCGATCTGAGGCCAGCAGGACAAGTGTTTGACTGGAAGGACGGCACGTTCTGGATCGCGGATTTTTCAGGCTGGCGGCAGCCCGGGCATTACGCCATCCGGGTGCGTACGGCAACCGGTGAGGCGCAGTCATGTCCGTTTGAGATTCAAGACGACATTCTGGAGCGTGACACGCTCTCCAACGTCATCTTCTATTTCAAGGGGCAGCGATCAAGCGGGCCATTCGATCTGGCCGACAGGCATCTCGCCGTGCCCGGCTCGCCAGGGACCTACGTTGACGTCCACGGAGGGTGGTACGATGCGACGGGCGACTACGGCATTCATTTTTCCCACCAGAATCCGACGTCCTACTTCAACCCGCAGCAGGTACCGCTGGTGGTTTGGAGCCTGTTGTCAAGTTACAACCTGCTCAACAGCCGGCAAAACGACAACTTCAGCGAATATGAGCGCCGGCTGCTGGATGAGGGTCTGTTCGGTGCGGATTTCCTGGTGCGGATGAAGCGGCCCGATGGTTCATTCTTCGAAACCATCTCCGCGCCCGGACCCGGGAAGCTCGCCAAAGACCGCGAGATCGGGAACCCCAATTGGCGAACGCGCATCAAGGCCAGCGCATCGGAGTCCACCGAATCGATCGCCCAGGCGGAGGGACCGCATGCATATGAAGTCAGCTTCCGCTCGGGCGGCGGAATGGCAATTGCGGCGCTGGCACTGGCGAGCACAATGCCGGAAGAGGGCGAGTTTCCGCGCGCAAATTATTTGAAGGCGGCCGAAGAGGCATTCCAGTTTCTCGACCGCCATAATCGCGAAGTGGTGAATGACGGAGTCGAGAACATTCTCGACGATTATTGCGCGTTGATGGCTGCCACGGAACTCTACAAGGCCAGCCATGAGGAGACCTACCGCACTGCGGCCATCGAGCGCGCCCACAGCCTGATGGCGCGCCTGACCACCACCGGTACGTGGCGCGATTACTGGCGTGCGGATGCAGGAACGCGCCCATACTTCCATCCATCAGATGCGGGACTGCCGGTCGTGAGCCTGCTCAACTACGCGTCGATCGCCTCACCGGAAGAGCGGCGGAAGGCTCTGCAGACGGTAGAACGCTCGCTGCGCTTTGAATTGGCGGTGACGGCGGAGGTCAACAATCCTTTCGGCTACGCGCGTCAACTGGTCCGCACCAGGGCGGGCAAGCTTCGCACGGCATTCTTTTTTCCCCATGACACCGAGGCCGCACCGTGGTGGCAGGGAGAGAATGCCCGGCTCGCCTCGCTGGCCGCTGCTGCGCGGCTTGCTGCGCCATTATTCCCTGACCAACCGCAGTTCCAGGCGGAATTGCGGAATTATGGGTGGAACCAGTTGCATTGGATTCTTGGCCGCAATCCCTTCGACACCAGCATGCTGGTGGGAAGCGGACACAACAATGCCGCATATATGTTCTTTCAGTCGTATAAGTACACCAGCGCTCCGGGAGCCATCGTGAACGGAATCACATCGGGTCTGGATGACGAAGACGGCATCGCGTTCAACCAGGGTTTTGCAGTCACCGGCAAAGATGACGACTGGCGATGGACCGAGGAGTGGCTTCCGCATGCGGCGTGGTATCTCTACGCGATAAGCTTGCCGCATTGAATTGAAAAGAGGCTCTGCCCCGTATCTTCAAAGCGAATCATCTGCGGCGTGGGATTTTCACTTGCGTGAGGGCGGGAAATTCATAGTTTGCAGTGAAAACCTGTCCTGTCTACTCATCCAGGATCACAGCATATGGGTTGTCACCGGCAGCGTAGGTCCCGATCGCACGGTTGTTGCTACCGACGATGGCCGCGACGCTGATGTCAAGTACATTCACGACGCGGACTACTTTCCGCGCCGGATCCACTACTATGCAATCCACGATGGGTATTGTCGCAGCTTGGGGGGATGCCTTTCAGCATCCATACCATGGTCAAAAGAGAGTAGAAAACCCCCAATTTCGTCTGTTTTATGTTGATCTCCCTAAGCGTTTGCCGAGCCTCCTTGCTGGCTCAAATGCTACGAGTCCATTCCTCTCCTCGAGTGAGGCGCACGTCTGGGGACGATCACGGCCGATTTAATTCGGCATCTCATCGGGCCTTCCCCCACTCACTTTCCTCTGAACCCATCCTCAGCTCAGGAGCGCACGACACGGGATTAATGAGAGGTCAGTTCGCGGCGCTCTTCCGCGCCAGTTTCAGGCCGAACGATCCGGCGAGAGACAATATGCCCTGCAGTCCGATCAATGGCAGAACGGTACCGGTCTTAGGCAGAGTTGCTGCGGGCGTTTCTGCACTTGCCACCTCGACGGGCGGAGCCGCAACCACATGTCGCGCTCAGCGGGCACTCGCTCCGAGCAGGTTGCGTGACCCAGGCCGCCATGAACGGCGTTCGGGAATTTGTGATTATGCGCCAGACGGGTCACAAAACAGTCGAAACTTTGCGGCGCTACATCCGGACAGTCGAGATTGTTCGCGAGAACGCGGCTGCCGGCCTCGGAATCTAAGCGCCGGCCAATGCCCAGGAAATTTCACTTCCCGGGCATTGGATAGCTAAGCTGATTCGGCCGTCCTCCGCATGCCGAGATTCTCCGATCGCACACGATGGCATCGGTGCTTCGCAGAAACACGCGGCCAAGACCATCGTGATCTTCGAGTAGCCCAGCGATCCGGCGACTCTGTCCACGGTAGTGCTGACTGGCAATCAGCAGATCCCGTTTGCGCGAGCCGCGCCAGTCTTCTGGGCGGCCAGGATTCGGTGTGCGGTGAGCGTGCCGCACGGCGCAAAAGTGCTGCTCGCCATTTGCTGAGAATCGCTGCCCTTTTGCCCAGGCGATGCTGGTTTCTTCTTCGGATCACGGCCGTCACAGTGAACCGGCCAGATTCGGAAACAAACCCCGGAGTATCTCCAAGCTTTCCGCCGTTATCACTACCGGAAAACTGGCGCCATGCCGATCTTTCGTTTCCTATTTGTGATCGAAGAGTCATTGGCGATTTTGCGCTCATTGAGAATCGGGCCGTATGTGAGTCCGCGTCCGGACTATAGGTATCTATTGCGAAAGCCCCTTTGATCGCCTTATGTTTTGCTGACGGAATTGCGGTTCACTCACCCGGTCGGTTTCGTACGCGATGCCATCCTTCAAACGGCGGGCGATGAGCGCGACTCGCGTTCCAAGTCGAAATGCGGTATCGATGTCGCCGATACTCGGGCTGTCTTCGTCCGCATTGCTCTGTCCCATGACGCCGAGCCAGCTCCCGAGGCGGTTCAAATCGTTCCGGGAGCCACCACTCCAGTTGTTGCCCGGGAGATCACTAACTCCGACCCAGATCATACCCATTTGCATGGCGAAGACTGCGAGCTGCAGAAGTGTGGAAAGCTTATCTCCGCTTTGCGAGGCGGAATTCGTGAAGCCCGCCGCAACCTTGTCTTTCCACCGCTGCTCGAACCACCATGGCTTGAAGGCGGTTTCGAGAAAGACTTTGAATAAGGCGGACCCGCTTCCCATGTAAGTGGCACAACCGAATATAACGCCGTCGCTTTCGTCCAGCGCAGCGAACAGCTCATCGCTGGCGTAGCGGCCCTGATCCACGTCACCCCAACGGAGAGCGCGGGGCTCACAGTGGACACCAGGTACACTGTTTGCGCCTTTCACAAGCGAATCGGCAAGTTTCGCCGTATGTCCTAGTCCAGATTGGAAAACCACAACCAATCGGGTCACAGCAGGCTCCTTGAATGATCGTTCGAGAGAGGACGAGGGATGGATCCGGTTGGGAACCGATCACTGCTCAGCATAGTATCGAAGGTAGCCTGGCCGCGGCGGGCTGTCTTGCAAATTCCTGGTCGATTGCAAAAACCGAATGAGCCATCTTATGGAACGAGCGTCGACTCCCAAGAACCTTTGGACTCCGACCCAGGAAACATGCTGCGAGAGCAAGCATCTGGCGATATTGCGGGGTGGTCCAACGGCAGCATATCTGCCCGAGCATTCTCACCCCGAGGTACAGGTCTCCGTTCGTTTCGGACCGGGGACCTATGGAGAAGCACAGCCGCCCCGCGTGAATCTATACGCGCCATATCAGGCCCACTCGGCCGGATGGGGCCAGGATTGGCGAGTGATTGTGTGGTTGCTGCCAAACACCTTATTGGAAGAGGCGGCAGATGAACTTGGGGTACGTGGCCGATTCGAGATCGTCCCCGTAACCTCGGGACGCGATGGACTACTCGAAGCCATGGGTAGAACCCTCATCGAGGACTTTCCGCTGGGGCAAAGTGCCAGCGGGCTCTTTTGTGAGTCGATCGCGACGTTCCTCGCCGGATACATCCTGCGGAAACATTGCGACAAGCGGGCTTATTGCATCTCTCCAGACCGCTTATCAGACTTGCAGATGCGAAGATTGCACGAATTCATCCGCGAACGGATAGAGTTCGGCTTCGACGTCCTGGAACTAGGGCCTGTTAACACTACTGGGGCGGTTGGCGTTGCGAGCGAAAATCGGGCCAGACTAGGCCGAGCCCGAAGGCTTTGGTGGTTCCAAGGTCGAGGGCGAGAACGACGTATGGCACGATTTCCACCCCAGCGACCAAGA
>DATJSB010000058.1:0-10618 GCA_035504315.1 Occallatibacter sp.
TCTTCCGCACCAGCTTGCCATTCACCCGGATTCGGCGCCCCGCTCTCACCCTCGCGGCCAGAAATGGGTCTCGCTCGCTTCGCGCAACCGCTCTGCCGCTGACTCGGGGGTGATGTCCCGCTGCGGCATGCCCAGCATTTCGAATCCCACCATGAATTTGCGTACCGTCGCCGAACGCAGCAGCGGCGGATAGAAGTGGGCGTGAAAATGCCACTCGGGATGCGTTTTGCCATCGGTGGGTGTCTGGTGGAAACCCATCGAGTACGGAAAGTTGGTTTCAAAGAGGTTGTCGAATCGCGTCGTGATGCGCTTCATCGCGTCAGAAAGAGCGTCGCGCTCGCCGGCAGAAAGTTCCGGCAATGCGCCGGCGTGACGGCGGCTCAAGAGCAGCACCTCAAAAGGCCATACCGCCCACCAGGGAACGAGCGCCACAAAATGCTCGTTCGCAAACACCACCCGCTCTTGAGCCGTCTCCTCGGCCGCCGCGTACTCGCACAGCAGGCAACGCCCCGTCAGCGACAGGTGTTCGCGCTGAGCCCTGGTCTCAGTCGCCGGCTCATCGGGGATGAAGCTGGTGGACCAGATCTGGCAATGGGGATGGGGATTGCTGGCGCCCATCATCGCCCCGCGGTTCTCAAAAATCTGCACATACTCGATCCAGTCGAGGCTGCCGATCTGCTCGTACTCGCTGGCCCAGGCGTCAACGACTGTGCGAATCTCCTCGCGCGTCATGCGGGCCAGCGTAAGGCTGTGGTCGGGATGGAAGCAGAGCACCTTGCATAATCCGCGAGCCGGCTCAGCCTTCAGCAGAGGCGACGGCGTGGCGCCCCGTTCGGCGGGCAGAACCGGCAGCAGCGCGGAGTAATCGTTTACAAAACTGAACACATCTTCGTATACCGGGTTCTCGGCTCCGCCCGCACGCTTGTTGCCCGGGCAGAGATAACACTGCGGATCGTACGAGGCGCTTGACGGTGTGGCCTTCTGCGCCACCTCTCCCTGCCAGGGCCTTTGCGTTCGGTGCGGTGAAACCAGCACCCAGCTCTGCTGCAGCGGATTCCAGCGCCGATGCGGATACTGCCAGCTTTTGCTCATAAAACGATTGTAAGACGGCGCAGCCGCTCTAACTGCCGGTGGGTGCTCCGTACAAGCTCTGCTTGTGCGGGATGAAGCCCCCAAACCAAGGCCGCTGATTAAACGGCTTGTAGAGGGCTCCGCTCATGCAAGACCGAGCGAAAGTGAACGTGGACAAACTGCCATTCGTCCTCGATCCGTTGTAACCGGACACTGACGCACTTCCACGAGCGCGTGGGCCGGTCTGTGCCCTTTTTCGTCACGCTCACACGCAGAAAACCATCGCAGCGGGCAAAGCCGCCTGCGACATCAATCTTGAGATTCTTCCATTCGAGTAAGAGCGGCGTCTCCCAGCGCTCGTCCCAGGCGTTGCTGCTCGACGGCCCTGCGAAGTTGCCAGGCAGCATTTTGGTTTGGACGCCAATCCCGCTACGGCGAATGCGCCCCACAGATTCGATCAGGCTCCTGATGGCGGCCTCGTCGCCCGGCACCGGAAGCAGCATGGTTGCAGTGGACATGATTTGACCCCCTCTCGGTTTTTGTTGGGGCAGTTCAGGAAAATGGAATCGTGGCAGGCACGGAACCACGGAACCTTCGCCGCGTGCGGCCGGGCTTCACGGCCGCAGGTCGAAGGCTCCGCGGAAAGTACCGTCCATGTAAAACGGCACCGAGGTGTGCTCATGCACGATGCGCCATTCGCCATTCTCCCTGTGCAGGCACACGGTCTCGCGCATCCAGAAGTTCACCTTCCCTTCAGAGCCCTTCTTGGTTCCGCCAAGGCGCAGAAATCCGAAAGCAAATGCGTAATCTCCGCTGACCGTCACTTTGAAGTCGCGCGGCTCAAGCTCGAGCGGGGTCAGCCACGAGTCGAACCATGCCTGTTTTTCAGCCGGATCCACGCCGTGGTGCATCAGCGGTGGCGCGAGGTTGTAGACTGCCGCATCGGCGGTAAATGCCGAGACGAATTTGTGTGGATCCTTCTCGAACAGCGCCTCGCGCATCGTGTCGAGTACGGCCAGGATGGGGGCTTCGTCCTGGGACGCGGGGACGGTGGCGTGCAACATTGTTGTGGACATGGTGAAACCTCCTGGTGTTCATTTGTGGCGGCGTTGACGCCGCAATGGACGTTGGCAAGATTCTCAGCAACTGAATTGAGACTTTCAGATTGCGAGCCGCTGCATCTCTGGTTCACACGTTTCCATCACTGACTGCCTGACTTTCGCGCATCAGCCAGCTCTAAGCCCGGACTACTCGGTAGCGCACATGGGTTGCGAACGGACCGTCGCTGACCGAAAGCTTGTCGAGGCGGATTCCGTTGGGAAGTGCACCAAAAAGCCGCAGACCACCGCCCAGAAGATACGGCGCAATGTGGACCAGGATTTCGTCGCAAAGGCCCGCGGCCAGCGCCTGCTGTCCCGGCGATGCGCCACCGAGTTTGATATCCTTTCCGCCGGCAACTGCGCGCGCCTGCCGGATGGCACTTTCGATGCCGTCGGTCACAAAGGTCAGGTTCGACGGCCCGCGCGGATATTCGGAGGGAGGGTTGTGTGTGAGCACGAAGACGGGTGCGCCATTCACCGGATGGCGACCACCCCATCCTCTAGCGATCTCGTAAGTGCGCCGCCCGACGATAAACGCGCCGCTCTCCACAAACATCAGTTCAACCTGATCGCGGTTAGCGCCAGGAGCAGGTCGAAATCGAGGATCGCGATACTCATCCGGCCCTCCTGAGTACCAATCAAAAACATGTATGCCGCCCTGGCGTCCGAGTGGATGGGCTTTGCCGTCGTCGGGACCGGCGACAAATCCGTCGAGCGAAATGGACATATCGATAACGACCTGGTTCATCGCGGACCTCCTTCAAACTTGCGGGGACAATTGGACGCCTTGTGCGGGTGACAGGTGCCCAGTACAAGCTTTGCTGGTGCGGGGGGGAAAGCCATTACAGCGCCGGGAACAGAATCTCGGTAATCGACTGTTCTTGCGGCGTAGTGCGCGGATCGGTAACGTAGCTCTCGATGTTGAATCCGTCGCGCAGTGGGACTTGTTTTTCCGCGACCAGTTGAAACGCACGCGACGTCGCTTCCGCTAGCTGGCTATATGGCCCCTGCAGCACAAACTTCACGTAGTTGCCGCCGGGAACCTCTTCGTAGCTGAGTCCATCGGGAACACTTGCCGGTCGCGCTGCGAGAATGTATCCGGCGCGGTAGATGTCCGGTCCGCATTTGTAAAGCGCGCATGCACCAACGATCTGGCCTGATTGTCCGATCTGGGCTGCAAACTTTTCAACCGCCTGCCACGTTCCCTGCGCGATGGAGGGAATGTAACCGGTCTTTTCAAGAAAGACGTAGTGCATCGCGGGCCGAATAACGACTTCCGGCTCAGTAGTGAGACTGATGGTCGAAGTCATTTGAGTCTCCTTGGCAGCATCGGACTGCGCGGTTGAAGGTTGCGTTGCAGGCCGCTCAAAAAGCAGTTCAAAGTAGCGGCGAAGGTGATCAAGGGAATCGGCGGCGACCTGCGGCCCCTGCTCCGCCTTGGCAAGAACGAAGCTTCCCTGGATAACCACCTGCGTATAGAGAGCCAGGCTGCGCGGGGTCCAAGCGCCATGGACGTTATACTTCGCCATTGCCGCCGCGATATCGTCCTCAAGCGTCTGCGCGTGCGAAACAATACAGCGGTCGCAGGCCTCGCGGATAGCGGGGTGCGTTTCGTACGCCTCCTGCACCATGGTTCCAAACAGGCATGTGTACTCCGGCAGTTCGCCGAGCAGGAGCGATATGCGAAAGTCTACGTAGCCGAGCAGACGGTCGAGGGGATCCGGGAGCTGGTGGTAAGGCGCGGCGGCAAACAGCCGGTCTGCCATATCGGAGAAATACTGGGCGGCAGCCAGGGCCAGCTCTTCCTTGCTCTTGAAGTGGTGAAAGAAGCTCCCCTTGGTCAGTCCCGCGGCTGCGCAGATGTCTTCCACCCGCGTGGCTGAGTAGCCGCGCGCGCGGATAACGTAGAGCGCAGCGTCCAGAAGCTTCGTCTTCGACTCGTGCTGGAATTCGTGCTGAGTATCAGTAAGTGCCATGACATACCAACCAGTTGGTATGTAACATACCGACTAGTCGGTACCTTGTCAAGAAAATTCTTCGCCTCTTTTCCACAGACTTGACGAATTATTGAGTCTAGTGTATTAGTTCAGTAGACACTCAGAATGCACTTACGAGTCAGCTTCAGTTCGGGCGTGCCCATCTACGTGCAGCTCATGGAGCAGATCAAGCACGCCGTAGAGACAGGCGCCGTACGCGCCGGAGAACAATTGCCAACCATTCGCAAAGTCGCAGAAGACCTGGCAATGAATCCCAACACGGTTGCTCGGGCCTACCGCGAGCTGGAACGTGAAGGCGCGATCGAGGTGCGGCACGGGTTGGGCGCGTTTGTTGCCGATGTGGAAACGGGCGCCAAGACGACGGTAATCGCCGAAGCCGCCGAGAGTCTGCGCCGGGCGATTGCGACGGGTGCGATGCTCGGGCTCTCGGAGCCGGAGCTGAGACGGGTATTCGAAAAGGAGCTGTCCCGAGTGACCGGCGACGGTAGCCAAGCAGTCAGCGGCGCGGGCGGCAATCGAGCGGGCACGAAAGCAGGAGGAAGCGGTGAACGAAGCAGCGATTGAGACGCATGGCCTCTCCAAGAGCTATCGCGATAAAGCGGCCCTGCGGGGCCTTGAACTCAATGTGCCACGCGGTTCAATTTACGGGTTTCTGGGCCGCAATGGCGCAGGCAAAACGACAACATTAAAGCTGCTGATGGGAATCCTGCGTCGCGATGCCGGCGAGATGAGGATCTTTGGCGAGGCGATGGATTCAGAGGCCGCCCAGGTGGAAGCGCGCAGACGGATTGGATTTGTCAGCGAGGACAAGGAACTCTATCCATTCATGACTGTGGGGCAGATGATACGGTTCACGCGGTCATTCTTCCCCGGCTGGCGCCGCGACCTCGAAGAGAAATACCTCGAGCTCTTCCGGCTGCCGCTGAATCGGAGCGTGCCCAAGCTCTCCAAAGGAATGCGCACGCAGCTCATGATTCTGCTGGCCATGGCTCGCGGCGCGGATCTCCTGGTCATGGACGAGCCAACCAGCGGCCTCGATCCAATCATGACCGAAGAAGTGCTGCAGGCGCTCGCCGATCTTGCCGCCGGCGAAGGCGTCACTATCTTTTTCTCGTCACACCAGCTCACCGAGGTGGAACAGATCTGCGACCACGTTTGTCTGATCGATGACGGCCAGAAGGTGCTTGACGGCGTCCTCGACGACCTTAAATCGCAATACCGCCGCATTGTGCTGGTCTTCGACTCGGCGGCGCCGTCCGCGCTGGCCGGCTTGAAAGGGATCGATCACCTGCGCCGCGCAGGAAGAACCGCATCGATGCTGGCGCATGTGGACGTGGAAAGCGTAGTGGCCTGCACACAGGAATTCGCGCCGCTATCCGTCGAGGTCCACCCGGTAACGCTCAAGGAATTGTTCATGGATCACGTGAGGGGGGGATAAATGCTCTGGTACAAAGCATGGCTCGAAACGCGTTGGCGTTTCGGTTACGTAGCTGGATTCATCCTGGGAACGCTGGGGATATTCCAGCTCGTTGGCATCTCAAAGCAGATCGGACCAGGCCTGAGGCTGGAATCGACGCTGATGTTTTGCTTTGCGGCCCTTTACCTTGCCGGATCGGGAATCAACACGCAGACCTTTTACAGCGCGCGGTCATCGTTCCACGGATCGATGCTTTTCACGCTTTCGCTGCCGGTATCGCGACTGAGGCTCTTCATGGTGCGCGCCGCGCTTGGAGCCTTCGAGACCTGTTTCTGCGTTTGCCTGATGGGCGCGCTTACTCTCGTTTGGCTGTCGGGTCCCGTGAGTACAGGCCAGTTTTTTCAGTACGGAATGCGAGTACTTGTGTGCACCTTGCCGGTCTTCGCGCTGTCAACCTTGCTGGCCTGCCTTCTCGATGAGATGTGGCAGTTCACTGGCGGCACTCTGCTGCTACTGCTGGTTGCTGCGCTGCAGATTCGATTCAAGTTCATCGCCGAGTTCAGCCCTTTTCGCGGAATGAGCCTGCTCTCCTATCCCATCGCTGCGCCCGTGCCTTGGGGGACTCTGGCAGTCTCCTTGATCCTCTCCATGATTCTGTTCTTTGCCTCAATAAAGGTCGTGAGGGAAAAGGAGTACTGATGGAGCGATTGAGGCTCACGCCGGCGTCAGCCGGTCCATGGGCGGCAGCTTGGCCAGGAACCGGTGGCTGAACTCCCTCGCATAGTGATCCAGCAGCTCCTCCACCCGTTTTGACTTCGCGGAGCGGACGATCAGCCCGGCGTGGTGATGCTTTTTGACGCGCACCACGATCTCCGGTTCGTTGAACTCTGAAGTGTCGGGTTCGGCGGTCTGCGCCAGGCACAAAACGCTGCCGGCATAGTCCTCTGAAACATGCGGGAGCGCGTACGGCTGGCCGCGAAGATTGCCGATCTCGATCTTTGCCCATTCCTGCCATAAGTTAATCCCAGTTCCCGCCTCAACCAGATCGGCGATGAAAGCGCCGCCAACACGAGCGGCGATCTCAAGGAAATAGTAGCGTTGGTCCGAATGGGCACGGATGAACTCGGCGTGGGTGACACCCCGGACCATCCCGAGAGCCGGCGCAAGTCGGGAGTTAAACCGGGTCAACTCGAGCCAGTCGTTGCTGGCGCGGTCAACGGTACGCGTCGTAAACACGCCGCCCTCGTGCATCAGTTGCATCGGTGGCCGACCGTACTTGTGCACCACTGAAAACACCACATGCCGCTCGCTCACGATCGAGTCCACATGGAAGATTTCGCCGGGGACAAACTGCTCCAGCAGGTAGCGGCTCTGATTATCTCCAAGCTCGTCGAGCGTGCGCCAAAGCTGCTCGGGCTCCTCAATTCTGCGAATGCCGACGGACGACGCTTCGGTTCGCGGTTTCAGGAGCCATGGCGGAGAAACTCGGGCCATGAAATCGCGAAGCTCGTCGTAGTTGAGAACCCGGCAGAATTCGGGGACCAGGAAGCCGAATTCCCTCGCACCGGTCCGCATGGCCAGCTTGTCGCGATAGAAGGCCGCGGTGGTGATACCCATGCCCGGTACGCGCATGTGCTCGCGAATCTGCGCCGCAGCCTCCAAATCGAATTCGTCGAGGGCAATGATTCGGTCGAAGTTGCGGCCGCGAGCCATCCAGGAGATGGTGTTCAAAATCTGGTCGCGGGTCAGGCCCGCGGGCATGGTCGTCAGATCTTCAATCGCTTCACGGGGCCAGTCCGCGTCGCGGAGCTTTTCGAGCGTCAACAGGGTGCACTTCACCCCCATTTCCGCACATTTCCGCAGAAAGTCGCTTCCCCTCTCGTAACTCGCCAGGCAAAGAAACCGTTCGCTGTGTTCCGGCATCGCCACCCCGTCTGAACTCGTCACCGGCGCCCGGCAGCATGGCCCATACCGGCCCTGGCGCAGGCCCTGAGCCTTCCAAATTGGGCCCCCTTCACCATCATTGAAATAGTTCTACCACAGGTGTTTCTATTAACCTTGATTTGGGCGATCACGAATTTGAGCCATCATGCGATCATCCAGTAGGCGCTGCGAAGAAGGAAGAATGCTCTCAGCAAAGGCAGTTGTCGAGCTGCAGGACGAGCTGACCAAGAAATGGCACCAATCTTGTGAGGAGGAACTCGCGGCGGAAGATCCGTGGCTGAAGGCGGTTGCGAAGCAGCACCAGGCAAACTTCGATTTGTGGCACATCGAAGACGAGGCCCGGACACCGGATGCGACCAATGCAGAGATTGCCGATGTAAAACGCCGGATTGACCGCACCAATCAACTGCGCAACGACCTTGCCGAAGAACTGGACCGCGCGCTGCTCGCCTGGCTTGTTGCGCACCGATTGCCGGAGAGCGATGCCCCGCTCCACTCTGAATCTCCAGGGCTGATGATCGACCGGCTTTCAATTCTGGCTTTGAAGATCTACCACACCCGGGAAGAGGTTGATCGAGAGGATGCGCCGTCCCGTCACGTCGAGCTCAATCGCGGCAGGCTCGAGATCTTGCAGGAACAGCGCCGCGACCTGGCGGTTTGCCTTGATACGCTGTGGGTCGAAGTGCTCGGCGGGAGGCGGCGATTCAAGCTCTACCGGCAACTCAAAATGTACAACGATCCTGAGCTAAACCCGGCCATCTACAGCAAGAACCGCGGCTGACTCATTCCTGCCTGTATCCTCTCCCGGAGCAGCCCATTGACGGATGGCGGGGTTATGCGTATAAAGATTCCTCAAGCCGCATTTCTTTGAACCATTGTTTGCTGGATGAAACCGAACTCTAAAGACGCAAGAGGAGTGCGCGCAAAGCCGATACCATGACGCAAGAGGCCAGATCAGCGGCAACCAGCCGCAAGCATAATTCCCCCTCGGCCAAATCCGACGGGCGTGCAGCCGCTGCATTTCAGCATTACCAGGCTGCGGTTCAGTTGCTTCAACAGGGCAAGTTTGAGAAGGCACTGGCAAATTTGGAAAAACTGCTCCCCGATGCTCCGGAAGAGATTAAGGAACGCTGCCGGATGTACATCAGCACCTGCCAAAAGCAGTTGGAAAAGATAAACCTGGCATTTGGCACACCGGAGGAGCAATACGACTACGCGGTTTCACAACTGAATACCGGGTATTACGAGACCGCTCGAGAGCAGTTCAATTCGATCCTGTCTAAATATCCGGGCGCGGACTACGCGTTTTATGGTTTGGCCGTGCTGGATGCCATTACCGGGCGCTCCCAGGACTGTTTGAACAACCTCGGCCGGGCCATCGAATTGAACGCCAAGAACCGCCTGCAGGCGAGAGTTGATAACGACTTTCAAAGCATGGTGGACGATCCCCGGTTCACCGAATTGCTGTATCCTGAGATACCGTAGGGTCTGCTCATCCACTCTCAGGCCCCAGGCGCAGACTCTCGAACTACTTTGAATTCAGCAATTTTGGCACAAGACGAAATCTCGAAGACCGAGACCGTGGACCCCAAACCCATCGCCGGCGGCCGATCGTTGCGCGTGGTGGCTATGGGTGGGGGCACCGGCCTGTCGACACTATTGCGGGGACTTCGCCGCTACGTCGCGTCTGCCGGGCCAAGCTCAGCCGAGCCGCCCGCAGTCTCTGACCTCGCTGCGGTGGTGACGGTTACCGATGATGGCGGGTCTTCGGGACGTCTGCGGCAGGATTTCAATATGCTTCCGCCCGGCGACCTGCGCAACTGCATGGTTGCCCTGAGCGAAGAAGAAGACCTGCTCACACGTCTCTTTACCCACCGATTCCGCAGCGGCGACGGGCTCAAGGGCCACAACTTCGGCAATTTGTTTGTGGCTGCCCTGACTGAAATTACGGGCGATTTTGCTCAGGCCGTGCAGTTGTCGTCGAAGATTCTGGCCACCCGGGGCCGCATCTACCCCGCAACCACGGCCAATACTACGCTGGTGGCGCAAGTTGACGATGGAGAGTTGGTGCGGGGAGAAACGAACATCACTGCCAGCCGCAAGCGGATTGTTGAGCTCACGCTAGATCCGCCCAACCCACCGCCGCTGCCTGAGACGCTTGAAGCTATCGGGCGCGCCGACCTGATTACCGTCGGACCTGGTTCTCTTTACACCTCTCTGATTACCAACCTGCTGGTGGACGGCATTCCTTCCGCGCTCGCCCGGGCCCAGGGGTTGCGCGTATTCGTCTGCAATCTGATGACCCAGGCGAACGAGAGCCTGGGGCTCTCAGCCTCGGAGCATATCGAGCGAATCTACGAGCATACCCGCGCGCCCATCTTCGACTGCGCATTGGTGAACACAGTTCCCTTTTCAAACGAGACGCTGGCCCGGTATGCTGCCGAAGGTGCCGCGCCGATCGTGCCCGATATTGAGCAAATCGAGGCGCTGGGCGTGAAGTGCATCACCGGCGACTTCGCCAGCGAAGAGACCGTGGTTCGCCATGCCGCCGACCGCGTCGCTGCCACCCTGCTCGAGTTGGGCGGCGCACCCCGCAGATAACCCCGCTCGCATTTCAGAAAATTTCATTCCCGGCCTGCGCATTTTTACTTTCAGACAGCCCCTGGACCGAGTAGATTCAAGGGTACGCTGAATTAGCCCGAGTGCATGCGGTATGGAGGAGAGATGCGAGGACGCCAAATAGCGCTGCTTGCGAGCACAAGTATTGTTGTTCTCGGAGTATTGGCCTGGGCCCAGGCTGTGAGAAAGCCAGGCCTTTGGGAAATCACATCGGTGATGACCTGGCAGCAATCGCCACTGCCGCCGAATGTGCAGATGCCGGCCGGCGCAAACTCGCCTTTCGGGGGCGGCTCGCACACCATCCAGTATTGCCTTACTCAAGCCATGATCGACCGGTTCGGCGCCCCGATGCCGCAGTCTCATGGCAATTGCAACATCATCAACGTGTCGAAGACTGCCGACGGCATGACTGCGCAGATGGTATGTACGGGCACGTTTAGCGGCAAGGGAGACGTGGAGTCGCATTGGAG
>DATJSB010000059.1:0-6300 GCA_035504315.1 Occallatibacter sp.
GGTGGCTGGCGCCGGGAGCCGGTTTTTCTCAGTTCGAGGAGTGAGGAGTGACGCATACCCGGGGTCCCCGTGAACAAAGTTCAGGGGGTGGATATCGGGCGTCTGCTAGCGACGAGGGACGATGAAATGAGGAAAACTGGCCCCGGCCCGAAGGCTTCCACCCAAACGTGCAAAGTTCACACGTTTGGGACCCGGGCTTCCACCCAAACGTGCAAAGTTCACACGTTTGGGACCCGGGGTTGCGGCGCAAATCGTGCCATACGTCGTTCTCGCCCTCGACCTTGGAACCACCAAGGCCTTCGGGCTCGGCCTAGTCTGGCCCGATTTTCGCTCGCAACGCCAACCGCCCCAGTAGTGTTAGCAGGCCCTAGGGAGCGCTCAGTTCCGCAGCGCGTGTACTGCCTCTGCGTTGCGCTGGGCGAGGATCTGAGACAGCGCCTTTTCGGGGCAACAATGATGGGCTTCAATCTGGTCCAACTCTCGCTCCGATTCAACCGCAGAAGCAACTGTCAGGAAGCAGTAGAGGCAGCGGGTGTTGTAGCTGCCATTGTCGTTCTGTGTGCGGCTGTACATGTCAATACACCTTTTGATCCATGTACTCTAGCCCCGCGACGGAATTGAGGTGCGTGATTCGTATCACGGGAGGATGTGATGCGCACGGGCAGCATCCGCCAGTATCGAATCAGGCGGACGGCCTACAGGTTCTCCCACTGATTGGGATTGCGCCTCAGATGCCAGCAGGGATCGTCGCCGCCCTGGGGAAAAAGCGAGCGAGCGCACGGCACGGTAAAATCGCCGAGGAAGTCGTACTCCTCTTTCTGGCCCTTGAGCGGAACGCCCATGTACCGGTGGATCGTGACGGTGGAGGTGGGCTTGCCGCGCAGTTCGAAGAGCGTCCAATCCGCGACCCAGGCCGCTACAAAGCACACCGCGAACGCGATGACTACGCGCAACAGCCATTGGCCCAGCAGTCGGTACACGGTTCAACCTTCCTGATTTAACCTTCCTTGAGAGAATGCGCCTGCGGCTTGAGCGTGACGCCCGTGAGATGCAGCCGGCGCGCCTCAATCAGAATAGCGCTCAGTTGCGCCGCAGCCTGCGCATAGCTCAAACCCTCGGTACGAATGTTGGAGATGCAGTTTTTTTCCGCATCTGTGCGTCCCGGCCTCGGATCCCACGTAATGTAGACGCCGAGCGAGTCGGGCGAACTGAGGCCGGGGCGTTCGCCGATGAGGACGACGGCAATTTGTGCACCGAGCGCTGCACCGATCTGGTCGCCGATGGCCACGCGGCCCTGCTCAACCACTGAAATCGGGGCCAGGCGCCAGCCTGCTGCCATCGGCACGAACGCTTCAATCGTTGCCGCGGCGTGACGCTCGACGGCAAGCGCGCTAAGACCGTCGGCAACAATCAGGGCGAGATCGAACGGGCCGCCAACGGCGGATTCCGCAACCATCTTTTCGCTCGACTCGTCGAGCTTGCGGCCGAGGTCGGGCCGCTGAAGATAGGTTGCCCGGTCAGGCGCGGCAGAGTGAAAACAAAGAATGTCGAGGCCAGTGAGCGCGCGGAGCGTGTTGGCCAGGGCCACAACCTCAAGCCGCGCATGGACTGCGTCGCGCGCAAGGGCGTGGCAGCGGTCGAAGTCGAGACGCGCACGCGTAGGAAGGCTCACACCGGTGCGTCCGAGGGCAACGCGGGCGGGCGTGAGCGCGCGCAGACGGTTTGCGTCCTGCAGGTCGACGAGCGGCTGAGAGCGCGTCATTTCGTGTGGCTCATGCAAATCGTCGCTCATGCCGTCAGCAGCCTTTCGGGATTGCGCGCCTCGAGCGCGAGCCGCCCGAAACCGTCGCCATTCAACCACGCCTCAAACTCGGGCGCCGGCCTGAGACCCAGCACGCGGCGCAGATACAGCGCGTCGTGAAAGCTCGTGCTTTGGTAGTTGAGCATCACGTCATCGGCGCCGGGCACGCCCATAATGTAGTTCACGCCCGAGGCGCCCAGCAGCGTCAGCAGAGTGTCCACGTCATCCTGGTCGGCTTCGGCGTGGTTGGTATAACAGATATCGCACCCCATGGGCAGTCCCAGCAGTTTCCCGCAGAAATGATCTTCAAGCCCGGCGCGGATAATCTGTTTTCCGTCGTAGAGATACTCAGGGCCAATGAAGCCCACCACGGTGTTCACCAGCATGGGCTTGAACTGCCGCGCCACAGCGTAGGCACGCGCCTCGAGGGTCTGCTGGTCGACTCCCAGACCATCCGTGCCGAGATGCGCGCCGGCCGAAAGCGCCGAACCCTGCCCGGTTTCAAAGTACATGATGTTCGCGCCCATGCTGCCATCGTCGCAAACTGCGCCGCGGTTCAATGATTGTCCAGCCTCATGCGCTTCCAAAAGAAGAGAAAGAGACACGCCGAAGCTGCGATTCGCTGCCTCTGTTCCGGCGATGGATTGGAAGAGCAGGTCTACGGGCGCGCCGCAATCAATTGCCGCCATCTGCGTAGTGATGTGGGCCAGCACGCAGCTCTGCATTGGGATGCTGAAACGCTGCCGCAGCGCGTCGATCACGCGCAGCAGCGTGCACGTTCCCTCAACCGTATCGGCGGCGGGATTCACGCCCACCACTGCGTCGCCCGAGCCCATCAGCAGGCCATCGAGAATCGCGGCGGCAATTCCCAAAGGCGAATCAGTGGGGTGATTGGGCTGCAGGCGTGCGCTCAGCCTTCCGGGCAGGCCTACCGTAGTTCTAAAGCGCGTCACCACGCGAATCTTGCGCGCCGCGGCAATCAGGTCCTGCACGCGCATCAGCTTGCTTACCGCTGCCGCCATCTCGGGCGTGAGCCCAGGCGAAAGCGCCGCGATGCGCTCGCCCGTTGCCTCGTCGCTCAGCAGCCAGTCACGCAGCTCGCCTACCGTAAACGAGCGCACAGGCGCGAATGCCTCCGCATTGTGCGTGTCGACAATGAGCCGCGTTACCTCGTCCGTCTCGTACGGCACGACCTGCTCATCGCAAAAATGCGCGAGCGGAAGATCGGCGAGGGCGAATTGCGCGGCAACGCGCTCCTCGGCAGTGGCGGCTGCAATGCCGGCCAGCACGTCTCCGCTGCGCAAGGGAGTGGCTTTGGCCAGCAGCTCGCGAAGACTGCCAAAGGTGTAACGCCGCGCGCCGATGGAGTGTGAAAAGCTCATGCCTGTGCAACCACAGGATACGGCGGCGGTTGCTCAGTTGTGCAATGTAGGCTGGTAAAATTCAGCTTCGCGCGAGGGAGGGATCAAATCACCCATGAAAACCGGCCCCAATGCGCTCACCGTCTTCGCAGTCTTCGCCGTCTTGCTCATCGCAGCCACCCCGGGAGTGATTCATGCTCAATCTTCCGGCTCGGCGCCGGATTCCCCCTTTGTTGTCGCCACCACGGCCGGTCAGCTTCGCGGCAAGGCGCGCACCGGCGGCGGCGCGCAGTTTCTCGGCATACCTTATGCGGAGCCGCCGGTCGGCGACTTGCGCTGGCGCGAGCCCGTTCCGATCAAGCCGTGGAGCGGCATTCGCAACGCCGTAAATTATGGCGCAACCTGCGCACAGCCGGTGCTCGGCGACTGGAATAAGATCGCGGCTTTCTTCAGCAGCGAGAATTGTCTCTACCTGAATGTGGTCACGCCCGAGTGGCCGCCGCAACATCTGCTGCCGGTCATGTTCTGGATTCACGGGGGAGCGAACGTGGGCGGAACGGGCGGTGGCCCGCTCTACAACGACGGCACGCTGGTGAATCACGGAGTGGTCACCGTCACCATCAACTACCGGCTGGGAGTCTTCGGCTTCTTCGCGCATCCCGAGCTTACGCGCGAGTCGGTGCATCACGCTTCGGGCAACTACGGGTTGATGGACCAGATCATGGCGCTGCACTGGGTGATCGACAACATTGCCAAATTCGGCGGCGACCCGCGCAACATCACGGTCTTCGGCCAGTCGGCCGGCTCCATCGATACGGGACTGCTGATGACCTCGCCGCTGGCGATCAGGCTCTTCCAGAAAGCGATCGGCGAGAGCGGCGCGGTGTCCACCGTGCATGTGCCCCCGCTGGCCGACGCCGAGAAATACGGGGCTGGTTCGCTTGCCGCGCTCAACCTGCCCGCCGGAGAAGAGGGCATCGCCGCAGCCCGCAAGATTGGGGCGAAAGAACTGATGGAGAAGCTGAACAGTCGCGCTACGCAGTTCCCCACGGCCGGCCCCGACGTGGATGGATGGGTGCTGCGCGAGCGGCCGGATAAAGTGTTTGCCGCTGGCCAGGAGGCAAAGATTCCGCTGCTGATTGGCACCACATCCATGGAATTTGGCTATACCATGCCAACCGACCGGTTGCTGATGGACATTGACCGCCAGGCAGGCAAACTGGCGCCCAAAGTGAAGGCCGTTTACGGGCTCACTCCCGACGCGCAGGGCAAAGTGAATCAGCCGTCCGATCCTTTGTACGGCACCGCCAGCCAGCAGTGGACGGCCGACACCAGCTTCCACTGCCCCATTGCGAGCGAGGCGCTGTGGCATAGCGCGGCCGGCAACTCGACCTACGAGTATGAGCTCGATCACGCGATTCCCGGGCAGGAGGCGCAGGGCGCGGTTCACTCGTCCGATCTGCCCTACGTGTGGGGATATTTCCCGAAGACGGGCAATATCGCCGGCGCGTTTGGCGCGGTCGACACAAAACTCGCCGAGCTGATGGAGAGCTACTGGACCAACTTCGCGCGCACCGGCAATCCCAACGGCGATTCGCTGCCGGTATGGCCGGACCTGCGTTCGGCGCAGACTTATATGAAGTTCACCCAGAACGGCGAGGGCGTAATGAGCACCAGGCCGCTGCGCGCCGCGCAGTGCCAGGTCTATCGCGAGTTCACGGGCGAGAAGCTGAAGGCTACAAAATAGACTCAACCGGCCATACTTCAATGACAGTCGGAGCAATGAGGCGGAAGCGAAATGCGCGATTGGATCGCGCCTCCGCTCGTGCTAATCTTGCCGCATCATGCGGATCAACTTGTTTGCCTTGCTGCTACCTGGAGTTGTGCTCTCGGTACTGGCACAAACGCCGAACCCGGCCCCACCACCGCTGCTCAAAGATCCGCGCGCGATATTTGACGCCGCTGCGCCGTATTACGATTTCACCGATCCGGCACTCAAGCCCTGGCACCTTAAAGCGGCGTATCAGCTCTACGACGAAAACGGCAATCCGAGCAAAAAGGGGGTATTTGAGTACTGGTGGGAATCGACTAAAACCCAGTTGGCCAACTTCGACAAATACCGCATCTCATGGTCTCGGCAAGGCGCTAAATACATTGGCTGGTATTTGGAAA
This sequence comes from Occallatibacter sp., assembly GCA_035504315.1. Lineage (GTDB taxonomy): Bacteria > Acidobacteriota > Terriglobia > Terriglobales > Acidobacteriaceae > Telmatobacter. The sequence goes on from DATJSB010000059.1 coordinate 5,335, forward strand.
ACGGTGAGTACGCCTACGAATCAGTGGGCGAGCCCTTAAACTTGTTCGAATATAAACTTCAGCCCCTGCTTCTTGCGCCATTGCCCGTATTCTTCTACGGGCATCTGCGTGATGTGCAGGCGGTCGTCGCAGATGCAAGCGTTGGAACAAAAAGCGGCCTTTGCATCAACCTCGTCCCAAACCCTTTTCATGAAGCAGCGCCAAAGCTGCCTCCAAAAGTCGCGCTCCCGATTTACTGTTTCGACGAGAACGGCAGGGCCCTATTAAGTTCCTACTCGCCTTATGACCACCTACTCACCCGATTTGACGGCATCGTGCAAACGCAGGGCAAATACTTCTCAAGCCAGATAAGCATTTTTGATGGCGAGCACAAGCTGTTGACAGCGAAGGTCCAGTCAATCGACACCATAGGCGCTTCTGACCCAGCCTTTGTGCCGGACACGGCTGCAACTCGGACGCGAGTCGGAGTGGCCGGAGAAGGCTATCCACAAATGTTCAATCTTTCGCGCGAGTTTGCAGCAACCCGGTTGTTAAGAAAGGTCGCGCCAATCTACCCGGCAGAGGCCGAGCTGAAGCAAATTCAAGGCACCGTGGTCCTGGGTATAACTATAGGAACAGATGGAAGAACGCATTACATTCGCGTGCTCTCATCCCCCGATGCCAATCTCGCGGATGCCGCATTCCGGGCCGTGTCGCAGTGGGAATACAAACCATACGTCGTCGGCGGGCGAAAAGAGCCGGTCGACACTGTAGTGAATTTCGTTTTTAAGTTGCCCGAGCTTTAGAACTGGTTGCATCAATGGTCGAAGCCGATGAAAAAACGTCCCTCAGGGGCTGATATGGAGTGACCTTGTCAACCTCTGCACGGCTCTGGGGTGGCTTTTGTTGTTGTTTTTGACTTTCGAGCGCAGGGCCAGCGGCAGCCGGGCAGGTTGAGACGACGATTGATCAGTCTGATATTCGCGC
>DATJSB010000060.1:0-21448 GCA_035504315.1 Occallatibacter sp.
CGGGCTCAACAGAGTCCCCAATGCCACTTGCCAACCATCACTCAGCGGTCGTTTTCGCCACCACTATCGTAATGTCGTCATACTGTTTGCCACGGCCAAAGCTGACGACCTCGGACGCGATCGCCTCGGCGAGAAGTCGGGCGGAAAGACCACCATTTTTGCAGATGAAATCAATGAGGCGCGCCTCACCGAATTCTTCCTGCGAATCATCCATCGCTTCTGTCACGCCGTCTGTATAGAGCACTAGAATGTCGCCGCCGGTCATAACTGTCTCAGATAGCGAGCACTCCCACGCGTCGAACAGACCAATCACGGTGTTGCCGGACTGCAGGCTTTCGACTGCGGTTCCTCGAAACAATAAGCCAGGAAGATGACCGCAGTTTGCGTAACGTAACCGGCGGGAAACAGCATCGTACTCTGCGTAGAACAAAGTGGCATATGAATGCGACTCTGTGTTCTCAAGCAATATTCGGTTCACCAGTGAGAGGGCTTTTTCAGGGCATTCAGCAAGCCGCGCACTCTGGCTGCGAAGTATTGCCTGAAGATTTGCCATCAGCAGGGCGGCGCCGATACCTTTCCCTGCAATATCGCCAACAACAACCGCCAGGCGATCCCCGCCCAGGTCGAGGAAATCATAATAGTCACCGCCTACAGCTCGCGCCTGGAGGCAAATTCCGGCGCAATCTACTGTCGGTATGGAACGCAGTGTCCGAGGAAGCAGTCGCATCTGCACTTGCCTGGCGATGTCTACTTCCTGCGCGGTGAGTCGCTCAGCTTCCCGACGCTTCGCCTCAGCTTCCCGCCGTTTCTCGATGGCCAGTGTTACTCCATTGAAACCTGAGAGTCCGAATATATTGCCATCCGGGTCCTCAAACCGGCAGAACTTGCCGCCCCACTCCGGCGTGTACGGCGCGACCGGGAACTTCACACCCCGTTCAGACCATTTCCGATACGTCGCTTCCACGTCCTCGGCCATGAAACTGATGAGACTCGATTGACCCGGCACAACCCAATCCATAAAGCCGGGCGCAGGCAACACCAGCGCGAGCCTGGCCGTCCCATCGGGTGGAGCAACTTCAATCCAGCGATATCCGGATGGAAACTTCACGTCAATCATCGTTCTGAATCCAAGTTGGTCAACAAAGAACCTCTTGCTGAGCTCCTGGTCCCTTACATAAACGCTGACGAAGTTCAGACGGAGAAAGTAACCTTCCCGGTCAGCGATGCCCTCGTGTTGAAAGGCATGTTGTAACCCATGATCAACGAACACAACCTCGTCGCTGAATGATCCGGCCGGTGGATTTTGATCGGAGTTTGTTGACATGGGACGGCCTCAAGCCAAACGCTACTGTTTTGGCAATACTCCCAAGAATTCTATTCTCGAAAGGGGCGAAGTCGCCAGGTACTCTTCGGACGTTCTGCCGCTGAAAACGTGGAAGGGCCTGTTGGCGTCCATGATCGATAGGCCGAGGGTAAGATGGGCGTCAAAGCGAGACGAAAATCCAGAGTTCTTGAGGGCAGTCCCAGTCCATGCTAAGTGTGCAACGCCTGGCTACGAAGCTGGCACCAGCGTATAGAAATCGACGAGATTCCCGTCCGGGTCGCGAAAATAAATCGATCGGGAACCCCAGGGCTGCGTCGTGGGTGGTTTGACCCATGTCTTCACCAAGCCCTGCAGTCTCCTGTATTCGGCATCGACATTGGCAACTCTGAATTCCAGGATCACGCTTCGGTTCTTTTCCGCTACCGCAGAGCCGGGAATGTACTTCTCCTGGGCGCGGTACGAAAAGATCGATAGCACCCTACCCCAGTCGCGAATTCTGCGTAATCCTCACCCGACCATTTTGCCTTCTCACGCAAGATGGGTTCGTAGAACGCGACGAGACGGCTTACATTTCTGGAGATCACGCAAGTGTTCTCCAGAATCGCATGAGCGTTCTGTTCGCGAGACTGACCGTTCGCCGGCTGTGCAGGCACTGTCCCACAACCCACAAAAAGCATGAGCATGATCGTTACCGCCAGATGTTGGCGCGCTCCAATCGTCGTCTTCAAAGCTCCCTCCTCATATGCATAATCGGGGCTACGGCGCGTCAAGCATCTCTTTTGAGCCTCAACCTGAAAGAAAGCCAGGATTTCGGGAGGCAACCTGTCTTGAACAAATCGGCCAATTTACAGGCGCGCTTTCATGGCAAATTACCGCCTTCGCTCTAAACCGTAAGGGGAACTCCGCATAGCGGTTCGTCAGGTGCGCGATTGAAACCGTCTGCCCGTCATCCGCGCCCGCGCCCCACCTCAGCGCCACCTGCACGGTGGTGCCCGGCGTGCCCTTCAGCCAGACATGTCCAACGTAGTCTTTGCCCTCCTCCACCGACAGGCCCGTTTGCCGGATCCCCCGCGGCGCAGCGCCGTCCAGGGCGATCCGCGGGCTCTGCTCGCCGACAAACGGCTCATCCTTATCCATCGTCACAGCCTCGGCCGGACCCACCGCTCGCCACCTGCGCAGTTGCATGGCCGGAATCCCGCCTGGACGCTCGCCGGCCCCTGCGGGCTCCGTCGCTGTGATCGGAAAATAAAACTTCCGGTCGTCGAGCATCTCCGACCACAGGCTCCGATAAATCAGCGGACCGATATGCTCGATGAACATCCCAAATTCGTACTGCTAGGTCGGTGCCGACGTCTGCCGCACATCCACCGTGACCGCCACAGGCGTCGTCGCCTTCAGAGTCACAGGCTCCTGCCCAGCCGCCGTCCCCACACTCCCCAGCCACAGCCATCCGGCAGCCAGAACGACAGGCAGCCCCCTTCTCGCGCACTGCGCGGTCACTGCTGATCCCTTCGTCAGAATCGAGATCATGAAATCCCCCTTCTCCCTGGAATCCTCGCGGAGCGCTCAACTGTGCTCCCCAACACGTTATGCGAATTGTAGTAAATCGATTTTTCAAAGGAAGCCAGATTGGAGCCCGCTGCGCGCCAATCATGTTCTTGCCCGCGATATCGAATGAAAAGCTGGCCATGCAGAGCCCGGTGCGGATGGCGTTGCTTACGCAGTGTTCAGAACGAGCACACTCGCGATCGGATCAGGCGCCTGGGCAGGGAGGGCCACGGCGATGCCGTCCGTGGTACGGCTTACCTTCAGCCGTCTACGAGCCGGATCAGCCAGAAGCCAGGCACCGGTGACCTGACGCGGCAATTTGCCCAACTGGAACGTCGTTCCCGGCCATTCAAAAAAGTGGATGTATATCCTTGTGGCGGTAGTTGTGGATCTCCACTTCCAGCTGGGAATGAATTTCGGCTTCCCATCAGCGTCCTTCTCGGTAGCGGAGAATGAGCCAGCTTCGTCGCCGAAGAGCGTGGACTGGGTTGCATAGATGGCTTCGCCATTCACCGCCAGCCACCTGCCCATCTCCTGCAGCCGGACGACCTCTGGCTGGGGCACCAGACCACTTGCTTCCGGCCCGATGTTCAGGAGATAGTTCCCACCTTTGCTGGCGATATCAATCAGATTTCGGAGGAGGGTTTCCGTGCTCTTGAAATTGGTGTCATCGGTCTTGTATCCCCAGGTATCGTTCATCGTCATGCACGACTCCCAGTCGCGGCCGGGGAAGCCACGTGCCGGAATGTACTGCTCCGGTGTTTCCGTGTCTCCCTGATAACCGCCACCGAGCCGATTGTTCCAGATCAGCTTTGGATGCCGATTGAGGACAGACACAATCTTGCCGGCCAGTTGCGGGGTCATGTCCTTCGTGGGGGTATCGAACCAAAGGATTGCCGGAAACTCACCATAATTGCTCAATAACTCCTGAATTTGAGGAATGGCTTTGGTCTCCAGGTAGGTCGCGAAGCTGCCATTCTGAGCGGGGTCCCAGTGATAGGTGGGGGGCTGATGATCTCCAGTTTTATATGCCGCACCGCCTGGTGCCGTCCAGTCCTGGTCCTGGGAGTAGTAAAAGCCCAGTTTGATGCCTTGCCTGCGGCATTCGATGGCGAGTTCCTTCAGAGGATCGCGTTTGAAGGGGGTAGCCTGAACGATATTGAAGGGATTGGCTTTCGAATCGAACATGGCGAAACCATCGTGGTGCTTGGAGGTGATAACGATGTACTTCTGTCCGGCGGACCTGGCGAGTCCGACGATCCCCGCCGCGCTGAACTGCGTGGGATTGAAGCGAGCGGCAAGGGCCTTGTACTGCGCGACGGGGATGGAGGCGCGATTCATGATCCACTCACCGATTCCGGGAACCTCTTTGCCTTCCCACCGGCCGGCAAGGATGGAGTAGAGACCCCAGTGGATGAACATGCCAAAGCGTGCCTCGCGAAACCACTGCATACGCGCGTTCTTCTGTTCTGGTGTCTCGGTCTCCTGGATGGCGGGTACCGGATGCGCCGTCGCCATGTTGTAGTGCTCTCCCTGCACCTGAGCCACAGCCGGCAGCGCTCTCGCAAGAGCGCGCCCGGCGGCGCTGTACGCACATACTCTGGTGAATGTCCGTCTCGTCAGATTCATTTTTAAAACCTCGTCTCTACTTTCGTGAATGCGGCTCTGCTCCTTAAACCAAAGACATGTTCGGCCACAGTGTGCTGCCTTGTGTGAATTGATCGCCATAAATATCCGGTGAAGTGTCCGTCTGTAACCTTTGAGAAGTGACGCAGACGTTTTTGTTCATGGAGTTCCCTGCCCGAAGGGATACCGCTCGGGCCTGCCATCGTGCATCACGCCGGTAATCCCTTTGCCTTCGGTTATGGTGTAGACGCGATCGACAAAAGGCAGCCTCAGCTTTTCCACGTTTCCGCCGGGCCAGTGAATCTCCACCTGATCGACTTTCTCCGAGTTGCTCAGACCAAAGTGGACGCGCATGTCATTCGATGAGAGATAACTTCCTCCACTTACAACGTCTCCACGCTGACGCATACCGTTTGCGGTCAGATATACGGTTGCGCCGACCGCGTCGCGGGGGCTCCCGGGTCCCCCAATGAGCTTCATCTCAACCCAATGATGGTGGTCGGGGTTCACGTTGCGTAGCAGGATAGGTGGTCCGTCCAAGCTGTTGATGACCACATCGACTTTGCCGTCGTTGAAGAGGTCTCCAAAGGCTGCGCCCCGGCCGACCGTGACCAGCGCCAGTCCCGTTCCCTCGACCGCGGGCACGAGCTCGAATTTGCCATTGCCCAGATTGTGATAGAGCAGCGGGCGTTGCGCGTAGCTTTGCCCCCACTGCGGATGCTGATCGACCTGCGGATAGACATCGCCGTTTACGATGAACAGATCCTTCCAGCCGTCATTGTCGTAATCGAGGAATCCATCGCCGAATTTCACAAAGGGGACAGAGGACAGGGCGATGCCGGCTGGGTAACTGACATCGGTGAAGGCCCCTGTGCCGTCGTTCCGGAAAAGTATCGGGAAATCATCGGAGAACGTTGTGCTCACCACCGAAAGGTGTCCGTTATTCTCATAGTCTCCGACGGCGAGTCCCATATTGGCCGCTTCGCGTCCGTCTCCGTTGAGCGCGAATCCGCTTGCGTAACTGTCGTCCTCGAAGCTGCCGTTGCCTTTATTGATATACAGGTAGTTTGGCGTGGAGTCGTCCGCCACCAGAAGGTCCGGCCTGCCGTCATTGTTGACGTCGGCAAACAACGCGTCGAGCCCGTAATACCCGCTGGGATCGTCCACGCCCAGCTTTTTGCTGACATCGGTGAAAGTGCCATTTCCGCTGTTGTGAAAGAGATGGTCGTGTGCTCCCTGAAGGCCGCGCGGGCCGCACATGACCTGAACGCCGCGGTACTGGCAGAAGTCGTAACTTCCGGCTTTTGAGGTCGAGAGCGGAAGTTGGTGCAAGTCAAGATCAATATAGCCGGCCACGAACAGATCGAGATTGCCGTCGCCGTCATAGTCCCCGAAGGTAGCACCGGTGTGGTCAGTCACGATGCTGGAGTTGGCCGATGCCTGGCTGAGCGCCACACCCGCCTGAACCGCGACGTCGGTAAATGTGCCGTCGCGATTGTTGCGATAGAGCCGATCGACACCAACATTCGTAACGTAAAGATCGGGCCAGCCGTCATTGTTGTAGTCGCCGACTGCGCAGCCCGTTCCCCATCGATCGTTCGCCACACCGGCGCTCGCGGTCACGTCGGTGAATGTGCCGTCATGATTGTTGTGGAAGAGGGCTGCATGCGGGGAAGGCGTCTTCCCAGCCAGAGCGTCGAGCGTCGACCCGTTCACCAGGTAAATATCGAGCCAGCCGTCGTTATCGTAATCAAGAAGGCATACACCGGAACCCTTAGCTTCAATAATTACCCGTTTGTCCGGCGTGCCGGTAACGTTCCGCCACTTCGAGAGCCCCGCCCTTTCGGTTACGTCGATGAACACAACCGGACCCGTCTTCACGAACCCTCCGCCGGTGATGGGACGATGTTGATTATCGAAAATGGCTGCTTGCGGCCCGGCATTGGTCATTTCTCCGCCCGTTGTCTGGCTCTGCTGTGGTGCGGCGGCTGCCGCTGCCGGAGAATCGCGATATGCGGGAACGAGGAACGCGAGGAATGCGGAAACCAAAAGAAAAAATGGGAGCCACGCCACACGCGGGTGTTTGCGTGTTTGGCCGTGCGGCACGGAGCGCTGGGCGGGAGCGCGAAGGCGGCGGAATCGCAACGTCTTTAGCCTCATTCGGACCTGTCTCAACGAGCCTGTCATGGACATTGCGAGAGCATTTGGCGACGCAGCGGCGCTATCCCGGCCGCAACTGTGAAACATAGCATGCTCACCGCCAACGCCACCTTCGACATCGCTACACCGCTCCGACCATCGCCTCGGCTGCATATCTATGCCCAGAGAGCCTCGGCAAGAAAACCGCTAATGCGCCTTCCCTGCGGCAGGCACCGGCTGCTGTTCTCGAGCACGCGCAACCAGCTCCAGGGCAGCTTGGGTCACGGGGTCATCCGGGTTGAGCGCCTTCGCCGTCAATAGTTCCCTCTGGCCGCTGGCTAGATCGCCGGCCTGGCAGTCAATGATGCCCAGTTTCCGATGAAGGTCGGCCTTCGCCGCGCACTCGCCGCATGCATCGATTGCACCTTTCAACTGGCGGATCGCTTCGGGCCAGTCATGACCGGCCGCGGCTTCAATGCCGTTGTTCGCCAGCGTGTCCGCTCGATCCAGAATGCGCCGCTCCTGCTGCAGCGCGACGTAACGCGCGAGCAACTGTTTCGATTCTGCCTTGTCCGTGGATTCCAACGCTCGCGCCAGGCTGAACAGCGCCTGGCTGAACTTCGGATCGATCGCAATCGCCTTCCGCCAGGCCGCTATCGCTTTGGCGGTCTCCGATTCCTGCCCCAGTGACTGGCCAAGCTCATACCAGGCCATTACGTTGCTCGGTTGCAGTTTGACGGTCTCTTCGAAGAGATTGGCCGCAAGATCGTATTTGCCCTCCTGCTTATAAATGAGTGCCAGAAAATAACGTGCTTGGGGCAACTTCGTATCCAGTCGGCAGGCGGTCTCCAGCTCCGGCTGCGCTTCGGCGCTGCGGCCCAGATCGAAGAGCATTCGCCCGCGATAGAAATGGGCCACTCCAGACTGGGGAGCAAGCCGGACCGCTTCGCTGGTTTGCGCGAGGGCAGCAGACAGGTCATAACTCTCAGCAAGTGCGAGCGCCAGATCAAGATGAGCCGCAGCCAGATCAGGCGCGAGATCGACCACCTGCCGAAGCAGCACAATTCCCTCGCTCTTCTCGCCCATTTCCAGTTTCGCCTTGCCAATCGTCGACAACGTGGCAGGATCCTTTGGCGACAGTGCGACCGCTTTGTTCAACTCCTCGTCGGCGTCAGATTTCCGGTCCTGCTGAGCAAGGATCAGGCCCAGGTTCAAATGGCCCTCCTTGTAATTCGGATTGTCCTGAAGAGCCTGACGAAGAAGCTTCTCGGCCGATACCAGATCGCCGTCTTTGGCATCGACCATCGCCAGATTTCCCAGCGCCTCTACGAGTCCAGGATCAAGCGTGAGTGCGGATTCAAACCACTTCCGGGCGGAGATCAGATCGCCTTTCGTCAACTCCAGTTTGCCTAATTCAGCCTGTATCTCGGCCAGCTTTGGGTCGATGTCGATCGCATTGCGGAGGGCGACTTCAGCACCCTTCATATCGTTCGTGGCCTCAAGTGCCAGTGCGAGATTGTAAGACGTCCAGGCACTGTCCGGCTTTTCCTCTAGCATGTGGCGATAAATCTGTGCAGCTCCTGTGGGATTCCCCGATTGCAGCAGGTCGTTCGCCTTGGTCCCTTCGGCCGCCAACTGGCTGTTCAGCGATTCATCGCTCTGTTCCTTGCGCAACTCCTCTAAGATCGGCGTTTCCTCCTGCGTTTGCCTAAGCGCCCGCAATACTGCCAGAAGCTGATACTGGGCTGACCGATCCTGAGGTTTCAACGCGACAGCTTTTTGCAGCTGAGGGAGGGCCTGGTCGGGTTTTCCCATGCGCGCCAAAACGAGTCCGAACTGATAACGAGCCTCAAAGTCGTTGGGCGCCTTGGCGACTCCCAGCTCAAGCTCCGGCTCCGCCTTCGCGTAGTCGCCCAGTTGCTGATAAACGGTGCCCAGCATGACGTGCGCCGATGGATCGTTCGGGTTCCGGCGTATGTAATCACGAGCGGGCGCAAGTGCTTCGGCATAAGCTGATGCATCGATGAGCGCCTTGACCTCCGCCCCCAACGCAACTGTATTCGTGGGACTTCGACGGATCACTTCCTGATACTCATCCGCAGCCTCGCGATCACGGCGCTCGTTGGCATAGATGTTGCCAAGCGTAAAGTAGGCGGCGGTCATATCGGGATGGCTCTTGATCAGTTCCGACAACAATCGAATCGCGTCAGCCACCCCGGCGCCGTCCAGGGCCGGCAGCCCCTCAGCCTCCCTCGCCTTGGCTGCCTTATATGTTGCTGCTGCCAAGGCGAGCTGCATATCTGGGGCGTCCGGCTGAAGCCGGAGGGCCTGCCGCCAGTCATTCACGGCAGCATCATATCGGCGTTCCTTCACCAGGGTCTGTGCCAGTCCATCCAGCGCGCAGACTAAGCGAGGATTCGCAGTGAGCGCTTTGCGAAACTCCGCCTCCGCAGCGGACAAATCCGGGAGAACCGAACCCAGCGCACAATGCGCCTGCAGCAGTGCTGGATCATACTGCAGGGCCAGGCGGAACTCGCTCTTTGCGGCCGCAGGCTGCTCCTGACTTTGCCGAACGAGCCCCAGATCGAAATGCGCCTCAGCCAGGCGCGGTTCCAGCCGCAAAGCCTGTTGAAATGCAGCGACGGCGCACGTCAGATTGCCTTTCTGGGCGAACCAGACGCCTACGGCGTCATCGACTCTGGCTGGCGGCGTGCCGACCGGCGCGTACGCAGCCGATGCCGGCGGTTTGCAGGTATCCGGCAATTGCGCCGCGGCCCACGAGCGAACAAACAGGAGCATTAGGCTGCAAAAGAGGAGCGATCGCTTCATGATGGACCCGCTCTCGTCGTCATTGCCCCGGCTGCATTCATTGTTGACTGACATCGCGAGGTTCGATCACTTCGAGGATGCGATCCGCACTCACATCGTGCATTAACTGGCGCGTACCCGATGGCCAGAAAATCTCGATCTCCTTTATCAGGCGCGATCTGCCCAGGCCAAAATGCACGCGTGGATCACTGGAGGCAGCATAACCCGTGCTGGTGGTGGCCTCGTTGTACAGCATCCTCCCATCATCGGTGGTCACCCGAATCCGGGCGCCAATGCCCATGCCGTTGCTTTTCGTTCCGACAAGTTTGAACAGGATCCAATGGTTATCGTTTTCCGTGACGTTGCGGAACACACTCACAGGGGCACCCAGTGCGGTCACGACGAGATCCATTCGGCCGTCGTTGTCCAGATCCCCGTACGCTAGCCCACGGTGCGGACCTGGACGGACAAAGTCTGCCCCGGCATAAGCGCTCACATCCTCAAACTGCCCATTCCCGAGATTTCGAAACACAGAATTCGGTTCGGCATAGCGGAAGTGCCTTGAAATCTCCCCAATATTGTCCAGTACATTGCTGCGGGTCACTACCAGGTCCTTCCAGCCGTCATTGTCCAGATCGACGATGCCGTTCGACCACCCGGACATCGGTCTGGTGAGATTCGCAAGTCCACTCTCCTGGCCCGCATTGCGGAAGAGTCCTTTGCCTTTATTCAGGAACAATGGAAACGTCTCGTTTTCGATGGCAGTATGCCAGATGTCCGGTAAGCCGTCATTGTTGAGATCCCGGAAGTCAGCGCCCATGCCAGCAAGGGCAATCCCCTCGTCGTTGTAAGCTACGCCGGCCTGGAAGCCGACTTCTTCAAATCGCTTACCTCCGATGTTGTGAAACAGCAGGTTCGGACTGTTGTCGTTGGCCACAAAGACATCGAGAAAGCCATCACCGTCGTAGTCTGCAAACACGACCCCCATTCCCTTGCCCAGTACGGATGAGATCCCGGTCTCCTTCGATACGTCCGTGAATGTGCCATCCCCGTTGTTACGGTAGAGCGAGTTGGGAAGCGGAGCGAAGCTGTCGGGGTGACAGTAACCGGGGCCGTCCAGACCCATACAGACAGGTTCGTAGCGTGGATTCCACTGGCAGTAATTTGCTACGAAAAGGTCCAGCAGCCCGTCGTTGTTGTAGTCAAACCAGCCTGCCGCGATGGACCACATCTTGCGTCCGTTGTAGATGCCGCCGCTCAAACCCGCCCTGTCGGTGACATCGGTGAAGGTACCATCGCCGTTATTGTGAAAGAGCTGATTTCCGTTGACGTTGGCCAGAAACAGGTCCGGCCGGCCGTCGTTGTCGTAGTCGCCCACCGCCGCGCCCATCCCATAACCCACTCCGGCGACTCCGGCCTTCTCTGTCACATCGGTGAACGTTCCGTCGCCGTTGTTACGAAACAGGCGGTTCCAATACTTCGGGCCTGTTTTCACCAGGGATGGCATCTCAGCGCCGTTGACGAGGTAAATGTCGAGCAGACCATCCCCGTTGTAGTCGAACAGAGCAATGCCGGCCGGCATTGTCTCGGGTTGGTATTTCTCCGGTGTCGGGCAGTTCTCCACAACAAAATGGACGCCTGCTTTTTGAGCAATGTCCTCGAACCTGATCGGCGACACCACCACGCCATGGCTGCCGGCGCGCAAGTGGGTTGCGGCCACAGTAAGCGCACCAGCAGCAAGAAAGCGGCGCCGATTGATAGAAGTCATTGAAGTCCGTTTATGGATCTTCCTTATATGATTCAGCAGTTCATTCTAAATCGACTCTACGGGCAATCGGGACAAGGTTGTCAACTATTCCCGCCTCCTGGATCCCCGGAGCGCGCTCGTGAGCGCAATTGAACAGCGCACGAGGCGGAAAGATGAGAGTCCGCGCGGAACGCATCCTCGAGAACTGGCTCCTCAGCTTCCATCGTTTGAAGCGCCACACGCGAACAGCATCACTGCCAAGCAGGACGGTAGTGATGCCGTTCGTTGGACCGGAGCGCTAGTAGTAAAACTTTAGCGCCACCTGTACGTTTCGTGTACCGCCGTAACCCAGCGCATTTTCCTGGCTGGTAACCTGTCCGTAATTCGCATCGGAAATAGATGCGTCCGGACCATCGAAGACGACGTTGTTAAAAAGATTGAATGCATCGGCCCGGAATTGGAAATACCTCGTTTCTCCGAGTCCGAGGTGGAACTCGCGGAACAGGGACACATCGACTTCATGGCGCATTGGATCTGTATACCAATTCACTCCTTCCGTGCCGTAGGTGTAGGCTGCAGGCGCTGCGAAGGCGGATTGATTCAGGCCTAGAATCCCCGCCGGGGTCTGGTGGGTCCCGATCTGCGGGTTGCCAACCACATCCACCCTCTCCTGGAGGCAGCAGCCAACGTTCTCGGTGTCGTTGCCGTCAGTCACCGTGAAACGCTGTCCGGAACTGAACTGGACGATGCCATTGAACGCCCATCCGCCAGCCAATGTGGAGGTTAGCTTATTGGGAGAGGTGCTGAATGGCGACTGCGCAGTAAATGCCAGCGAAAACGCGTTCTTCTGGTCAAGGTCCGAGGTGCCGTAGTCGCCCTTCCGGTTGTATGGGTTCGACGAATCGCAGCTTGCACCCAGGCCGCAGCCGTCGGAGTTTACGTGCGCAAGCGTGTAAGACGCAAGGAAGCTGACGCCATGCGTGGGACGTTCGGTCACGGTGACCTGCATGGAGTTGTAACGACTGTTGCCGGCACTCTGGTCAAACCACTGCTGCAGCATGTACGGGTACGGCCGCCGGGTTTGGATCGTGCCGGGGCCCGGCGAGGGAGTGTTCATAGTCGGACCCCAATCCTCATGCCTGCCGGTCGAACCGACGTAGTTCGCATCCAGAGCGAGATTGCCTGGCAACTGCCGCTCGACACCCCCGTTATACTCATCAAAATATGGAGTCCTGAAATTCGGATCTACCATCCACTGGCTCACCTGGCTGAAGTCGTTGATCGGATAAATGAGCGCTCCTCCGCTGCCCAGTTGCAGAGGGTCGGCGACCGTTACCGTTGGGAGTTCGGGGTTCATACCGGAGGTGGAGAGGGTGTTTACCGCCGGCCAGTTCCCGCCGAAGTTCTGCGAAAGTTGAACGATTGTGGCCCACTCGTCATACTCGCGGCTATATCCCCCACGAAGGGTTGTCTTGTCGTTCAATCGGAAGGCCAGGCCGAGTCGGAGGCCCCAGTCGGCCGGCGAGTTCTTAATCATGCGGAGAGTCGGATTCACGACGGCGTGTGCGGGGAGGCCACCGGGAGCAGGCGTGCTCGATGCGGTATAGACGCCGTTCGGAATGCAGGGTGCGCCCTGGCTTGCCGAGCAGTTGGGAGGAAGAGCGTTAAGGACGTACTGGCCTGTGATGGGGTTTGCTTCACCCGTGTAGTAGTTCCCGGCTCCGCCGTTCATCGTTCCATAAATCGGTGTGATAACAAAGTCGTTCCGGAAACCGTAATTGATGGTTAGACGGGGCGTCGCCTTCCACTGATCCTGCGCGTAGATCGCATCCATCCAGCCGCCATGAGCATTTTCGTCGATATTTCGATAACTGGCCCCATCCGGAACACCGATCAACGCGGATGCCCAGCTGTTGCCCCCCACGCCCTGCAATGTTCCGCCGAGGCCAGCAGTCTCCGTGGCCGCGAAATTCACGCCAGAGTATGCGATGGGCGAAACAAAGTTGTTGGTTTCAATATCGACGCCAGTTTTGATTGTGTGCGTTCCCAGGACCTTCGAGAATGCGCCACCGAATTGCCAGACATCCGCTAATCCGCTCCCCTGCAGCTGCGATGGGGTAAAGCCGACGCCATAACCGTTCGCCGTAAACTGCGGGGCATACAACGCACCGTCCAGGGTCATCCACGCCGTCGACATCCCGTCGGCCTGCAATTTGGACAAAAACGACGAATCCTCTCCGGCGTGAGAGGCGCCGATCAGGCTGTATCCGTAGTTTCTTCCGAAATAGACATCGGAAAAGGCCGTTGGACCAAACTCGTGAGTCCAGTGCCCGATGTAGTTATGACCAAGAACTTCGTCGAAGCCCTCGCCAATCACATCCGACGGAGTGACTCCATACTGGTAGAATTGGCTGTAGCGGAACATAATCTGGTTGCTGTTGCCGAAGTTCTGGTCGACCCGAATCGTTCCCGAATCCTGGTTGGTATAGGCTCTGCCGGTCAGGAAGGTCTCTTCGACCCCGTTCACCGTGCGAAGGTTCCACGGGATGATGGAGTTGTATAGCTGCGTAATGGGATTGAATCGGTTAGACGCGCCTGGAGTATTGCTGTACGGGGCGCTGGAGCCCGCTCCCGGAATACAATTGATATCCCCATTACAGTAAGCTGGATTCGGCTCGTTGTACTCCTGGGTAAAGGTTTCGCGCGAGTATGAATTGGTCGCAGGGTCGTAAGTTGTCGTGTAGGGATCGTAGATTGTTGCTCCCAGAGCGCTGAAATCGCCATTTTGTTCCGCAGCGGTTGGTGCCGTCGCTCCGGTTTCCTGGGCGGAAGCGAATCTGTACCCTTCGTAGGCTGCGTAGAAGAAGCTGCGACTCTTGCCGTTGTACAGTCTTGGAATCGAGAGGGGCCCTCCGGCCGAAGCGCCAAACTGATTCTGCCGCAGGGGAGCGCGAGCGGCCTCAAAGTAGCCGCGCGAATCCATTTGCTCGTTGCGCAGGAACTCCCAAAGAGCGCCGTGGTATTGGTTCGTCCCGGATTTTGTCACCACGGTGACGAGACCTCCGGCTGCCCCGCCGTATTCGGCCAGATCGTTATGCCCCTGAGTCTTGAATTCCTGGATAGCGTCGATGATCGGCGCATAGTTGTATACGCCGGAGAGCGTGTTCAAATCGTTTGCGCCATCGAGCAGGAAGACGTTGCTTCTGTCCTCGGCGCCGTTGATTGCAGGGATGTCGGTATCTCCGATCGTGTGCCCGTTCCACCCGCCGCCGCCGCCGCCGTTCTGGTCGGTGTTGATGTTCGCCACGCCGGTTGTGATCGTCAACAACTGAGTGAAATTGCGAGTATTCAAGGGGAGGTTGTTGACATCGTTTGTCGTAATGACCGTACCCAACTCCGAACTGGACGTCTGCAATGCTGCTGGGGTGGCATTCACGGTAACCGTACTCGTCGTAGAGCCGACCTTCATCTGGAAGTTGAAGGTCGCAATTTGGCTGACCTGGAGGGTCACCGGCGGCTGGGATACAGTCGTAAAGCCGGTTGCGGAGGCCTGCATGCTATATGTCCCGGGGACAACGTTTGGGAACTCGTAAACTCCCTCGCCATTCGTCGTTGTTGTCCTCACGACGCCTGTATTCACGTTCGTGAGTCCAACCCGAGCATTTGGAATTGCGGCTCCAGAAGGATCCTTAACGACACCGCTGACGTTGGCCGCTGCCTGCTGGGCCGAGACAACCCTCGGCACCAACGCTGCAAAGACCAGAAGCATCGCAAGCAGCGCGTAACTGCAGCAGGGATTCCGGTTCTTTCCAGCCGCAGAAAACAACAGCGAAATCCGCGTATACGTTTTCTTAAGCATCGCGCCTCCCAAAAATCTGCATCCTTCGTTTTCTCATCATCCTGAGGACGGTCGCTCGCACGGAGCAGTCGCAAGTCCGCGAACCCGAGCATGGGCACTCTAGGAAATTCGCACACGGTTTGTCAACAAGCGTAATACCGATGTTTCATATAGTGAGATGAACGAAGACGTGCAATCTAACGAAGCGTCGCTGACGGATCAGAGTTCACAACCGTAAAGTCAGAGGCAGAATGTGGCGCGGGCGGGGCGGAGACCCCGCTCCCCGCGGAGAGCAACGGAGCTAACTGGCTGTGGTGCCGGTATATCCCAGATGGGCGGAAATGCGGTTCGCCGCCTGCTTGACCGCCTGCACGATCTCCGCAACGCGCTCCCGATGCATGCGGATTACGGGGCCGGAAACACTGACGCTCGCGGCCACGAATCCGGAGCAATCCAGTACCGGGGCCGCGACGCAGCGCGCTCCTGCAACCGCCTCTTCGTTGTCGAGCGCGTAACCGCGGCTCCGGATGCGGCCGAGCTCGCTGACCAAATCCGTCGGCCGGGTGATCGTGCGCGGCGTCATTTTTTCGAATCTTGTCGCGGCAATGAGTTCATCTCGGGTGTCGGATGCCTGCCAGGCCAGGATTGTCTTGCCGAGAGCTGTGCAGTACAGTGGACGCCGCATCCCCGGCTTGGACACAAGCCGAAAACTGTGTTGGCTCTCCAGCACAGCGAGATAGAGCACCTCTCGTCCGTCGAGGACGCCCAGGTTCACGGTCTCGCCCGAATCCTGCCACAGCTCTTCCAAAATCGGCTGACTCACTTTGCTGATGGTGCTTTGGTACGTGCTGCCCGATCCCAGATGAACGAGGCGAGGACCAAGAAGATATGCCCCTGCGCCGTCACGAACCAAATATCCGGCCCTCTCGAGCTGGGCGAGAAAGCGCCACGCCGTACTTTTGTTGAGTTTGGTCAGTTCGGCGATGGACCGCAGTTGCAACCCTCCGGGACTGCGGTCGAGGAGGTCGAAGATGGAGAGCACCTTAGTGAGAACGCCTACCGGTGTGCCGCTCGATTTTCGGATTTTCACTGTCGTGTCCGATCCGTTCAGGAATTGTCGAACAATAAGCCTGGTTCGCAGCAGAGTGTACCGTGCCGAGCCAGGGAGAGAAAAATCTTTTGTTCCAGGCCGCACCTGGTTCGGGGCGGTGTTGCTATAATGCGCCTGCTTTTCATATTCCGATGTGAAAGTGCCCTACTCTGCCATGAATGAGTCTTCATCTCTTCCCGATGGCTTGACGACAAGACCCTGTATCGCACCGCAGGGCGCGGCTGTTCAAAGTCGTACGGCGGCAGAGGCGCCCTGCAACAACTCAATTCGTCTAACAGGCAAAACCGCAATCGTCACCGGAGCAGCCAGCGGTATTGGTCTGGCGATCGCGCTGCGCTTCGCGGCCCATGGAGCCACCGTATGCCCACTCGATATCGCCGCTGAGCTTACAAGAAGAGGTACTCTGCAGGGCAACGACGTCGATAACGGTGGCGTCGTTCGCGATTCAGATCCGTCGGTTCGCGATGACACACGAGAACGGCCCGACATCCGGGGAGGAGCACTGTGGCGAAGCGGCTCGGCAATTTCGCGTTGGCACTCACGATTATTCTGCCCTGGTCAGTCGCACTGCACGCCGAGTCGGGCCTGAAGCTGCGCTACGACCGGCCAGCGACACAATGGACTGAAGCGCTTCCCGTTGGCAACGGGCGCATCGGTGCGATGGTCTTCGGCGGAATCGAAGAGGAACGGCTGCAGATCAACGAGGACACGCTGTGGGGAGGAGAGCCGCACGACTACACGAACCCGCAGGCCTATGCGCATCTTGCCGAGATTCGGCAGTTGATCTTTGCCGGGCAGGTGGCGGAAGCAACCAGACTCTCGGCCACGCTGATGGGCAAACCGCGAGTATTGATGCCTTATCAGCCCTTTTGCGATGTGCGGCTGCATTTTCCTGTAGACGAGGCGGTCACCGGCTACCGACGCGAACTGGATCTGGACGACGCGATCGCGGAAACAGCCTATACGGCGGGGTCGACGACCTTCCGGCGTGAGGTCTTCGTTTCGTATCCGGACCAGGTACTCGTGATACGACTAACGGCGAGCCAGCCGGGGAAGATCACGTTCGCGCTGGGGATGGATTCGCCCCAGCCCGGAGTCCGGGCGACCACCAACGCGAAAGACACGCTGGTGCTGACGGGTCAGATTCAGCCAAGGCAAAACAGCCCCTGGTCCTGGACTGCCTCCTGGAATCAGCCCGGTCTGCGCTTCCTGGCTGTACTGAAGGTCATCCAGGAAGGCGGAACCGTCCGGAGTGCCGGGGACCAACTCGCGATAGAGGGGGCCACATCGGTAACGATCCTCTTCAGCAATGCGACGAACTTCAGGAATTATCACGATATCGGAGGCGATGCTTCGGGCGCCGCTGAGGGTTACGTGCAGTGTGCAGCCAGGTTCTCTTACGAGCGACTGCTACAGCGGCACGAGGAAGATTACCAGCGGCTTTTTTCGCGGGTGCGGCTTAGCCTCGGAGTGGATCGCTCCACGGAAACGACCGATCAGAGGATCCGGAATTTCGCCCAGAATGACGACCCGAGCCTCCTTGCGTTGTACTTTGAGTTTGGACAGTATCTGCTAATCTCGTCATCCCGCCCCGGAGGCCAGCCGGCCAACCTGCAGGGCATCTGGAACGAGGATCTGCATCCCGCCTGGGGCAGCAAGTGGACGACCAATATCAACCTGGAGATGAATTACTGGCAGGCGGATATCGGCGATCTGTGGGAGACCGAGGAGCCGCTCTGGGCTCTGATCCGCGATCTGCGCGCAACCGGCGGCGAAACTGCCCGCACGGAATATCACAGCCGGGGATGGGTGCTGCACCACAATACGGACCTGTGGCGCGCAACGGCGCCCGTCGACGGTCCCTGGGGTATCTGGCCCATGGGAGAAGCGTGGCTGGCGAACCAAATGTGGGATCACTACGAGTTCAGCGACGACAGGACATTTTTGCAGAAGCAGGCCTACCCGGCAATGAAGGGAGCGGCAGAATTCATCCTCGGGTTCCTGGTGGAAGCGCCGGCGGGCACGCCGTTTGCCGGCCGTCTGGTGACGAATCCATCTACCTCGCCGGAGAACCAGTATCTCCTGAACGGCAAGCCCGAGAGCCTGACCTACGCTGCGACCATGGACATCGAGCTGATTCGCGAGCTGTTTGAAAATTGCCGACAGGCCGCTCGGATTCTCGGCACGGATGCGGCGTTCGCCTCCCGGCTGGAGCAGACAGAAAAGCGCCTGCCGCCCATTCAGGTCGGTGGACGCGGACAGCTGCAGGAGTGGATCGAGGACTATCCCGAAGCCGATCCGCATCATCGGCACGTATCCAATCTCTGGTCGCTGTATCCGGGGCACGACATCAGTCTGGAGACGGCGCCAGCACTGGCAGCGGCTGCGGAGAAGACGTTGGAGCTGCGCGGTCCGGGAGGCACGGGATGGTCGGAAGTCTGGCGAACGGCGCTGTGGGCGCGGCTGCAAAAGCCGGAGCGCGCATACGCCGAATTGAAGCTCCTGATCACAAAGAATACGCTGCCCGACATGTTCGACCTGTGCCCACCCTTTCAGATCGACGGCAACCTTGGTGGACCCGCGGCGATCACGGAGATGCTGGTGCAGAGCACCGACCAGGAGATTCGCCTGCTGCCAGCGCTGCCACAAGAGTGGCCGAATGGCAGCCTGGTCGGGGTACGCGTGCGCGGCGGCGGCAAGATGAATCTCCTCTGGAAGGACGGCCATCTGGCTCGGCTGACTCTGCAGGCCTATCATCCGCTGCACTACAACGTCATCTACGGGCCAGAGTCGAGGGAAGTGCGGATCAGTCCTGGCCGGCCGACCGTGTTGGACGGAACGCTGCGCGAGGTTCGCCCATGATGCTGTTCGCTATACTTCGGAATCCCATGAGAGCGGCTGTCCTTTTGCTGGCTCCCCTCTTCGCGCTTCTGCTTCCCGGCATCGGTTCGCGCTCGATGGCGGTCGCCCGCGCACAGCGTCCGACCATTTGGGTCAGCCGGACTTCAGGAACCCGGTGATCTGGGAGGATCTGGCCGATGTCGATATCCTCCGTGTCGGCAACGTCTATTACTACTCCGCGTCGAACATGCACTACTCGCCGGGTGCGCCACGCTCGTGCGATCTCGTTCACTGGGAATATGTCGGGCACTCGGTGCCAGCGCTCGATTTCGGGCCCCAGTACGACCTGAACGACGGCAGCGCCTGCGTGAAGGGAACGTGGGCTTCGTTTCTCGGCTATCGGATGAGCAACAGCACCTTCTACTGGGGCGGCTGCATTCAGTTCTCGAAGACGTACATCTACACCGCGAAGTCCGTTCAAGGCCCGTGGGTCCGGCACGCGGTTCTCCCGAGGCGCTATTACGACGCCGGCTTGCTGATCGACAAAGACGGCACAATGTATGTCGCCTACGGGAACACCACGCTTCACGTCGCCCAGCTTTCCTCCGACGCCACCCACGAGATACGGAGTGAAACGGTCTTTACAGCACCGGCTGCAGTAAAAGTGCTCGAAGGCTCGCGTTTCTATCGCGTACACGGCGACTATTACATATTCACCGACCATCCGCCGGACGGTGAGTATGTGCTGCGATCCACCAGCGGGCCCTTCGGACCATACACGATGCGGCCGCTTGTGGTTCGCGGAACCTCGCCGGTTCCCGGGGCCGGGTCACCTCATCAGGGAGGCATTGTTCGCATCAGTAGAAGACGAAGTTGTTGTCCACCCGATCGCGGTGCTCAGACAAAAGTGCCTACGAGACTTCAGGTGCTGATCGTTCGATCAGAGACTGCGGAGGGCAGTCATGAAGTTTTCGATCTTGCGCGTCGACGAGCTCTTCCCGGATTTGAGGTTGCTCTCAATGCATAATCCGGAGAAGAAGGAAAGCACCATCTCCGCGACTGCGGAAGGAGGCATCCTGGGCTGTTCCGCCTCAATGTTCATCGCGAGAAGGCGCTGCAACAGCGCCCGATTCTCCGTCACGACCTCATAAGCCTCATCCGGAAGGATCGCGAACTCCCGCATAGAATTGACGGAAAAGCACCCCTGCTGCTCCCCTTTGTGGAGAGGACCATGCTTAAGAAAGGCCTCGACGTTCTTCCAGCCCAGGGGCTCTCTGGTGAGAAATCCTCTCTTCTCCTGGTTCTTCAGGTAGTGGCGAAGGCAGGCCACAAAAAGATCCTCTTTGTCTCGGAACTCGGCATACAGGCCCGATTTGTTCACGCCTGTAGCTCTTTCCAGCTCCTGTAGGCTCGTATCCGCGAATCCGTTCTTCCAGAACACTGGCATCGCCTTCTCCAGCACTTCCTCTCGGCTAAAGTTCTTCGGGCGCCCCACAGAAACATTATCCGATAAAGAACCGAATAGTTCAATATCTCTGCATCCTCGCCAGCTCTTCGTCATCGTATAGAACTGTACGGTTCAGAATCGGACGGACACCGTCGAGCGCGGTCGCGGCCCGCTCGGATCCGCGAAAGCCAGAGGAAATTTATGTCTAATTTATCGAAGAAAGTGGCACTCGTTACCGGCGGCTCCCGAGGCATCGGCGCAGCGATTGCAATGCGTCTCGCTGCCGATGGAGCAAGCGTCGCCATCACATACGCGAAGGACGCAAGCGCAGCCTCCGCCGTAGTCAAAGCGATTGAACTCGGTGGCGGAAAAGCCATCGCAATTCAGGCGGACGCTGCCAGCGTCGAGGCAGTCAAGAACGCGGTCGAAAAGGCGGTCGCGACCTTCGGTCGACTCGATGTGCTCGTGAACAATGCTGGCACGGCCATTCCGAAGCCGTTCGTGGAGTCGACGCTCGAGGAGATGGATCGCGTGCTCGACATCAACGTTCGCGGTGTATTCGCCACCACCCAGGCAGCGCTGAAACATATGAAGGATGGTGGCCGCATCATCATGGTCGGTTCGGCCGTGGGCGAACGTGCCGTCGCGCCCGGGCTTGTGCCCTACGCGGCCACGAAGGGAGCCGTCAAGATGTTTACCCAGGCGTTATCCAGAGAAGTCGGGAGCCGGGGCATCACGGTCAACAACGTACAACCGGGTCCAGTCGATACCGATTTGAATCCCGCCTCGGGCGATTGGGCGGTACCGCAGAAGGCCGCAACAGCGCTCGACCGCTATGGGCATGTAGATGAGATCGCTGCGATGGTGGCGTTCGTTGCAGGGCCGGAGTCGTCTTATATCACCGGCGCGAATCTGACCGTGGACGGTGGAATGAATGCGTGAGCTCGAGAACAAAACCGCGCTTGTGACGGGGGCATCGAGAGGGATTGGCCGCGCGACGGCATCGGCGCTTGCCAAAG
>DATJSB010000061.1:0-9053 GCA_035504315.1 Occallatibacter sp.
CTAGGAGAGAGGAGCGACGCATACCGGGTGTCTGCTAGCGACGAACGACAACGAAATCGGAAAAACTGGCCCCGTCCCTTCGGGTTGCGGCGCAAATTCGGTCATACTTTGTTCTCGCCCTCGACCTTGGAGCCACCAAAGTCTTCGGGCTCGGCCTCGTCTGACCGTATTTGCGCTCGCAACGCCGTCCATCTCAGTAGTGTTAACAGGCCCTAAATCGCGAGATCGCACGCGTCCCAACCTTTCGCGCCCTTACGAAATCGTAATGCCTACCCCAACAACCCGATTTACACTTGATTGTTCCCAATGGGCGTGGTCATGAACGATCAATCCAATCGCGATATCTACTGGATGCGGCGCGCGCTGGAGCTGGCGCAGCGCGGCATCGGGCTTTGTTCGCCGAATCCGGTTGTGGGGTGCGTGGTGCTGGACCGCGCAGGACAGGTGGTCGGCGAGGGGTGGCATGAGTACGACCTGGTGGATCACGCCGAAGTTGTGGCCCTGCGCGAGGCCCGGGAACATGCCGGCGAGCGAATTCAGGGCGGCACAGCGTACGTGACGCTAGAGCCGTGCAATCACCAGGGGCGGACGCCTCCCTGCACGGCAGCGTTTATCGAGGCCGGTCTGAAGCGCGTGGTGGCCGCGACCATCGATCCCAACCCGAATGTGGCCGGCCACGGCGCCGAAGCATTGCATGCAGCGGGCCTTTGGACAACTGTCGGGGTGTGCGAACGCGAGGCGCGGCGGCTCAACGACGGCTTTGCGCGCTGGAGCCAGCATAAGCGGCCGTTTGTGCTGATGAAAGTGGCCATGTCGCTCGATGGGCGCATCGCGCCGCCTCCGGGGCACCAAAGCGGACCTGCGGCGCCTTACTGGATTACCAGCGAAGTTGCCCGCGCAGCCGTGCAACCGCTGCGCTGGCAGGCCGATGCGGCGATGGTGGGCGTTGACACTGTAGTTGCTGACGATCCGTGGCTCACCGACCGGAGCGGATTGCGCCGGCGGAGACCGTTATTGCGCATTGTGCTCGATTCAGCGCTTCGCATGCCGCTCGACGCAAAGATGGTGGCGACCGCACAGAATGACGTGGTGATCTTTACCGTCTCGAACGACCAGGCCCGAGCCGATGAACTGCGCAAGCGCGGCGTTCGGGTCGAGGTGCTGCCGGCGGAAGGCGGGCGCGTTCCGCTCGGCAGGGTGCTGGATATGCTCGGCGAGGAAGGCATCCTGACGCTGTTGACCGAGACCGGCACCCGGTTGAATACAGCGCTGCTGGCCGGCGGGCTGGTCGATCGCATCCATCTCTTCGTTTCGCCGCAGATCATGGGCTCCGACGCGGTTCCAGCATTCCGCGGCATGGCACGATTTGTGCACATGGAGGCCGTTGAGGTTGAACGCTATGGCAACGATCTGGGATTATGCTCGCTGCTCAAGGATCCCTGGCCGAAAGAAAGTGAAGGAGTGACGGAGTGAATTGGTGCGAAGCCGGTCGAGCGGCGCCTGACCCAAACAAAAAAGGAGGACGCACCGTAGGTCGATGCGCCCTCAAGTCGCCATTGGTTGGGGGAGCCTTGGGGACTCCGAAGAGTCCGGATCTGCCGTTATTTGCCCAGAACGATCTCGTTGGAACGACCCTCATCAAGGAGCGCCTTCTTGTCGATACGGGAAGTGGTGAGCGGTCCGTACTTGATGGTGCTCAGCGCATGTGACGAGCCGATTTCGTCGAACTTGAGCACTACGCGAGAGTCGGTGGGAGCACCATCGCCGGGGTGGATGCCCCAGGTGAAGCTCTGGTCTGCACCGATCAGCTTGACTGAGGCGCCGTTAATATCGCGCACGACCAGGTAGTGGCCAGCGGGGCAGGTCTGATTGCCGACGGTGAAAGCGAAGGGAACGTTGAGGGTGGTGGCCGCCATCGCGGTCGGAACGGTGAAGGCTGCTGTCGCCAAAACGGCTGACGCCAGGACGAGGGAGCGAAGGGTGTTCTTCATTGGGGTGGACCTCCTGACTGCCAACCACCTTAGCCACTCTCAATAAAGAAAGTCGTCAAGTTCCCGTCCAGAAATTGTCAAGTTTTTTGAAGGTGCTCTGGACGGCAAACCGACACACGAACATAACGCACCGCGAGTGAGGTGCCTCATTCGAGCTCCGCTTGATCGTGGGAGCGCTACGTCCGCGCTTCGATTCGTGCGGCGCGATCGTTCAGTTCTGCGGCCTCAAAATGCGAGTTGCGTTTGGCGGCATGTGCGGCGGCCGCGCGAAGAGCCTGAGCCGCGCGGTTCAATTCGCCCGCAGCCTCGAAGTGCATGGCCATCTCGCGAGCCACATCGGCTTCGCGGCCTTTGAAGAGTTCAGCCAGCCGTTCGGCGATGCGCACGTGCCGCTGGGCGCGGCGGGAGGCAGATTGCGTTTGATAGAGGACCTCGCGATAGATCTCGTGCGCGAAGACGTAGAATGCGGAGCGCGCGCCGCCGGGGAGTTCATCTTCGCCTGCGCGCTCGACAAAGTGAAGGCTGCGGGCCATGGCATTACAGCGCTCTTCGGCGTCGGCCGCATCGCAGCCGATGGCAGCGGCCACGGCCCAGGCCGGGAAGGCGATGTTGAGCAGGCTGCCGGCCTCAAGCAATTCCCTGACATCGGGCGCGAGGCGTTCGATCTCGAGTTCCACCATCTCGGCAAGCTTGCCGGGGACTTCGGTGTCGATACTGTTGAGGGGCGAGCGGATCTCATATTGAGCGGCGCCGTTTTGCCCCGCGTTCACCAGGATTTGCTGGGCGATGAGGTGCTCGACAATGGCGATGGCGAATAGCGGGTTACCCTCGGAGTGGTGATGGACGAATTCGCTCAGCCCCGGCGGCAGCGTGGACTGATGCAACTCTTCTTTGATGAGGCCGGCGACGGCCGCTTTGGGGAATGGTTCAAGCGCAGCTTCGGTGCATAGTTTGTGGACGAGCAGGTCGTGCTTGAGCGCGCGCAGCGGATGGCCGGACGCGATGCTGCGCGGGCGGAATGTGACGAGCACAAGAAGATTGGCCGGAGCGCGCCGGCGAGCGAGTGCGGCCAGCAGGTTCAGGGTGGCGGCATCGGCCCAGTGCAGATCCTCGAAGACAAGAACCAAGGGCATTGCACGGGAGATTTCTTCGAAGGCGGCGCACAGGTCGCCGGGCATGCGGGCCGGGGTTGGTGGCCGGGCTGCCGGGGGTTCAGGAGGTTGGAGCTGGTGGCCGATATGGGCAAGCCAGGCCGGGGCCATGCGCGCCAGGATGCGGCACACCTCCTCCGCGACTCCGGAGTTGCACAAATGACCCAGCACCTCGTTCACCGGATAATACTCTTCCCTTGCCCCAACGCCGGGAACGCACTCGCCGCGGGCAATAAGCGTGCCGGGCGGGAGCCGCCGGGAAAAGAAATCGACCAAAGCGGTCTTGCCGATGCCGGCCTCACCTGTGATGAAGACGATGCGGCGGTTGCCTTGGGCGATGCGTTCGAACTCGGAGCCGAGCAACGTCAGCTCTTTGGTGCGGTTTACGAAGCCCGAGTAGCCCGCATTCGCGGCCGGCGCGGAGAAGTGGTTAGTCAGGGTCACTGAAGCAGAGGCGGGTTGCTGCCGATCGGTCACCACAGCAACGAAGCGATAGCCGCGTTTGGGCAGGGTCTGGATGAACCTGGGATTGCCGGCCTCGTCGCCGAGGATCTTGCGCAGTTCGAGAACGTAGGTGCGCAGCACCTGGGGCTGAACGAATGTCTCGGGCCAAAGCTTGTCGAGGAGCTCGTCGTGGGTGATGAGCCGGCCGGGGTTCTCTACCAGGAAGTTCAGGATGGCAAAGGGCTTGGGGGGCAGATCGATCTGTTCCCCGTCGCGCCACAGGCAGCCGTTGTCCGAGTCGAGCCGGAAAGCTTCAAAGTGCTTCATCGCATCCGATAAGCGGGGGAAGATACCGCTCCTCTTCTCTTGTATCAGGTGAGCCTTACGATCGATTGAGAGCCGCGTTCGAGAATTGGACGCGGAACGAATTATTTAGTTGCAGCGATTTCGACGAAGAATGTGTACATCTTTGGTTAATAAGAAACGGCGATGGGGTTCAGGACCGAAGCAGAATGAAATGGGTCCGTGGCTTGCGAAGGCGGCACAGGATGGGCATAACGAGAGCAGCCCGTCGCACTTCCCTTCCGGTTTACGCCGGAGCCGAAGTATCCCTGGGGATCAGTATGGATGAGCTATTCGATTAAAGCCAAAGACTAAGAGCTGGGTCTCGGCGCCTTGCGCGTTGCTTGGGGCGCCGAATATGGTTGGAACAGCCTGACTTATCGGCGGCAAGCACATTATGGACGTATTGAAAGAGCTGTTTGAAAAGCAATTTGGATTTCCCGCGGAATCCGTCAAGCCTTTGCAGGGCGCGCTCGGCGGTTCGGGCCGCGTGATTGTTCGCCTGGCCGGCCGGAACGCGACCGCCATCGGCATCCTTTACTCGGTACGCGAAGAGAACACCGCATTCCTCGAGTTCTCGCGCCACTTTCACCGTCTCGGCCTGCCTGTTCCGGAGATCTACGTCGAAGACCTGGACCGCGGCGCTTATCTCGAAGAGGACCTGGGCGACACTACGCTTTTCGATTTTCTGAGCGCCCACCGCAGCGGAGAAAGCATCGGCCCTGAAGTGCTGGCAGCCTATCGCAGCGTGGTCGCCGTGCTGCCGCGTTTCCAGGTCGAGGCCGGACGCGAGCTGAACTACAAGGTCTGCTATCCGCGCGCCAGCTTCGATCGCCAGTCCATTGCCTGGGACCTGAACTACTTCAAGTACTACTTTCTGCGGCTGGCGGGCATTCCCTTCAACGAGCAGGCCCTCGAGCACGACTTTGCGCGCCTAACCAAATGTCTGCTGGCGGCAGATCACGACTACTTCCTCTATCGCGACTTTCAGTCACGCAACATCATGCTGCACTCGGGCAAGCCCTTCTTCATCGATTACCAGGGCGGACGCCGTGGCGCGCTGCAGTACGACATCGCATCGCTACTCTACGACGGCAAGGCCGATCTCTCGCCCGCGCTGCGCCAACAGCTCCTCGACGAGTATCTCGACTGCCTAGCAGCGCTCATCCCGATCAGCCGCGAGCGGTTCATGGAGCACTACTACGCCTACGTCTACGTGCGGCTCATGCAGGCTCTCGGCGCCTACGGATTTCGCGGCTTCTATGAGCGCAAGACCCACTTCCTGCAATCGGTACCGTACGCGCTCAAGAGCCTGCGCTGGCTGCACCATAACGTCCAGCTACCCGTCGCTATTCCGGCGCTGCTAGACGCCTTTCACTCCATGCTTGGGTCAGAGAAGCTGCTGGCGCTTGCCGCTCCGGCTGAAGGCCTCACCGTGCGCATCTTCAGTTTCTCGTTTCATCGCGAGCCGCCAACCGATGACGAGGGCAACGGCGGCGGCTTCGTCTTCGACGGCCGCAGCCTGCCTAATCCCGGCCGCGAAGACCGCTTCCGCCAGCTCACCGGCCAAGACGCGCCAGTGATTGAGTATCTCGATGCGCAGGAGTCTGTGCAACAGTTCCTGGCCCATGTCGAGTCGCTGGTGGATTCGAGCGTGGCCAGCTATCAACGGCGCGGGTTTCGCAGCCTGATGGTTTCGTTCGGGTGCACCGGCGGGCAGCACCGTTCTGTCTATCTTGCTGAGCATCTCGCCGCGCATCTGGGCGCTCGCGGCGGCGTTCGAGTTGTGGTCCGCCACGTGGAGCTTGAGAAGATGGGCGGCGCCGGAGAGGGTGCGTAAGTGAAAGCGATGGTGCTGGCCGCGGGGCTCGGCACGCGCTTGCGCCCGCTCACCGACGACCGGCCCAAGGCACTCG
Organism: Occallatibacter sp.; assembly: GCA_035504315.1. Taxonomy (GTDB): domain Bacteria; phylum Acidobacteriota; class Terriglobia; order Terriglobales; family Acidobacteriaceae; genus Telmatobacter. Next base: position 5,845 of record DATJSB010000061.1, read on the forward strand.
TTACCGTCGCCGGTCGAACCCTGCTGGAGATCGCGCTCACCCGTCTGCGCACGGCCGGCGTCACAGAGGTCATTGTCAACGCGCACCATTTCGGCGACCAGATCGAAGGGTTTCTGAAGAGCGGGAAAGACTTCGGTATGCGCGTCGAAGTCTCGCGTGAAGCGGATCTGCTCGATACCGGCGGCGGAATCAAACATGCCGCGTGGTTCTTTCTCGAAGCGGGTCCCGATCGCGAAGGGCCGTTCCCTTCTCGCGAAGCGCCGTTCATTGTTCACAACGTCGACGTCATCAGCACGATCGACCTCACGCGCATGATCCGCGCACGTGCTGAAGGCAACGCGCTGGCAACGCTGGCGGTGGCCGCACGCGAGTCGTCGCGGCAGCTCATCTTCGATGAGCAGGGCAATCTGTGCGGGCGCCGCGCTGGGCGCGATCCGCAAGCGGAATTGGTTGGGCCGGCGATGAAGCTTCAGCCGTTGGCGTTCTCGGGCATTCACGTGATTTCGCCGCGCATCTTTTCGTTGATGCACGAGTCAGGCGCCTTTTCAATCATCGATGTGTATCTGCGTTTGGCGGCGCAGGGCGAGAGGATCACGGCGTTTCGCGCAGATGAGTATTACTGGCGCGATCTGGGAAGGCCGGAGAGCATCGCCGCTGTCGAGCGGGACATTGCGAGCGGCGCATACTTTGCTGAATGATGTTTTTCGGTGCGCAAAAAACTAATTGAAAAAGGGTGATTCTGGCACCAGAAGCGGGCATTTTTGTGGCAACTTCTGGCTGTTGCATTCCATAATGCATTGATTTATATGGCTCCCTTTGCACAGCTGCACAGCGGCACAGCGGCTGGCGGGGGGGGTGGGGGGAGTAGATTTCTGGTTATCAGGTGTCAAGGAATGTTGGCAAAAGAGTAACAGGTTGCCGGGCTGGGATGGAGTTCATGTATATCCAGAGTACTTGGAAGAGGGGAAATTAAATGCAAAAGGACAGGGACTGAGGGACTAGGGACGCAGGGACTAGGGACTGAGGGACTAAGAGACTGAGGGGGAGAAGCGAGTCAGCGGGTTGGCGCGGGGCGGCTCAATTAAGGCTGTTTTGATTTTGTGCACTGATGCTTAGGAGTATTCTCGGCAATGGCGACAGATCGACCTCAACTCTTCAACGAGCGCCTTGGCCTGAATGCAACAGTCCAAGCGGCCGTTGGCCGGAAATCCCTCCACACTGGCCGACTGCCCAAAAACATCTCGAGACTTATCGCCGGCCCATGGCTTCTTCCGCCGCCGAACGCCTGCCGCTCGTGTCGAATGTCCATTCCCAACAGGCTCGGCGCGACTGCGGAAGTTGCTCAAGAATGCTTCCATGCCCCGCTCCAGTCCACCTTTGAGCCCGGAAGCCCCCCGAACGTACCGGAGGGCTCAAGCGTGACGTAGCCGTGCAAGAAGGACCAGATAGCGACAGGAGCGGCGGTGTCGTCCGGATGCCCGGGACACGCCACTCGCGGCCTCGATCGGCAGGTTCGAGACAACCTTGTCCGCGACGGATCGCGCCAAAGTCAGAGTCCTCCGCTTCAAGTATCTTTCGCCACTCCGGCATTACCGTGGCCTTCAAAACGACGTTTGAGGTATTCACCAGGGTTGGCCCCGACAACTCGCTTGAACGCCTTACTGAACGCAGCGTCAGACTCGTAACCGACCGACCGAGCAACGTCTATGAGCTTTTTGTCACGCTGTTGTAGTAACTGTATCGCCTTCTGCATCCGCCACTCGGTTACGTATTCCAGTGGTGTTTGTCCGAGTAGCTCTTTAAAACGTGCTGCGAATGCGGAGCGAGACATGCCCGCCGCTTCGGCCAGGGATTCGACCGTCCAGGGTGTATTCACTCTGTCATGAATGGCACTCAGGGCAGTGCCCATTTGAGGATCGAAAATCGCACGAAGCCATCCTTTGTTGCGTTCCGATCCCGACGCGATATGCGCCCGGAGTGCTTGGATAAACAGAACCTCGGCTAGCCGAGTCGCGACTACTTCAGATCCCGGCGCCTGTTCTGCCATCTCTGACGCCAGCGCTTGCATTGTGCTGTGAAGAGCAAGCGTGCGTGCCCGATCGGCCTTAATCAGAATGAAGCTCGGTAATAACTGAGTGATCGGCTTCAAGCTGGCGCGATCGAAACTCAAGGATCCACAGACGATGGTCGTCGGTGCGCCACCACCTCCATAATGAGCGACATTGCTGTTGGCCCTGGCCGCGATCTCGCGGAAACTACTCTTCGGACGTGTTCGCAGGCTGTCGCGCAACACAAACGAAGTCCCCCGTGCCAGCAAAATGCAATCACCACCGGTGAGGGGAATCGGCTCCGGAACCCCTTCCACACTCAGCCAGCAGTTGCCGCGCGAAAGCATGGCGAAGTGCGCCAAATCTGTGGGTGAAATCTTTTGGCCGGAAGGCGTGACTTTTTCTTCGGTCTGACCCTCCTGTGTCAAACCCCACGGGGCCGTAGCTTCGAGCCTGTGCTGACCGAAAGCGGTTACGTGCATCGTTCTAAAGATGTCTGTTATCGGGTCCAACTTAGCCTCCCCGTTTGGACGAATAGACAAAAGATTAGGACTCTTGGGCAGTTCTCGTCCACCGCCAAAGAAATCTACTGCTCTAGGTTTTGATGAAAGGCGCCTCATCGCAGGCGCAAATGTAGAGAGAACTTATGGCAACAAGTTCAGCAGCGGAGGGAGCAATTATGGGAAAACTCGAGGGTAAGGTTGCAGTCATCACGGGTGGATCAAGCGGCATGGCGCTGGCGAGCGCCAAGCGGTTCGTTGAAGAAGGCGCCTACGTTTTCATCACCGGCCGGAGGCAGGAGGCGCTCGATGAGGCCGTCAAGCTGATTGGCAGGAACGTGACCGGTGTGCGCGGCGACGCGGCCAATCTCGATGACCTCGACCGCCTGTTCGATACAGTCAAGCGGGAAAAGGGCAAGATCGACATCCTGTACGCGAGCGCTGGCACGGGCGAAGCCGTCAAACTAGGCGAGATCACCGAGCAGCACTTCGATGCGGCCTTCGACCTGATTGTGCGCGGAACGCTGTTTACGGTTCAGAAGGCGTTGCCGCTGCTCAACGATGGCGGATCGATCATCATGACCGGGTCGGTTGCTTCGGTGAAAGGTTTTCCAGGTTTCGGCGTGTATGCGGCGGGCAAGGCGGCATTGCGCTCATTCGC
>DATJSB010000062.1:0-34485 GCA_035504315.1 Occallatibacter sp.
CAGTACAACAACAATGAAAGCTTTGCGGTTGTAATGCCGTACCGGAACCTGGCCGACGGCACCAAAGACAATCGCCCCTTCAACCTCTACGCTTACATCCTCGCTCTCGACAGCCACAAGGTTGTCAAAAGCCTGACCCTCCCCAACGATCCCCAAGTTGTTGTTCTGGCCGCAACCCTGACTGGGCACACACTTCAAGGTCCAGTCAATCTGTCGCGACTGTTCAACACCGGTGGCATCTTCAATAACGGGGTTACCTTCTCGGCGACCGGTGGTCTTGACGGCGGAGGCGACGGTTGCACGCTACCCAATGGGTGCGCGGACGCGTATTCAGCCCAGCAACTCGGGCTCTCTTCCGGGCCGTTCCCGTACCTGATCGACAAGGGCGCGTACTTCGGCTTCGGTCCTGTCAACGCGAAAGACTGCACCACCGACTGCATCCCGGATGCCGTCTCACTTCCTGGTTCCCCGGGCGCTACCTTCTGGCTGCCCTTTAGCGAGCAAAAGCCTTACACAACCATGACGTTGCTGGGCACCGGGGTTCAGGGCAGCCATACCGCAACCGTAACGGTGAACTACGCCAATGGCCCGAGTGAAACCTTTAACCAGACCTTCAGCGACTGGTGCAATTTCGGCCAGAATCCGAATGAAAGCATTGCGGTGAACGGCATCAATCGCATCAATAGCGATGGCACCCTCAACGGAGCAACCTGCAACCTTTATTCGTATACGTATGCGCTTGATCCCAACAGAATTGTGCGCAGCGTAACGCTCGCAAACACCGATCAGACCAGCTTTTCGTTCGTCCTGTCAGTGACGCTGCAGGCGGCCGGCACTGAAGTTGATTGGAAACCGATCGAAAATCGGCGTGATCCAATTCTCGGAGGAACAAAATAAAACCTGCGGGCCTGCGTCCCGCGAGGGCCGCAGGCCTCTGCTGTTTATGATTTTGAATTATGTGGAGAGAAACGATGCTGAAGTATTTCAGGATGCTGACAGCTGCCCTGGGAGTATTTGCGACGGCGTCTGGAATGAGCCAGACGCAGGCTAACGAAACTCCGAACCTTGCCAAGCAGCCGACGCTTTATGTCGTGGGCTATGCGCACCTCGATACGGAGTGGCGCTGGGAGTATCCGCAGGTCATCGACGAGTATCTTCGTAAAACGATGGAAGACAACTTTAGTCTGTTTGAGAAATATCCGCACTACATCTTTAATTTCAGCGGCGCCAACCGTTACCGGCTGATGAAGGAGTATTACCCGGCTGATTTTGCGAAGCTGCGGCAATACGTCGCCCAGGGGCGCTGGTTTCCGGCTGGATCTTCGATGGAGGAAGGCGACGTGAATGCGCCGAGCGCCGAGGGAATCATACGGCAAATCCTGTACGGCAATGAATGGTTCCGTCACGAATTCGGTCAGGCGAGCGCGGAGTATATGCTGCCGGATTGCTTCGGGTTCCCTGCGTCTTTACCCACGATTCTAGCTCATGCAGGCGTAAAGGGATTCTCGACGCAAAAGCTAACGTGGGGATCGTCGGCGAATGTAGGCGGGCCGGATTCGATCGAGAATACGCCCGAAGGAATTCCTTTCAATGTCGGTGTCTGGGTTGGACCGGATGGCGAGAGCGTGCTGGCAGCATTCAATCCGGGCGGGTACGGCAGCGACATTACAACCGATTTGAGCCAGCCACTTCCGCCGCTGCCGCCCAATCCGGCGGTGGCTGACCTGCAGAAGAAAATTGCTGATGCGCAACAACGGATGGAGCAGTCGAATCGCACAACACATACCTTCGATCAGAAGGATCTCAATGAGTTTTTTTCGCTGCGCGAAGAGTTGGATGGGCTGGATAAAGAGCAGACCGACCTCGAAAACGACAGATACCAGGACGACTGGGCGACGCGCGTGCTGAACAATGGCAAAGCCACCGGCCTCTTCACCGACTATCACTACTACGGCACGGGTGACGTGGGCGGCGCACCTCGCGAAGACTCGGTGAAGCGGCTTGAAGCGATCGTGACCGGTGGAACAGCGGAACTGCCTCCGCAGAACAGCATGTACTTTTTCATGCGCGGTCCGCACCCTGCCTGGCCTGAAGTGCAGGTGGGCCACGGGCCGGTGCACGTGATTTCGTCGACGGCAGACCAGATGTTCCTCAACATCACTCCCGAAGAAGAGAGCAATCTGCCCCGATACACCAGCGAACTTGAGTTGACGAACCACTCGGCCGGCTCGCTTACGTCGCAGGGTTACCAGAAGCGCTGGATTCGCAAAGAAGAGCTGCTTGCAGACGCGGCCGAGAAGTCGTCGGTGACGGCGGCATGGCTGGGGGCGCGGCCGTATCCCATGGAGCGGCTCAACAATGCGTGGACGCTCGCGATGGGCGCACATTTTCACGACCTGGCGGCCGGCACGGCGACGCCTCGGGCGTATGAGTTCGCGTGGAACGACGACGTGATCGCATTGAATCAGTTCGCGGGTGTGCTGAAGAGTGCGGCAGAAGGTGTTTCGGCGGGGCTGAACACCGCGGGGGACGGGATGCCGCTGGTGGTCTTCAATCCGCTCAACATTGCGCGCGAGGATGTGGTTGAGGCCGCGGTGAACTTTCCCGGGGACATGCCACAGAGCGTGCATGTTGTTGGGCCCGACGGCCGCGAATTGCCGGCACAGATCGAAAATGGCAAGGTACTGTTCGAAGCCAGCGTTCCTTCTGTGGGTTATGCGGTGTACGACGTGAAGCCCGGAGCCGTGGCGTCGTCTTCTTCTCTGCGCGTGAGCGGGCATGAGATGGAAAACGAGTATTATCGCGTGAAGATCGACGACAACGGCGATGTCTCCAGCATCTTCGACAAGAAACTGGACCGCGAGCTGCTGGCCGCACCGGCGAGGCTGGCTATCTCCTACGACAATCCGACGCAATGGCCCGCCTGGAACATGGACTGGGATCAGGAACAGGCTGCAGCGCAGGAATATGTCGGAGGGCCGGCGAAGATTCGCATCGTTGAAAACGGCCCGGTGCGCGTCGCAATTGAGGTTTCGCGAGAGACAGATGGCTCTCGCTTCGTGCAGACGATCCGTTTGGCGGCAGGCGATGCCGGCAAGCGCGTTGAGTTCGGCAACGCGATCGACTGGGATACACGCGAGTCCAACCTGAAGGCGACGTTTCCGCTGACCGCCTCAAACGAAATGGCGACGTACAACTGGGACATTGGCACCATCGAGCGACCGACGGCGCGGCCGAAGAAGTTCGAGGTGCCATCACACCAGTGGATCGATCTGACCGACATGAGCGGTAAGTTTGGCGCGACGATTCTGACTGACTGCAAGAACGGATCGGACAAGCCCAACGACCATACGATCCGGCTTACGCTGATCCGTACGCCTGGAACGGCGGGTGGCTACCCCGACCAGGGGACCCAGGACATCGGCCACCATGAATTCGTCTACGGCATCGCAGGCCATGCAGATGGCTGGCGCGATGCGCAAACCGACTGGCAGGCGGAGCGGCTGAATGACCCGCTGATTGCATTTGAAGTTTCAAAACATCCGGGAACGCTGGGCCGCGAGTTTTCACTGGTGAAGGTCAGCAACCCTCGCATCCGGATCATGGCCTTCAAGAAGGCGGAGGCGAGCGACGAGATCATTGTGCGCATGGTGGAACTGGACGGCAAGCCGGAACCCGATGTGCGCGTCTCATTTGCGAAGCCGATTGCGAGCGCGCGCGAAGTGAACGGGCAGGAGCAGCCGGTGAGGCCGGCGACGGTAACCGGAGGCGACCTGGTCACGTCGTTCGGCGCCTATCAGCCGCGCACCTTCGCTCTGAAGCTCGCCTCAGCGCCCACCAAGGTTGCGGAGATTCGCTCGACGCCGGTGTATATCGACTACGATCTGGCGACGGCCACCAGTGATGGCAGTGCCTCGACGAGCGGCTTTGACGGCAAAGGCGATGCTCTGCCCGCGGAGATGCTGCCTGCGCAGATCGCCTTCCACGGCGTAACCTTCAAACTTGCGCCATCAAATGCAGGTACGCCGAACGCGATCGCTGCGAAGGGGCAATCGATCAAGCTGCCAGCGGGAGATTACAACCGCGTCTACCTGCTGGCGGCTTCAGATGACGGCGATCAGAAAGCGGTCTTCGAAGCGGGCAGCAACAAAACAGAACTGAATGTCGAGAACTGGGGAGGGTTTATCGGACAGTGGGATGATCGGGTGTGGAGTTCACCCGACACCGCGCATGACAATTATGGAGAGATGGTCGGGCTCAGGCCAAGTTTCATCAAGCGCGCCGATCTGGCGTGGTACTGCAGTCACCATCACGACCCGGCCGGAAAGAATGTAGCCTACTCGTATTCGTATCTGTTCGGCTACGCGATCGACCTGCCGCCTGGAGCCACGACACTGACACTTCCTGACAACGATAAGATTCGAATTCTCGCTGTCTCGGTGGCCGAGGAAAATCCCGAAGTGAAGCCGGCGCAGCCGCTCTACGATGTGCTACCGCCCGCGGATGCAGGCGCGCCGGATTTCATGATCTCCGCAGCGTCGTCGCTGTCGATTCCTCAGGGACGAAAGGCGACGACAGCTGTGTTTATCATGCCGCGTGGCAGCTTCAGCGGTAAGGTGGCGATGGACGCCAGTGGGCTGCCTGCGGGAGTGACGGCGACCTTCGATCCGGCCACAACGGAAGGAATCACCCGGATGACGATGACGGCCGCGGATTCTGCCGCTCCTGCAACGGGCACGATGACCATCACCGGCACGTCGGGCAAGGTATCGCACAGCACGACGGAGAGCGTAACAGTCACGCCGGTTCTGAGAAACACGGTGCCCGTGGACTTGTCCTCTGCCTACAATGTGCATGGGATCTACGCCGACGGAGCGAAATTTGCCACCGGAGACAGCCTGGATCCCGGCGGCTATTCGTTCTCGGCGCAGACGCTTGGACAGGAACAGATGGGAGACGAGGTGATCTTCCGCCTTGGTTCGCAAAATGTGCCCGACGCCGTTTCCGGTGCGACGGTGGATCTGCCCGCAGGCCATTACAGCAGCGTGAAGCTTCTGGCTGCCGCCGTGGAGGGGAACCAGACCGCGCAGGCATTCGTGGTGAATTACGCCGATGGCACATCCTCCACGTTCGACCAGAGTCTGCACGACTGGGCTCAGAGCCGCAACTACAACGGAGAGTCCATCGCGGCGGAACTTCCATATCGATTAACGACGGACGGCACCGAAGACGGCGGGCCGTTCTATGCGCGAGCCTATTCGTTCACTCTCGATGGCAGCAAGACGCTACGCAGCATTAGCCTGCCCGCCAACCGGAACGTGGTGGTGTTGGCTGTCACGCTGGTGCCGGCCGCGCAGTGATTCGATCTTGCGAGTCCGGTTCGCAATCCAACCTGGTCTTTCGAGGAGAAGCCAATGAATGCTCTGCCCGGACTGCGAAGCGTTCTACTGCTGAGTAGTTGCCTGGGGTCTTTTTTGTTGCCGGCGCAACCGGCAGCGACTGAAAAACAGCCAGTGGACTACGCGAACGGCCTGGTCGGAACTGCGCCGCTCGACCGTCAGGAACTGATCGGCAACGCGCCTCCGCCGGGCGAGCAACTCTACTCCGGATTTACTTCTCCGGCCGCGATGCTGCCGCACAGCAGCACACAGGTCGGACCCATCAATGCCAATCTCGACCTTATGTATCCAGCCGGTGTCCGGGCCGACTACTTTTATCCCAACCGCAGCATCTTTGGTTTCACCAGCGGGGCTGACGATGGACCCATCGTTATGCCCATGGTGGGCGATTGGACGGTTCCCCCGGAGCGGAGCTCATCGGTCTACGACAAGAAGCTGGAGAAATCGACTCCCGGTTATTACAGCGTCTATCTCGACGACTTCCATACCAGAGCCGAGATGACAGCAACGCTGTGGACTGCACTTTTTCGCTTCACGTTCCCGAAGACCGACAAGGCGCATATTCTGCTCGATCTGGGCGATCAGGAAGGCGACGTCGAAATCCCCGACGACCACACGGTGCGCGGCAAACTGCAGGATCGTGACATTTACTTTGTGGCTGAGTTTTCGCGCCCGTTCCAGATATTCGGCACGTTCAAACAGCATCCCTCGCAGGGCAAGGACTGGCCAATCATCGGTTTCAGCGAGGTGAATCCTGGAGCGAAGAGCATCGACGGACATTTCGCGGGGGCGTACCTTCGCTTTTCCACCACAGAGGGCGAGCAGATCCTCGTAAAGGTCGCAACGGGTCCGAGCTATGAAGCGGCAAATGCGAGATTGCAGGCGGAAGATCCGGGGTGGGATTTCGACCGCATCCGGCAGCGGGCGCGGAACGAATGGGCCGCGGATCTCGACAAGATCGAAGTATCGGGCGGTACCGAAAAGCAGAAGATGCTTTTCTATTCCTGCCTCTATCATTCGTTCGACAGTCCGCAGCTGCTTGCGAAAAAGGGAGACGAGTTTGTTGACGAGGATCGGAAGATTCACACGGCGGAGTTCGATCGCTACAATCAGGTGCCGCTCTGGGATACCGGGCGCAACCAGGTGGTGCTCCTGATGATGGTTGAGCCCGGCGTCATGGAGGACATTCTGCGCTCGCAGCTCGATATCGCGGGCGAAACCGGTTACATGGGAACGTCGTTCCACGGCGATAATGCCGACCTTCTTTTTCTGGGCGCCTGGCAGCGGGGTCTTGAGTTTGACTGGGCTTCGGCGTACGAGTATCTCCGCAAGAACGCAACCGATCCGAAGGGTCCGCGCGGCTATCTTGCGGAGTATATGAAGCAGGGCTGGATTTCGGATGTAATTCCCAATCGCAATCCAAGCCCACCCTACGCCGGAGGCAAGGCCGGTGCCGCTACCACGCTCGAATACAGCTGGGACGACTATGCCTTGGCTCTCTATGCAAAGAAACTCGGCCGGGAAGACGACTATGAGACGTTCCTGAAGCGCGCGCATAATTACCGCAACGTCTTCGATCCGAGCGTCGGGTTCATGCGCGGCCGCACCGCGGATGGCAACTGGATTTCGCCATTCGATCCGCGCGAGCCCTACTACAACTTTATGATGAAGGAAGCGTCGGGCTGGTCGACACTGTGGCTGGTGCCGCACGATGTGCAGGGGCTGATTGACCTTTTGGGCGGACGAGAGAAATTCGACGCGAAGCTCGACGCGTTCTTCAGCACGCCGTATACGGCAAAAGGCATTTGCCGCGATTGTACGGGGGTGATCGGGCAGTATGTGCAAGGCAACCAGCCTGACCAGCAGGCGGCATATTATTACGACTGGGGCGGCGAGCCGTGGAAGACGCAGGAACTCGCGCGGGAAATCCTCGATCTGATGTACGGCAGCGACAAGTCAGGCTATGCATTTCCGGGGATGGATGATCAGGGTTCGACCGCTTCGTGGTATGTCATGAGCGCGCTCGGATTTTACCCGGTCGATCCCTCCAGTCCCGATTACATCCTGGGCAGCCCGATCTTCGATCGCGCCACGATCCACATGGGCAATCAAAAGGACTTTGTTATCGTTGCCCGCAATAACTCGGCGAAGAATATGTATATTCAGTCGGCGACTCTCAACGGCAAGTCGTGGAACAAACCTTGGTTCAGTTACTCCGACATCGCCGGCGGAGCAGAGTTGGTGCTGACCATGGGACCTGAGCCGAATCCCAAGTGGGGCAGCGCCACCGATTCGGCGCCGTCCTCAATGACCGCGGCGGGACATTGACCCCCGTCGCAAGACCGGAGTTGCTGTAGTCCGATAGCGGTTTCCCAATTGGCGTCGGCTGCGCAAGCAGTAACTGACGGTTTCGCGGTTGTCCAGGCATAACAGTTCACGCGCAATGAGCCGACGTTTCGTAACAAATCCTACACGCTGAGCGAATTGGCGATCTGGTGCTTTTTGTTTTACTGAGACTGGAGTTGCAAGCACGTTATCATGCTTGCCAGCCGCCGCCGAGCGCGCTGTAGAGTTCGACGAGGGCAAGCGCTTCGCCCTGTTGCGCGTTGACCAAGTTCAATTCGGCAGCATAGAGGTTTGAATCCGTGGTCAGGACTTCAAGATATGCGGTGGACCCGCCCTCGTATCGAATGCGCGCAAGCCGCGTTGCATCTCTTGCGGCCTCGACGAGTTTCTCCTGCTGCTCGCGGTAGGCGCGCTCCTTGTTCAGCGCGATCAGGGCATTCGACACATCGCGGAAAGCACCGGCGATGGTCTTTTGATAATCGAGCACCATCTCTTCCTTGGTTTCCTGAGAGAGCTGAAGCTGTCCGCGCAGTTTCCCGCCTTCGAAGAGCGGTTGTGTCAGCGTGCCGAGGCCGTAGATGGTTTTCCCGCTGGCCGAGAAGATACTTGAAAGACTGTCACCACCAACACCGCCCGATGCACTGATAGATAAGTTCGGGAAGAACTGCGCGCGAGCCACGCCGATTTGTGCGTTAGCAGCGATAAGTGTCGCCTCAGCCTGCTGGATATCGGGCCGCCGCTCGAGAAGCTGTGAAGGCAACCCGGTGGGAAGATCCTGGGGTGGAGGCGCAAGCGCATTGGGGTCGTGGTGACTGATCGGTCCAGGGTTTTCTCCGAGCAGCAAAGTTATTGCATTCTCCTGTTGTTGAATCTGTTCTTCGAGCTGGGGTATCTCCGAAGTTGCGGTGTAGAGCAATTGCTCTGCTTGCCGAACATCGGAGAGGGGCACCGATCCCCCACTTTCCAGTTTTCTGGTGAGGGCGACCGAGTCTTGCCGGGCCTTCAGTGTTTCTCTGGTGATCTCAAGTTGCGCGTCGAGCGCCCGAATCTGCAAATAATCCGCCGCCACTTGCTGCACCAATGTGAGTCGCACGGCGCGTTGCGCCCAGACCTGGGCCAGTAATTGCGCGCGCGCGGCCTCAGTCTGCCTGCGGTAGAGACCCCAGAAATCCGGAGTCCATGCAGCCGAGACGTTAAACGATCCGTCAACCAGCGGATTCGGAAGTTGAGTGCCAAGCGAAGTTGGCAGGCTTGCGCCAATTCCCGTGCCCCCGACGGTGATGCTTGGGAACTCCTGTGAACGGGTGATCCTGACCTGGGCCTGCTGTTCAAGAATGCGCTGCGCCGCAATGCGCACGTCGTAGTTATTGGCAAGAGCCTTGCGAATCAATTCCTGTAACTCGGGCTCACGGTAAACCGCAGCCCATTGCTCATCGCCGAAAGAGCTCTTATCGTCACTCTTGATCGCAGCATCATCCGCTCCGCGAAAGACAGGCGGCGCGGTGACACTGGGTCGTACGTATTTTGGCCCGACATTGCAACCGGCCAGAACACCGACCGCACCGGCGAGCAAGCTCAACCGTAAAAGACCGCGGTTTCTCATCATGCCTGACCTCCCTCGGCTCCGGCGTGAACAGCAATTGGATCAGCCGGCCGACCTGACGGAACGCCGGGACCACAGATCGAGTCCATAGTCGTGCCCTGGCCGCCCCTGACGAAGCGATGCGAAAGATATTCCACCACCGCAAACGTTACTGGGATGAATATCAGGCCGAGGATGGTGGAGAGTGTCATGCCGCCGACGACCACTGTACCGAGGATCCTTCGCGAAGCAGCACCCGACCCACTCGCGGCCCACAAGGGCAAACAGCCGACAATGAACGCCAGAGCGGTCATCACGATAGGCCGAAAACGCAAGCGGGCTGCGTCCAGCGCGGCATCGCAGATGCTTTCGCCGCGTTCATAGTTCATCTTCGCAAATTCGACGATCAGGATGGCGTTCTTGGCCGAGAGTCCAATGAGCATCACGAGCCCGATGGTCGCGAAGATGTCGTTTTCGAATTGCCGGGCATGCAGTGCGAGATACGCGCCCAGGATGGCGACAGGCGTACTGAGCAGAACGCTGAATGGCAGGGTCCAACTTTCATAAAGTGCAGCAAGAATCAGGAACACAAATATCAGCGACAAACCGAACACGGCCCACGATGGGACGCCTTTTTCCGCTTGCTGTTCCTGGAAGGACATACCGGAATAGTCAAAGCCTGCGCCTGGCGGCATAGTCTCGTGGAAGACCTCTTCGAGCGCCTTCCGCACCTGGCCGGAACTGTATCCGGGCGCGCCGGTAATGTTGAGCTGCGCAGCATTGTATTCGTTGAATCGGTAGATAAATTCGGGACCCGTGGTCCGGCTGACTTTGACAAGTGAGCCGAGCGGCACCTGGCTCCCGTTGGCGCTGCGCACGTAAAACTGATCGATGTTTGCAATGTTTGTTCGCGACGAACCATCAGCTTCAACGTATGTCTGCCACTGCCGGCCGAATCGGTTGAAGTAGTTCACCAGATATCCGCCCATGAAGGTTTGCATGGTGGTGTAGATATTTGTGAGGTCCACCTGCTGCTGGAGAGCCTTCTCCTTGTCCACATCGGCGTAGAGTTGGGGCACGGCCGGTTGGTAGGACGGAATAGCAGCGGCGATCTCAGGGCGCTTGGAAATGGCGCCAAGGAATGTAAACACGTTCTTCGACAGTATCGTCGGATCGTCTGAACCCGAGCGGTCTTCGAGAATCATCGTGACGCCGCCTGAAGTTCCAATGCCCGGAATGGAAGGCGGTGGAAACGCGAAGGCGATGCCGTCAGGATTTGATGCAAGCTGCTTCTGCAGGTTGCTCTGAATATACTCGAGCTGCTCTTGCTTGCTCTTGCGGACAGCCCACGGTTTGAGGTTCACAAAGAAGAATCCCGAGTTGGTGCTCTGCACCTGGGTAAGCAGCGAAAAGTCGTTGACCGCGATAACTCCCTCGATGCCCGGAGTCTTCAACAGCGCGGCGGTGATCCTTTGCTCGGCGGCATCGGTACGTTGCGCCGAAGCGCCGTCGGGCAATTGCAGTGCAAGGAACATGTAACCCTGATCCTCGGTCGGAATGAATCCCCCGGGAAGGCTGCGGCCCAGAAACACTGCGATCACGCCCACCAGGATTAGGCCCAGCATAGCGAAACTAGATTTGTGAATGAGAATGCGTGAAGTACCCACGAAGCCATCTGTAGCGCGTCCGAAGAACCTGTTGAATTGTCCAAATCCCCTCGCCAGCAAACTCTTCTTGCGCGGCTCCTGTCTTGGTTTCAGAAGGAGCGATGACAAGGCGGGCGACAGGGTGAGCGCGTTGAAGGCGGAGATCAGAACTGAAATCGCAATAGTGACAGCGAACTGCTGGTACATGCGCCCGGTGATTCCTGGAATAGCGGCAGTGGGGATGAAAACGGCTGCAAGAATGAGTGCGATGGCGACTACCGGGCCTCCCACTTCCTGCATTGCTTTCTCGGTTGCCGATTTGGGGTCCATACCCTCGTCGATGTGGTGTTCGACAGCCTCCACAACGATGATGGCGTCGTCGACCACCAAGCCAATGGCGAGAACAAGACCGAAAAGAGAAAGCGTGTTGATCGAGAATCCAAGCGCGGGAAAGATGACAAAGGTTCCGATGAGCGAGACAGGGACTGCGAGCAGAGGAATGAGCGTAGCCCGCCAGCCTTGCAGAAAGACGAAAACGACGAGAACCACCAGACCAAGCGCCTCAAAGAGCGTCAGCAATATCTCGTGGATGCCGGCCGTGACTGCCTTGGTGGTGTCCAGCGGCACGCTATAAGAGATGCTAGGCGGAAATGTAGCCGATAGCTCCTTCATGCGCTGGTTCACCGCCGCTGCAGTCTCCACAGCGTTGGAGCCGGGGAGCTGATAAATTGCCATCACACCCGATGGAGCCTGGTTGTAGCGAGCCGAAACTCCGTACGCCTGATCTCCAAGCTCGACGCGGGCAACGTCGCTGAGATGCAGGATCGAACCGTCAGGATTAGCTCGGAGAATAATGTTGCCAAATTCTTCAGGGGTCACCAGGCGTCCCTGCGTGCGGACGGTATAGGTGAACTGCTGGCCTTTCGGAATCGGTTCGCCGCCAATTTGTCCGGCCGGGTTCACATTGTTCTGGGTCTGGATAGCTTGAATCACGTCGGTTGCTGTGACGCCTAATTTGGCGAGCTTGTCGGGCTCAACCCAAACTCGCAACGCATACTGACCGCCGAAAACCTGGACACGAGACACGCCTTTTACGCGAGCAAGTTGGTCCTGAAGATTGATGATGGCGTAATTGGTAAGAAAGTCCTGACTCAATTCGCCGGTCGGCGAGTTGATGGCGACCAGCATGAGCGGCGACGTCAGCGCCTTCTGCACGGTGAGGCCGGCGGTCGTTACCTGTGCCGGCAGTTGTGACTGTGCCTGGTCGACGCGAAGCTGGGCGAGAACCTGATCGATATTGGGATCTGTCTTGACGTCGAAGTCGACAAAGATCTGCGCCACGCCGTTATTGGCGCTGACGGAGTCCATGTAGATCATGTTGTCCACGCCATTCATTTGTTGCTCTAACGGCGTAGACACCGCCTGGCTGACTGTCTTTGCATCGGCGCCGGGATAGGTGGCGGTGACCAGAATCTCAGGCGGAACGATGTCTGGATACTGCGAAATAGGTAATGTGAGCAGCGACACCATTCCCACCACTACGGTAATAATGGCAATGACAATGGCGACGATCGGGCGGCGTATGAAGAATTTCGACATCCGTTATCTCCCACCCGATTGCGCCGAATGCGAAACCGCAGTATGAGTTCCTGAAATCTGCGGCGTCACGGGCGCACCTTCGCGCAGCTTCTGCACGTTGTCGGTGATGACCAACGACCCGCCGCTCAGACCACTTTCCACTACCCAGTTATTGCCGTACTGCGGACCAAGCGTCACGTTGTTCACGTGAACCGTGTTGTTGGCGGCAACGGTGTACACCTGTTCCTGGCCCTGGAATTCATTCACTGCCGCTTGAGGAACAAGCACCGCGTTGTGAAGAACCTCGGTCGCGGCTCTGACTCGGCCGAACTGCCCGGGACGAAGAATGTTTCCCGGATTTGGAAAAGCCGCTGCGATCCGAATCGCACCAGTTTGCGCATTCAACTGGCGATCTACAAAAACCACGTGCCCTTTTTGCGGATAGACTTCCCCATTTGAGAGGATCAGAGTCAGCGGAATCTTCGACGCACCGTGAAGAAGGTCGCTGCCACCCTTGCTCGCCTGTTTCGTCAATGCGAGATACTCGCTGTCGGAGATGGAAAAATAAACCTTGATTGGATCGAGCTGCGAAACCGAGGTGAGAACGGATTGAGTGCTCACCAGATTTCCTACTTGCGTCGTAGCCTGGCCCGCCACTCCGGTAATCAAAGACCGAACCTTGGTAAACCCAAGATTCAAGTTCGCCGTTGCAACCGCGGCTTCCGCGGTTTGTACGGCAGCTTCCGCCTGCGCTTTCTGTTGGACTTCGTTGTCCAGCTGGCTCTGGGCAATCGCGTGCGCTTGGGCCAGCGGGGTGTCGCGGTTCACGTTGATTTGTGCGAGAGCGAGTTGCGCCTGTGCCTGGCCCAATTGCCCCTGCGCCTGTTGAAGTGCTGCCTCGAACGGGCGGGGATCGATCTCGAACAGGATTTGTCCTTCTTGAACCTGTGAACCTTCGCGATAATCCTGGCGGATGAGATATCCGTTGGCCTGGGGCTGAATCTGCGCGTTCACATAACCGTCAAGTGTGCCAACCCATTCACCTGTTATGGGCACATCACTTTGCGCGGCGCTTACGACCGTGACCTTCATGGGTGGACGAGGACCGGAAGACGCAGCATTTACGCGGTTTCCGCATCCCGAGAGCATTACAGTTCCTAGAAACGCAGCACTCGTAAAGACCGTGAGAGCTGCAAAGTAGACGGGATCAGTCGCGGCTCTCCATCCGTGTCGCACAGTCATACTGGATTCTCCGTTAGAGATTTGAAATGTTAAATGGACTTTACGACGCGGTCGTTCGCGCCACGTTCATACGCATACTTGTCCAACTTTGATGAACTGGGGTCGAGCATGGATTCACAAAGGCAAATTGGCTACACCTTGCAACCGAAGAAGACTCGAGAGTCGACCTGAGTCGAAAGAGGGGTTGCGCTCCAAGATGCCATAACGAGTTTCTGGATGCGAATGCTTGCATCTCGCCCGGCAAGTTTCACTCATCGTTGTCGACAAAGTAGTTTTGAAGGAGCAGGACCATGTCAACGCGGAGTGGAAGCAGTCCCCTCCCCGCTTCCCGATATTCGGCTCACCCCGGAAGCGAGGGCCGCATATCAGAGCCCTTACAACGAGATGCAGGCAGGGATCGACAACACGATGGAACTGCCAACTGTCGAAGCGCTCAATCAGTCGCAACCGCAGGTGGATCAGATCCTCAGGTACATGGGGAACCGAGCCAGCTTACCCGCCTGGAACTCGATGATCCAGGTCAGTGGACATCCACAGTGCGGGTGCCTTCGTAGTGCTGGATGTAGTAGTAGGCTTCCCAGTTTCGCCACTCGATTGGCGGAGGGACAGGTGCGTCGGGGTTCTTGAGATAGTTGGCAAAGTCTTCGACAACCTGGCGCGTACTGTCCACCCCGGTGAGCCAATCCCCGTGATACCAGTTCTTCCACTTGCCGTATTCGGCTTTGGCCTCGGCCGCCTTGAGGTCGTCTAGATCACGATGGGCTTCGCTGGTCTCGGCTTCGGCCGCTGTGTGATCGCCGTTGTGCAGGGCCACGACAGCCTGGGAAAGTGCGAGCAGCATTCGATTGCTGTCGCGGTTGATTGCGATCATGGTGAGCACGCCGGCCTGGTAGAAGTCTTTGCGGTCGCTGGCGACGAGCGGTTCGGCATCCAATGCCTGCTTCCAGACCGCGTCCCAGCGGGGCTCGGCGTCGCTGCAGGCTTTGATCTCCTTTTCGGCCTGCTGGAAGGCCCAATCGGGATCATATGGCATCGGCCGGATCGAGGGCTCGGTCCAGAAAGGGGACTGCCCGGGCAGCCCATAGGTCGGCCACTGCACCATGACATTCTGCAGCAGGTGACGGCCGATCGTGTGGTAGTAATTGTCGCCATAGGGCAGCGGCGGCGTGCCCGGCCGGTCGGCCGGCGCCTCGAAGTACGCCTTATAGACTGCTGCCACCGCGGGCGCGGCTTTGGCGCCGAATTCCTCGGTAGCCCAGTTGGTGTAAAATTCGTCGCTCGATCCGATGGATGTGCCCTGCCAGCCAAAATCAAGAACCGCACTCGCACCCATGGTCACCGGGCGAATATCGCTGGTGTTCACGAGCAGGAACGATGTTGCTCCGGCGTTTTGGAAGCGGCCGAGCGAATCGAAGATGCGGCTGACCGGGGTTAGCTCGGAGAGCTGATTGGCCACGCCGTTGTACATCGCCACGTGAATGTACGCACCCTCACCGGCCTTGACCTGGCCATCGTCCTGCATGTTGCCATAGCCGGTGTCAGCCCAGACAGTAATAACGTTTGGCGGGATGACGAGATCGCCAGACCGCATGAGCCTGGCGCCCTCCATCCACAGGTCAGTAATGAAGACCGCGTCGGGGTACTTGGCGCGAACGATGCTGACTTGCTCATCCAGGGCCTTGCTGATGAGCTGGCCCTGGGCCTTGTCGTTGCCGCGCACGGCCGGGTCGAGCGCCGAGTAGGGTTGATCGGAGAGTCCGCGCAGGCCAATCTCCCACAGGATCTGCTGATCTTGGGGATAGGCGGCGACGGCATTTTTCCAGGCGTTCTCAATGTACTGGGGATCGGCGGTGAAGTTATAGGGAACATCATGCGGCCAGCGGGAGAAGTTGACTCCGAGCGGCTCAGCATGGTGCTGATTGAGAAGCAGGCCGCGTTCGGCAACGACCCGGTCCTGGGGCTCTCCCGGGAAGGGCCAGGTGCCGGCAACAATCATGTTGCCCTTGAGACGAAGGATGGTTTCACAGATTTTGTCCCATACGGCAAGAGAGATGCCGGTGTGATCCTTGGCTTCGCCGGGAGCCCAGCCAGTAAGCAGATCTTCATCGTTAATGAAGAAGCCTCGATAGCGGAAGACAGGAGCAGGAAACTTGATGTCGAGCGAGGCGGGAACCTGAATGGAAGCGTGCCTGGCGGGTTCGTGGTCGGTCCAGTAGTACATGGGGTCCACGCCGAGATACTTCTGAGAGAACTCGTAGATGGCGTAGATTGTGCCGCGCAGGTCCGCACCAGTGAGGCACACCACACGCTTCTCTTGTCCCTGTACCTTTGCAGGGACGATCGAAAGGGCGAAGGACTCCGTGTCAGTGGTCGTAGCGCATTCCACTCCCGCAGGCAGGTTCGAGCGTTGTGCGATCAGTAGCGTGACCGGACCCGCATCCTCCAAACGGTTCGTCAACCGGGGAGTGCGGCCAAAGACCTTAGTGAAGTCGCTAAGCAAATCTTCCGTCGCGCGGCGCACGGGCCCTGGTTCCTGTGTACTCTCCACAATCGTGCTTGAACCGTCAATCGTCAGCAGCGCGCCTTGAGCTTTAATTCCGATTCCAAACGGAGTTGCGATAAGCGCCAGGACGATCGTGGCGCGTCTACTGTGGCTGCATAAAGCGTCAAATCCTGACATGAAAGCTCACCTTGCAGTGCGAAGGTTTTCTTCAAACAGACTTTCATTTCCGGCGGTGTCTGCCGGAGTGTTCCATCTTGAGGCGACTGCCCTTATTCAGCAGCTTTGAATCGTAACTTTCCCGAAGAGCAAAGAACGCGAGACAGGAACCGAAACCTGGGCGTACCGCAAGGACAGGCCCAGAGAGCAACGGGGCGCCGAACTTGACCGGCGTCCCGCAGGTTGTGTATGCCTGTGGCTCAAAAGACGATCTTCACCGAGCCCTGGAACACTCTGGCGGTCAGAGCCGGAATGTTGGCGAGACTCGTACCACCGGCTGTAGAGGTGATGGTTCCGAACGTACCTCCCGCTGGGTTGCTCGAGCTGGGGTTGGAGAAGTTCGGATGGTTGAGGACGTTGAATGCTTCCAGCCGGGTGTCCAGCGACCAGCGCTCGTGGATGGGCCAGATGCGCGAGAGCTGCGAATCGAACTGGAAGAACATCGGTCCGTTCACCGCGTTCCTGCCCAAATCACCATACGTCCCGGGGGTAACCGGATTGGCGCAAGGCAGCGATGCCGGGCTGTTGGCGCAGAAGGCTGCGGCGTTCAGGTATCCCCGGTTCGCCTGCGTCGTCCCCACTGTTCCGCCCTGGATTTTAACTTCATGGATGCGATTGACGCCGGGCACCGCGTTGGGTCGGTCGTTCCCAATGTCCGTCAGCGAGATATCCGAGCCGCTAGTCACGTTGATCGGAGCGCCGCTGAGGATGTGGAAGAGCGGAGCCAGCTCCCAGCCGTTCGCCAGGTAACCGGCCAAGCCACTCAGCGACCTGAATTCGCTCTTAGCCACCATCGTGGTGTTGAAGATGTTGCGGTAGTCCGAGCCGCAGCGCCCGTAGTCCAAACCGACGTTGTACGGACTCATGGGGCCATTACCGGCAATGTCGCCCTGCGCGTCGTAGACGTTGAGGCACTTGGACCATGTGTAGTTGGTCAACAGGCTGAAGGTGGACGAGAGCCGGTGCTGGAGGGTTGCCACCATTCCGTTGTAGTTCGCGTAGGCAAGGTCGTTGACGTATGCCGAATTGCTGCCGCCATCATAGATGTTGCCCTGAATCGGGCTGGCCTCAGTGAGGATGAAGCGCGCCTGCTGGTCGCCCGTGGTAGAGCAATTCGTACCCGGAGTCGGGTTCGTGGTCTTGGCTGCTGCTGCCGCAGGGCCGGTGGTAACTACTGGGCCGCAACCCGTTGCGCCGGCTCCCCAGGTACCCGGCGTGTAGACCGCCTGATCGAAGGCAATACCAATGGGCATATTGCGGGTTCTGTTTCCGATGTAGTCGAGCTGTACCTGCCAGCCCTTCGGGAACTGATGCTGCACGCTCAGCGTCCACTGCAGCGTATCGGAATTGTGGAAATTCTGGGCCAGCGCGAGGACCTGCCCCTGCGCCGGGAAGATCGCGTTTGCCGCCGTGGGAATCAGCGGCTGCGGATAGGGGCTGGTATTGGTGCCCCCCACCTGGTCGCAGCCGTAGCCGGTGCCGCCAGCGAGCCATGGCTCGCTGAAGCAGACGGGGCCAAAGACGCTCGGGCTGCTGTCGGTAGCAAAGGGCGGGTTCTGGTGAACGCGGTTGGTGGTGTAGTAGTTGGCCAAATCGTACGCCACCATCATGCCCCCGCGGATAACGGTATTGCTTCCGCCGAATGGATCCCATGACGCGCCGATATTTGGGTTGAATTGCCACGGTGAATTGTGCGTGAACTGCCTCGTCACCCCCGGGTCGCCGTAGAAGAAATTCCCTGCGGGCGCGGTCGGGTAAACCGAGCTGGTCCTTCCGGCCAGAAATGAGGCGTAGTCGAAGATTGAGCCGCGATTGAAATAGTCCACTGGCATGTACTCGGGCGCCCAGCGGATGCCGGCAACGATCGTCAGCCGCGAAGTGGCATGGTATGTGTCCTGAATGTAAAGGCTGGGAACGTTCCCGCGTAGCGCAAGCTGTTGTTCCTTGCTTTGTGAGAAAGCCGGAGTCGCCCCGTTCGGCCCCAATGCGCCCCACAGGAAGTCGAGGTTCGCGTCGCCATAAACAGTCGTGCCGTTGAGTTCGCCGGTCGGCCCGCTACCGCTATAGACGCCGCTGAATTCGTCGACGCCGTTGTTCTGGTATCCGGCCACTTCGTTAAAGTGAATACGGAAAAACTCGCCGCCGATCACGAACTGGTGTTGACCCTTCACCCAGTTGAGGTCGTTGAAAAAGCCTTCGTTGTCCAGGTTGAAGTGACCGGGCGTGCAAGTTCCGCAATAGGTGGCCCAGCTTCCCACCGTACCCTTACCAGGGGTCGTTGTAGTGATCTCCAGGCCGACGGGGGCCTCATCGTACTGGGTAATGCCGATGGTAACTGCGTTAATGCCGTTAGGGGCCGCTTCGCGGTTGTCGACGCGCTTGCTGCCCGAAGCATGGAAGCTGTTCACCAGGTGCGGTGAAATGGTCCAGGTCTCACCCACAACCGCCGTCTGCACGCGCTGGTATTGCCCGGGAGCCACCGAGGTGACCAGGATGTTGTTCGGGAAGAAGTACGCCGGGTACTGGTAACCGTCGAACAGGTAACGGGCGAAGAGGCTGTGCCTCGGGTTGATGCTGTAATCGACGCGCGTCAGCCACTGGTTGTCGTGAACCAGGCCCGGAATCGAATATTGAACCTTGCCGCTGCTGGAGTCGTAGAAAGCCACCCCCGTCGAGCTCGCGGTCGGCAAGTATTTTATCAACGCCAGCGACGCTGCGTTGAATGTCGGCGGCGTCGGGTACTGGTTGCAAGTGCCGGTAGAGGGGTTATAGATGGGCGTTCCCGTGAGCGGATCATAGAGCTGATTAGTGCACAGCCCGGTGCTGGCGTCGTATGTGCCAGGGTCGGTCACGGAAAAGTCGCCCATCAGGTTAGCCGGAGTCGGAACGTAGGCCGTGTTGACCGACGTTGAATATGTCGACTCCGTCCGCTGGTAGCCGCCAAAGGCGAATAGCTTGTGGTGATGCGGAATGATGGGCCCGCCGAAGGTGCCGCCAAACTGGTTCTGGTGCAGAGTGTCCTTATTGGCCGCAAAAAAGTTAGTGGCGTCGATGTAGTTATTGCGGATAAACTCGAACGCGTCTCCGTGATACTCGTCGGTACCCGACTTGGTGATCACGTTGACGAGTCCTCCGGAATGCTCGCCCCCGAGTTCGCCGAGGTCGACCGATTCCACGCTGAACTCCTCTACGGCGTCAGGGAAGGGGAAGGGCAGGTTGGCGTTGGACATGTAGTCGTTGTTATTGCCGCCGTCTAGATTCCATTCCGTAGTGTTGCCCATGCCGCCGGCGACTGAAACCGAGATGGTCTGGTAAGAATACTTGCTACCCGTAAAGTCGCCGCCCGGAGCGGGGCTCGATCCGCCGGAGAGCGTGATCAGCGCAGTCATCTGACGGCCGTTTAGAGGCATCTCTTCAACATCCGCTTTGTCGATGGTCTGCTTGTACGAAGTGTCCTCGGTTTGCAGCGCCAGGGCATCTGCGTGCGTTTCAACTGTCACATCGGCTCTGCCGACTGACAGCTTGGGATTGATCGCGATATTGCTGCCGACTTCGAGAACGATGTTCGTCTGCGAGTAGGCCTCGAACCCAGCCGCGGTCACCTTCAGTTTGTAGGTTGCGATCTCAACATTGGGGAAAAGGAATACACCCGCCTCGTTCGTCTGCGTCACGTGTGTAACGCCGGAGTCAGTATTTGTAAGCGTCACCGCGGCTTTGGGTACTACCGCTCCGGTCGGATCGGTGACGGTTCCTTGAATGTTGCCTGAACCGGCGACCTGTGCACGCAGGGTGCACGCCGCCAGCAGGAAAGCGATTACCAGGCTGGCTTTCAGACAGATTGCAGAAAGCCTGAAGAGGGGGAAGTTCTGGCTCACAGTAGGCCTCCAAAAGGTTGCACTCACGTGGCCGCCATTGTGTATCGCCGGGGGGTTGAAGACAAGAATACTACAGTATGTTACAAGTTATTTTTGATCGGATGAATTTGCGCAAGTCGCTCTATTTAATAAAATTATGATGTTTGCGAGGCACGCGAGCCGCAGCCTTGGCGCATTGCAATTGCCGCTTAAAAGCTTGCTGTGACAATCCTGTTACAGAGTGGTATGCTACGCCCGTCATCTTGCACCTTATGAGCCAGCGACTTGAAAACGGGAACGCGGCAACACACTGGAGACCGGTGTCGGCGGAGGAGCGCGCCCTGGTTCTGCGAGAATTGGAAACTATCCTGTCGAGTCGCCACTTCCGGGGGAGTAAGCGCTATCCAGCCCTCCTGAACTACATTGTAGAAGAAACCCTGGAGGAGCGATCGTCCGATTTGAAGGAGCGAACGCTGGGCGTGGAAGTGTTTGGCCGGGAACCAGACTACGACACCAACAGTGACCCGGTGGTGCGTATCAGTGCTGGTGAGGTGCGCAAACGAATCGCTCAGTTTTACCATGAGAATGGCCAACACGCGGGCGTGCAGATTGAACTTCCACTTGGATCTTACGTGCCCGAATTTCTGGTGCGTGCGCCACACTCCTCCGCGCTCGAGGCGCAACCGCAGCCCGAAGACCGGGGTCTACGCCAAACCGGGACGCGCTCGCGATCACGCCGCACGTTGTCAGTCGTTCTCGGTCTGCTGGCAGTGCTCATCACGGGCACGTTCATCGCCAGGCATTATTTGCGGCCTGCGCCCAAGCAAAAGGCTCAGGCGCTTGATGAGTTGTGGAATCCGATGCTTCAGACCACGAGGCCGGTCCTCATTGTGCTGGGAACCACTCACCCCGACAAAATGCAGCCGGAATCCGCGCAAACCACCTTCAACGATAGCGTCCAGCGCCCCTATCACCACGTATCGGTATCGATTGCCCTGGCGCTGGCTCATCTTGCCGGTGTCGTCCAGCAAAAGGGGCGGGGATATGAGGTTAAAGAAGCACCCGAGACCAGCTTGACGGATATTCGTTCCCGTTCCGTAATCCTGCTCGGCGCCAGCAACAACGATTGGACCATGCGTCTGACACAGCCGCTCAGGCTTCATTTCTCCTTTGGGCAGAATGGAATGGGCAGAATTGTAGATGCGGCGAATCCCCGGCAAACTGACTGGGTGCTCGACAATTCCAGGCCCTATTCCTCAGTAGCCGTAGACTACGCCATCGTTGCGCGGTATCACGATCCCACCGTAGACGGCACGGTCATGGTGGTTGCCGGTATTGGCCCTTTCGGAACAGAAGCGGCGGGTGAGTTTGCGCAGTCGCCTCAGGCTCTGGAACAACTGGCCAGGATGATGCCGAGCGGCTGGGAGCACAAGAACATCGAGGTGGTGCTGAAGTCGAATATTATCGGCGGCCAGGCTGGACCGCCTATATTGCTTTCCGCAATTGCCTGGTAACTCCGCTACGACTATCTCCATCGCAGCAAATTTTCGGGCTGCATGGCAACGGGCGCAAGAATTCCGGAGGTCAGCAGCAGAGAGTCCTTGGCGTAGTCGCGGGTATTGGTATGAGTGAATTGCGCGGGTGCCGATGATTGCAAATCGCCGATGAGGCGAATGATGCAGAGATTCGTCACTTTGATTTCGATCGTGTTGTTTCCGGCGCGCACGAAGTGACCGGTGCGCACGGTAGATGGTCGATGCTACCGCAGGAAGCGCTGGCCTTCGAATCATGCCAGAAAGGGCACAGGGACACTGAAAATGCCACGACTCTCCAACAACACCGCACGACTCCTGCCGGTGCACTCCGGTTCGGCATTCTAGTGCGTCACCGCTCTCAAGGCCACAATCGACGTATCGCCCGGCACCGCGTTTTCCACCGTGGTGGTGAGCAACACCTGGAAATATGGCGGAATTGTCTTGTGATCCGATGACAGCGCGGCCAGGGCGTTGCGCAACTGGGCCATCTTTTCCGGACTGGTCAGGAACTCGATTGCCGCCTGGGATCCCTGTGTGTAGATGCCATAGATCAAAAGTACGCGGTTCTCCTTCTTCTCGTTCGGCAGCATAAGAACCAGCGCGTAGTCACGCGTGAGTTCGTTGGTTACCGGGTCGAACTCCGGCTTGTAAAGAGGCTTTTCGCCGGGCTGCGGGCTGCGATTGATGATCACTCCGTCCTGAAAATGAAATCCCTCCACATTCAGGAACACCCTCCCGCTCCACGACTGGTTACCGCCCAGCAGGATCACGTTATTCTTCTTGATCTGCTCAAAGTTGACCAGCCGCGACTGGCTCACCGGGCACGAATCGCCCACCCGGAAAAACATCTCGCACAGATCCACCAGCCCTATTGTTTCTCCCACCGAAGTAAAGTCGGTGATCGAAGGAACGAAGATGAAGCGCTTGAGCTCGTGGAAATGGATGGTGTCGCGAAACTCGGGCAGGCTGGCCTTGGGAATTTCGTGTCCCAACGCGATCGTTTGCTGGCTATCGCCGCCATGGGCTGCGCGCAGTATCGGATGGTTCGGAATCACGATCAGCGGAGGCGCAGCGGGGGGAGAGAATGGATGCCAGAACCAGTCGAGATTCGCGGGCAACGCTACGGCCGCATGCTGCTGCGGCGCCGGTCCGGTTGCCGTGGCGCCGCGCCGGGCGAGCTGAATGCCGAGCACGGCGCATAGTGCCGCCAGAATAATAGTGAGCGCAGCCAGAACCCGGTTCAACCCTTGCGGTCCGGGCACGGTTTCCACCGTACTGGCTGGCGCCGCCGCAGTCGCAGTTTCCGTGCCGTTTTCCGGCTCCATGCGGGCAAAGACCGGCACATAGTGGCCGGCCGGCAGCTCCATCCGGATCATGCTGCCCGCGCCCTCGTCCTCGTAATACTTCTTCAGCAGGCGCCGGATCTCATGCGCCTGAACGCGGACAATGGGATCCTTTTGCTGGTCGAAATCGGCGCCCCGGTCGTATACCTCGGTGCCGATCAGGTACTCGTTCAGCTTCTCGCTGTTGCCCTGGAAGGTCTGCTCGGCAATGAACTCAAGAAACCGGATCTTTTTCGGTGAGCTCGCAAACAGCTTGCTTTGTACAACCCGGCGAAGTTCCTCGCGTTTTTCATAGGTGGAGAAACCATTGGCCGGGTTGGAGCGTTGCACCACTTCGAGCTCCCGGGCAGGGGAAGCGCAAGATGAATAAGGATGAGGCTCTTCTCTGAACCGAACTTCACCCTAATCCGCGGTTGTATGCCGTGTCAAGAACTGGCCGGATGCGGAACTGAGTCAGATGGGCGCGGCAACTTACGGTTATTCGGATCGTTAATCCCGGTTATTTGCCTCGGATTCCAGTTTCCGATGCAAGCACAAGGGCGAACGCCAGCCGCTTGCTCCCCAACTGAGTTGTCGGGGGTATACCCCCCGGTATTCCCTGTAAGCAAGTATTCTGTTTTCAGCATGTTAGCTTCAAGTAGCGCGGATAAACGTTCTGGAATCTTCTGTTTGCCGTCAGGCGTATGAAAATGAATGACTTAATCTGTACTCCCTTGCGTTGAAGTCGAAATATGGCACTGGCCCGGCTGCGGAATCCATTCAGCGGTCACCTCAGGCACCATTGAGTCAAGTGTGCGCCGAAACCTCGAAATTATCGGCAAATGGGAGTTAGGGAGGACTGGAGCAATTTGCGGGGGAGTGTGTGCCTGACTCCTGAGGCGCGATTTACTCCACCGATTATGAGCTTCAGCGCACTTTTCACACTGCCGGGCGTTCATGTTGGCACCGGTTAACGTTGTGCATAACCTCGATTACCTTCCTAACCATACACATGAGCGCCTACAACGTGTGACAGCCTTGAGGAAACGTTTCCCTTTGCGTTGCATCGTGCCCGCGCCCAATTGTGGCCGGGAGGGAATGCGATAGCCAAGGCACTGGGGGACTCAGGGGGCCGGGGAAACTCGGGGGACCGGGGACAATGACGCCGGTGGTGGCGAATTCGCTTAAATGCCTTGCGATTCTTTTTGTCGCGGTGGGCGCAGGCCGGGCACAATCTACCGTGCGGGAGCTGGTCGTTACGCGCCAGCTTGACCATCCGGTGTTAACCACGCGGTCGGCGGGGGCCGAGGGCAACAAATACGGCTTCGAAGGCGGAAGAGTGATCAAGCAGGACGGTGTCTACCATCTCTTCACGTCTGAGATGGTCGGCGACCCCCACTGGGTCCGCATGAAGCTGGCGCATTGGACGAGCCTTGACGGCGCGGATTGGAGGCGGGTTGGCACCCTGCGCGAGTCGAGCGGCGATTTTACCGGCAAGGATCCCCGCGCGGCGCTGTGGTCGCCCATGCCGGTATTCGACGCCGACGGGGATCGCTGGAACCTGTTTTACGTGGCGTACCAGGCAGCTCCGGATACTTCGAAGCAGTGGCTGACCAATCACGAGGGGCGCATCTGGCGGGCAGTATCGCAAACGCCGGGGAGAGCGGGGATCGGGGGACCTTACAAGGACGTGGGCATTGTGCTTGAGCGCGGCAAAGACTCGGATTCGTGGGAAGGCCTGCAGGGAACAGATTCTTTCTTTCCCTACAAGGTGGGCACAGCCTGGTATGCCCTCTATGGCAGTGCCAGAACCGAGAGCCTGCCCATTACCCTGTGGCAGGTCGGGCTGGCCCAGGCTGCCCGCATCGGCGGGCCGTGGAAGCGCTGCTCAGACTTGAACCCGCTGGGGGTGGAACCCACGTTTATTGAGAATCCCATAGTCTCGCGCCTCGACGATGGCAGTTACATTGCGATCTACGACAGCCACAAGCCCAACTCGATTGGCTATACCTTTTCGAGCGACGGCATTCACTGGTCGCCTGGTTCGCAGTTGGCGGTGCAGACGGGCAGCGGCGTGTGGGCCACCGAAGTCAGAACGCCCCTGGGCCTGATCGATGAAGGCAATGGACGATTTACACTCTTCTACTCCGCCAATGAACGCATCGCCGGCGCGCATGCCGACGCCAATGGGATTGTGTTGACGCCGGGTTCGGTGGGGATGGTCGACGTGCGGCTCAAAAGCAGGAGCAGCTCGCAGGAAACTGCGGGCCGGCAGTGACTGAATTGGGGACCAGGCAACGAAAGAAGCGTGCTCTACTTGAGCGAAGTTTTACCTTGAGGAATGGGGAGGCTCTATGAAACATACAGTGAAAACAAGATTCGCAGCGCTGGCGGCGGTTATGGTTTTCTTCGCCGGCCTGATCGCATGGTCGCAGGTGAATCGCGCCTCGATTACCGGAATCGTGACCGACCAAAGCGGCGCCATCGTGCCCGGCGCCCAGGTGACGGCCACCAACACAGCGACCAACGTGCCTAATTCAACGGTATCGAATGACGACGGCAACTACGTCATTCCCAACCTCTTTCCAGGCACCTACACGCTCCAGGTCAAGCGCGATGGATTCGAGACCTTCGAGCGGCCCAACATCATCCTCAATTCCACTGAGGTGGCGCGCGTCAATGTGGCGCTCAAAGTCGGCTCCGCGAGCGAAACGGTCACGGTAACCACCGCTGCGCCGATCCTCGACATGGATACCGCATCCGTGGGCACCAACATGAAGGCCGACGTGGTTAATGCTCTTCCGCTCAGCATTTATGGCGGCGGGCGTTTTATTGAGGACTTCGCGGTGCAGATCACGCCTGGCTATTCACTCGAGAGTTCGCCGTACGGCGCGGTCGTGAACGGCGGGCAGTGGTTCGTCAAGGACTACACGATCGACGGTACCTCGGGCACATCGAACATCCGCGGCGACAGCATGGATGGGGGACCCAGCATGGAGGCCGTCGAAGAGGTGCAGGCTGAAACCAGCGGCATCGATGCGGCCAGCGCCATCACTGGTGGCGGCCTTATGCATTTCAATCTCAAATCAGGAAGCAACGCCTTCCATGGATCGGCATTCACCTACGGCCTGAATGAGATTCTCGACGCCAATACCTGGACCAACGACAACACGGGAACCCCGAAGGCAAAGGATCGTGGCTGGGACTACGGATTCAGCCTGGGCGGGCCCGTGCACAAGAACAAGACGTTCTTCTTCGGCACCTTCGAGCGCTTCGACCGCACTGACTGGCGCTTGAACAGCGGCGGCGCGACGGTGCCGACGACCGCTTTTCTCGGCGGCGACTTCGGCGCGCTGCTCGGACCCCCGTTGTGGAGCTACAACGGCAATACGGTTCCGTGCAGCGGAGCAAGCTGCCCGGGCACGCCGATCATGGTGGCCGACACCAACGGAAACGTGATTCAAGCCCAACAGGGCATGATCTACGATCCCACAACGGCTGGGACGAAGGCCACCGGCAGCCTTCCCGCTGGGCCATACGAGTTTGCAGGCAACGTCATTCCCTCGGGCCGCTTGAGTGCAGTCGCCCAAAAGGTAAACGGCTATTACTCCAACTACGCTCCCAATCTCGGTGGCATCTACAACAATGAGCGCACCCTGCTCTCGAACACCCCCAGCCAGACACCCAACGAATTTGTGGTCAAGCTCGATCACGTCCTTCGCCAGAACGACCGTTTGACCGGCTCATGGATTTACGATCACAAGCCCCGCCTGCTCGACGACGGCGGCGGCGTGTGGGAGTCAGGCAGCACGAATGGCGGGCCGCTCTCTGACCTGCGCGAACAGTTCTACCATCAGCAGGAGTACCGCATCAGCGAGTCGCACACCTTCACGCCCAACCTGCTGAATGTCTTCAACGTAACTGACGCGTACGACGACAACGGCAGCGTCCCCGCCGATCCCGGCAGTTGGAACTCGCAGGTCGGATTTGCAAACAACGGCTCCGTCGACTTCCCTGAGATCTCGTTCAGCGACAACCCGGCCTACACAAACACCGAGACCTTTATTGGAAACACCTGGCAGGGTGACGTAGCCGGCGCGATCGTGACTACCGGCGACACAGTTACCTGGACCAAGGGACGGCACAGCTTCAGCTTCGGCGGCGACTTTGTCACCCATGACGTGAACTACCGTTCCGGTTCCGGCGCGTTGGGCTTTAACTTCTCCTATCTCAACACCGCGGGAGCGGGCTATCCCTACGACGGTTTCGGCTTTGCAACTTATGAACTGGGCCAGGTGAAGAGCGCCACGCAGACTGTAGCCTACAATCTCTACGGCCGGCAAAAAAACATCGACCTCTTTGCCCAGGATAGCTACAAGCTCACCCCGAAGCTGACCGTCGATCTCGGCCTGCGCTGGATCTACAACACACGCTTCAAAGAAAAGTACGGCAACTGGGCCAATTTCGACCCGACGGTAGTTGACCCGCAACTGACCTCGGTATACGGCGCCGCGCTGCCCGGCTCGCTGGTATTCGCCAAAGGCGGAGGCGACAGCTTCGAGAAGGACGAATACCCGAATAACTACGGCCCCACCCTGGGCATCGCTTATCAGCTCCTGCCTAACGTGGTGGTACACGCCTCATACGGGCTTATCTTCAATCCCGTCGGAGTCACCTTCTTCGGGGGCGTTCCCGACAGCTTTGCTCCGCAGCTCGGTTCCAGCTCGGCGCAGGACTTCGACTGGGATAATCCGAGCGGCGGCGGGAATTATCCGGGTGTGCTGACCAAGGCTTCTTTGGCCACCGATCCTTCCACGATGTATCCCTTCCCGGTTGAAGTCGATCCGCGCGCGCTCAAGCTTGGCTACAGCGAGCAGTGGAACTTTGGCGTACAACAACAACTCACGCCCAACACCAGGCTTGAGATTGCCTATGTCGGCAATCGCGGCCACCGGCTCACCGATACTGCGCTGGCGTGGAACGAAACCACCACGCAGAACTTCCTCAATCTGGTCGACAATAACGCGGGCTTCAATATCTATGAATGGATGTATTGTCCGTCGGGCTACGGATCCCTCAGCGGGGTAGCCTGCCCGTATCCGAATTTCTATGGTTCGCCTTTGGCGGCGCTCGCGCCTCTGCCGCAGATGGCCGCAGCCGAGAACAACTATTGGTACTACCCCAACATCAACTACGCTGGCTTGCCGCTGGGGCAGACCTACTACGATTCCCTGGTGGTGGACGTGGTGAAGCGCGCCGGCCGCGGCCTCACCATGGACATGAGCTACGACTGGTCGCGCCAGGAGGGCGACACGTTTGCCTCCGAGCAGGACTACAACAACGGCTACACCGGGGTTGAAAACTTCCAGAACCCGCGCGGCGCAGCCCACGCGCTCACCGGCTATGACACCCCGCAGGTAGTCAAGGGCTTTGTCATCTACGATCTTCCGCTCGGCAAGGGTCAGTTGTGGCTGGGCTCGCAGGGACCTATGGTGAATGCAATTGCGGGAGGCTGGAGCATCGGCGGCCTGGTGGCCTATTACACCGGCCAGCCGTTCGAGGTCAGCGCATCCGATGCTTATTGGCCGCTTTGGGGCAATATCTATCCGCAGTTCAACGTTACCAATTACAAGGGGCCGCAGAATCCCCGCCACTATGTGCCGGTGGGCCCGAGCGGTCAGGTTCCTGACTCGGACTTCTACATGCCGGCGAACGTGGCCAGTCAACCTGCAGCCGGCGTCCTGCCGTATTCGCCCACGAACTCGCGCCTGCGCTGTCCCGGGCAGGCCAACGAGAACTCGACACTGATGAAGAACAACCGCGTGGGGCCCGACGGCAGATTCGACGTCTCATTCCAGCTTCAGTTCTATAACCTGCTCAATCGCCACTTCTATAACATCGAAGGTTGCGGCGGAGACCACGTTGCGGTTGGCGCGGTGCAGGACAATTTGTTCGGCCAGATCCTTGGGGTGCAGGATAATCCACGCCAGGGCCAGTTCGCCATCCGGCTCGATTTCTGATCCTCTGCGTTGTTTCTTTTCCCGGGGACCTCTTCCGCATTGGCGGAAGGGGTCCCAAAAAATCCGCGAAATTTGCGTCATAACGTTTTGCCATGTCCGCGGCGCCGCCGGCATACTACGATACTTTGGTGGCGGAGAAGCATCTCGTGACTCGTTTCTATTCCGGCGTTCGTCGCCGAATGCCGGAGCTTGCAGTCGTTGCCGGTTCCCTCTGCGTTGCTCTGATGTTGGGTGCGGCGGCTCACGCGCACGCTGCCGCGCCCGCACAGACCTTCCACATCGACTGCTCCGCATCTGTCAACGGCGACGGCTCGGTCGACCGTCCCTGGAACAACCTTGCGTCGGCCGAGGCCCACGAATTCGCGCCCGGCGACACCCTTGCCCTCGCCCGCGGCACAACCTGCAAGGGCAGCTTCGCACCAAAAGGCTCCGGCAATCAGGACCACATCATTCGCGTCACCGCATACGGCAGCGGCCCGCGCCCCAAGATCGTCGCGCCCTCCACCGCGCGCCAGGCGCTGCTGCTCTTCAACCAGCAGTACTGGCAGATCGATTCGCTCGATATCTCCGGCGGCAACAAATACGGCGTCTTCGTCACCGGTGACAAGGGCAGTCTGCATCATCTCTATCTCAAGAATCTCTATGTTCACTCGGTCTACGGCGGCAAGCTCAGGAACAAAGACAACGGCCTGGTGATTGTCGGCCCCAGCAGCATCAATGTGTTCTTCGACGACGTGCTCATTGACGGCGTCGACGCGGCCCACACCAATCAGTGGGCCGGCATCCTGGTCGGCGGCGGCGGCTTTCCCTACAAAGACGACTCGCCCCTCAACACCAACATTCAGATTCGCAACTCGACCGTGCACGACGTTTACGGAGACGGTATCGTCCTCTTTCGCGATTCGCACAGCTCCATTCGCACCAGCGCGGCCTGGGAGATCGGTATGCAGCCCACGCAGGACGTGGGCACGCCGGACGCCATCTGGGTGTGGACCTGCAACACCTGCGTGGTGGCCGACAACGAGGCTTACCTCACGGACAGTCCCGGAGTCGACGGCGGGGCCTACGACATCGACTGGGACAACCAGCACGACACTATCGAACGCAACTACGCGCATGACACGCAGGGCTATTGCATTTCGGTCTTCGGCGCGGGATATGTAACCAGCGACAGCCTTGTGCGCGACAACCTCTGCATCGATAACGGCCTCAGCCCGCGCATGGCCGTCCTGCAGGGCGCCATGTACCTAAGCACCTGGAACGGCGGAAAGATTCGCGGCCTCACCATCAGCGGCAACGAGATTCACTGGAATCCGCCCGTGCCCGGCGCGGCCGCAATCGAGGGCCCCGCCGCCGCAAGCGGAACGCCAATTGTCTTCACCGGCAACACCGTTGAATCCACGTCGCCGCTCATCTATCGCATCAAGACGCCGTGGCAGAGTTCGGGAAACGCGTACTTCCTCAACGGCGGACCGATCTTCGCAATTGGCGAAAATAGGAATCTTTCTTTTCAGGAGCTTCAATCTCAGGGGATGGAAGCGAAGAGCGTCGACGCGCCGCCCAAAGAGCAAGAGCACCAGGACTCATTACGGCTTGAGGCGTGGACCATTCCCGCGCTCGATCAGGACGGCCTTCTCTCCGCACCCGCCCGCGCGCAGCTTGCTGTGTTGCGCAGCCTGGCCGGGCAGTACAGTGCGGCACAGTTAAAGGTCACTGTGCATCTGCCGCAAGGAACTCCGAACGGCTCCGAGATCAATGCGCTGGGCGATCTCAACGACGTGTATCCTGACGCGATCCATTTCGAGCGCGATTCCGGGCTCTCGCACCCGGGCGCTGCGATCGGCACAATCCGGCTCGTGACGCCGGACGGTCGCGTTCTCCAAACCTGGAACACATTTCAAAACGCAGCCAGGCTCGGGGGCGCCGTCCGCAAGATCCTCGGTCACCCCGATTACTCGCATATGCAACCGCTCGAACAGCACCAGGGCCAACCATGACAACTATCCCCCGACAATTCCTGAGCCTCACAACTCGCGCCCTCACCGTCTGCATCGCTCTCGCCTTCATCTTCGCTGCACCCTCTGCGTCGCGCGCGCAAACCGAGCCGCCCATCCCGGCGCTCCAAGCCCCCATCTCCGTTTACAACAACTGGTCCTCGTACGACGAACTCTCTGACAACATCCCGCTCAACGAAAAACTTGCCATGCGCGAGCTCGACGAGCTGTTGCGCCTCAGGCGCGCCGGCGTGCGTTTCGACTACTACATGATGGACGCTTTCTGGTTCGCGCCGGATGGCGGCTATCGCACCTGGCGCAAAGATGACTGGCCCAACGGCCCCGATGCGTGGATCAAGAAATGCCGCGACAACGGCATCCTGCCTGGTCTATGGTTCGGCACCAATGAATTGGTCAAGATTCAACCCGCGCCCAGGTGGCGCGACTCGCTCACCGCCAACGGCGGCTCCATGTCGTTCTTCGAGGGCGGCTTTCTGCCCGACTTCATCGACGTTCTGCAGTACTGGTACGACCATGGCATCCGCATGTTCAAGTTCGACTTTGTCGACATGTATGCCGCCACTCCCGCCGACGCCGCGCGCATGAGCAAAGACGAAATCAAGCGGCGCAATGAAGACGCGCTACGCGAGGCTCTGCGCAAGTTCCGCGCCAGGAACCCTGAAGCTGTGCTCATTGCCTTCAACGGATTCGGCGGCACGCTCGACAACACCTTTTCGCCGCTGCCCTTCAGCGACCCCACCGATCTACGCTGGCTCGAGATTTTCCAGATGGAGTACACCGGCGACCCGCGTCCGGGCGACGTGCCCGAGGCCAACTTCTGGCGCTCGATGGACATCTACAGCGACCACATGGTGCGCCGCTTTGAGCAGCTCGGCTTTCCCCTCGAGCGCATCGATTCAACCGGCTTCATGGTGGGCAAAACCGGAACCATCTACTACCGCGCCATGCATGCGTGGAAGGGCGCGTACATCTTGATGATGGCGCGCGGCGGCTGGGTCAACACGGTGCACGGCAACCTTGAGCTCATCCAGGGCGCCGACGCAACCTGGATGGCCCGCGTGCAGAAGCTCTTCTTTGAATTGCAGGGCCGGGGCCGCATCCGCACTTTCGGAGGCATTCCCGGCGACGTTCAGCCGTACGGCTTCGGCGGCATCACCACGCGCGGCGAAGTTTACGTCGTCATGAACCCCGCCCAATTCGTTGCCACCATCAAGCTGCCCAGGCTCGCGCCCGATCAACCTGCTCCCGGCATCGGCCGCATTCAATTCCGCGATGCCGGCTTCCAACCTCGCTTGACCGGCAACCAAATCACCCTCGGTCCCGGCCAGATGGCCATGGTCGGCTTTGGCGCCTACGCCGCGCCCAGCTACGACTTCGGCGTTCAAACCGACGTTGTCATTCCCCGCACCATCGAGCCGTACTCGATCTCCTTTGAACCCTCCGGCGCCGGATCCATCGACGCCACCACCGATACGCCGTCGCACGGCGCATTGCGCATCATCATTCAGGAGATGACACCCGACGGCCATCTGCGCCGTACCTGGGCAGGCGGGCCGCCCAACGGTGAGAACATGGGCAAGGTATTCGCGCTGTCAGCCACGCAGGCCGGGCGACCCATCCCCATTCAAATCGATTACGACAAGATCGTCTGGAGTGGATTGAGCTGGGCCCTCGGCGAAATCGACGCCCGCGATGTCACGCCCGGAGTTCCGCTCAGAATTCACTTCCACTCATCTGAGAAGGATCCCATCACGCTCAAAGGCAGGGCCTACCAGATCGAGTATTAACGCATAGTCAG
The DNA here is from genome assembly GCA_035504315.1 of Occallatibacter sp. GTDB lineage: Bacteria > Acidobacteriota > Terriglobia > Terriglobales > Acidobacteriaceae > Telmatobacter. Next base: position 33,057 of record DATJSB010000062.1, read on the forward strand.
TGAAGTTTTGTGATCGAACATCTAAAGCTGGGTGCCCCAGGTCCCGCTTTTGAGACCTGGGAAACCACGGAGCCGGAAATCGCATGAAGCTCAATCACTCGTTATTTATTTCCATTCTCGCTCTCACCGCGGCGCTCGCCCTCCCCGCGCAACAACTGTCCTTGAAAGACGGCGACCGCGTGGCCTTCTATGGCGACAGCATCACCGCACAGCGCTATTACACGCGCTTTGTTGAGGACTTCCTGCTCACCCGCTACCCCAACCTGCACGTCGAGTTTTTCAATGCAGGCATTCCCGGCGACACAGTGAGCGGCGGCTACACCGGCGACGCGCAGCTCCGCCTCAAGCGCGACCTGTTTCCGCACCAGCCCACCGTCGTCACGATCATGCTCGGAATGAACGACGGCTTCTATTCGCCCTTCGATCCCAAATACCTCGATATCTATTCAAGCGGCTATCGCAAGCTGCTCGATTCCATCCAATCGAATCTTCCCGGAGTACGCATCACCGTCATCTCGCCCACGCCCTACGACGAGACCACGCATGGCACCGAGTTTCCGCATTACAACCAGACCATGACCCGCTACACCGCGTGGGTTCGCGACCTGGCCACGTCGTCGCACTATGTTTACTCTGACTTCAACACGCCCATGAACCGGCTCACTGAAAAGGCCACGGAGTTGAATCCGTCCTTCGCCGAGCTGCTCATTCCCGACCGCATTCATCCCAGCGAGCCCGCGCAATGGATCATGGCTGCGGCGCTCGCGCGCAGCTTGGGCTTCTCGCCGGTTGTCGCCAATGTGCATCTCGACGCATCGCAGCCGGCCGCGACTGCAACTGAAAACGCACAGATCTCGAATCTCGCGGTTAAAGATGGCAGGCTCACCTGGACCGAACTCGACGGCTCTCTGCCTCTGCCGCTCGACCTCGAAAACGATCTGCTGCGCTTCATCGTCGACATCTCCGATCTCGCTGACATGGATCAGGAGATCCTGCGCGTCGATCGCCTCGCCGCGGAGCGTTACACGCTCAAAATCGATGGGCACGATGTTGCCGCATTCGACCGCAGCCAGCTTGAGAAAGGGGTGAACCTCGCCCTCTACGCCACACCAATGGAAGATCAGGCGCGCGACATCGATTCGTCTGAGCAGAAACGCATGTGGCTCGACGAAACGCACTTCGTCATCGTGCAGGAAGGCCCTGAATTGCCCGACCAGGCCGGCCTCGCCAAACCCCTGGCAGAAAAAGACGCGCAGCTCTGGGCCGATCAGCACAAAAACGCGCAGCCCAAGCCGCACGCCTTCGAGCTCGATCCGCAATAGGCCTGAACGCTGGCTCTTCAGGCGCTATGCGCCGCGCGTTGCTCTTCGAGATATGCAAGCCACTCATCGATGCCGGCTCCAGTCTTCGCGCTGGTTTCAAAGATGCG
>DATJSB010000063.1:0-15190 GCA_035504315.1 Occallatibacter sp.
ATCGTCTCGGCATGGACATCCAAACCCAAAAATCGTACCTTCTCTTTCATGACCGGTTCTCCTCCGCTTGTGGCTCTGGACTGTGTTTCTTCCTTGAATCACAGGCTAACCCACGGCCAGCGCAGCGAACCGGTCACTCCATCTTGACTAAAAATGCGCTGAACTTTCAATGGTTTACGGACCTGGTTACCAGACTGGTCACATTTTTGGCCTTTGACCGGCTGGAACTTAGCTCCCGATGGGTATTTACCCCAGGGGAGATACCACATGTCGTGCACGACCGTAAGCCTATACCTCCGGCCCAAAGCCGGGAACCGCCAATACCTCAAACCTGCGATCCAACGAAACCGGATACGCCCGGGTTGGGCCATGATCGCCGGCAACCCTGCCCAGGTGGGTGGGGATTACTACCTTCGCTTCGTCCAGGACGGTAAACGGATATTTCAGCGCATCGGTCCCGATCTGTCCGAGGCTTTGCAGGCTCAAACGCGCACCGAAAAGATGCTTGAGGCTGAGGATCAGGGTATCAAGATTGTGAAACCCCAAAATGCAACCAAGGGTGACACTCTGGGCGAGCGTGTTGCGGAGTACATCAAATATCTTGAAGTTTCGGGGCGGGCGCAGAACACGATCGAGGATCGCGTAAACATCCTCGATGATCTGGTGCAGTACCTGGGCCCCGACAAGCAGATGGCCGAGATCACCGCCGAAAATCTGCTTACATGGGCGCATGAGATGCGCAACCGGGTGCGGCAAGTGGATGGTAAGGCAATTCGGCTTCTGGCCGACGCGACGATCTGGTACCGTTTGCGTAAGGTCAGGACTTTCCTGCTCAAGTACAAGCGCGACGTCCTGAAACGGAAGGAGTTTCCGCGTTATTCGGAGACGCGACCAGATACCTACACGCCAGAAGAGCTGCAGGCGTTCTTTGCTGCATGCGACGACGAGGAGCGGTTCCGCTTCTCGCTTCTCTTTGGAACTGGGATGCGACGCGGTGAACTTTCGCACCTGCAGTGGCCACAGGTTGATCTGCGCTCTGGTCTAATTACGATCCAGTCAGCCGAGGACTGGCAGACTAAAACACGTAGATGCCGCCAGGTCCCAATCCCAGCTCACTTGATTGATGAGCTACGGCAGCGGCGTCAGGCTCACTCCACGCACATCTACGTGCTGGGGCATACGCGCACGAACCTTCTTGATAGCCTGAAGCGAATTGCATTCAAAGCTGGTTTGAATTGCGGACAATGCACCACCAAAACAGGGCATAGCTGCGCGGATCAACCGGTTTGCCATAAATTCACCGTTCAAAAACTGCGGCGCTCATATGTCACGCATCTGCATGAAGGCGGAACCTCGATCAACACTCTAAGAACCCTACTCGGTCACACCAGCGCTGCCCCGGTCATGAGGTATCTGGCGCATCCGGACGTACAATCGCCCGTACTCATCGCAAATCTGAATGCCACATTCGGAAGGGTGACGATTCCGGCTACGGATGTGGCACCTCCAGCCTAGCCGCCAATAAGCTATGTTTGCCGGTCAAGGCTGAATGCTGCCACGCCTCTCAGAGAAAAGCTGCGACTTGGAACTGGTACCTGCGAACGGACAATCTGACGCGTCGCGCTGGTGGCTTCAACCTGCGATAAATTGTTTACCGACGAGTAACTGACGAGTAGGCGACAATCCAACCGGAAATCGGAAACGGGCTCATCCAAAGCTTGGATTTCGGCAGGCTTCAGTCTTGTGCAGGCAGCAAATGGTATGGATCGAAGCCGCCAAGCTCTACCCAACCACTGCTCCACACTGGAGTCCCGTGGTGGTTCACGTAGAGGATTTCCTTTTCGGTTTCCACGAAGCAGAGCCCGTCTTGGAAACTGCCAGTGCTGAAGAACCTTGGCGTAATGACAAACTCCCCAGTGGGATCGATAAATCCTACCTCGCACGCGTCGGCTATGGAGCGATGAGCTTCGCCGGTCCCAACGTTTACTGGCGCAACGCCGTCCGAGAACCTGTCTCCCCTCAGATAAGTGGCCGGTACGGCAAGTTCTCCTTGCAGGTTCACGTACACAGTTCGTTTATCGAGAATCACCGTCGCCATTCCCTCTGAGAATTCATAGGCCATATCGAAGCGAGGTTCAGTTACGAATTCTGCATCCGGATTTATGTGTCCCCATTTGCCATTGCGGGCGACTCGGGCGCGGCCCTCTCTGAATGGTCCAGCCATCGCGCGGTCACAAAAGAAACGCATAGGAATGGCGGTGGAAGCGTCCGGATGGATGTATCCCCATGCGCCGTTGAGCTTCACGGCAGCGACTCCTTCGGAGAATCCCCGTGCATCCTCAAAGAATGGGGGGATCACCTGATTCCCATCCCGGTCTATGTAGCCGTAAAGCTTGCCGTCGAAGACACAGGCAAGGCCGCTACTGAAATGGCTAATACTGCCGTAACGCGGCTTGACGATGATTTCTCCGGTCGCAGAGATCATGCCCCGTCTGTCGCCGTCCTTCAGATCGCCCGTAGAGAACTGTGCGAGTCCTTCAGAGAAAATGAGCGGACTGCCGTAGGCCGCCGGAATCACTAAATCACCGTTTGAATTGATCGCTCCCCATCGGCCACCCTGTTTGACCGAGGCGAGTCCGTTACGGAACGGATATGCTTCCTCAAAGGCGGCTGGGAGGACGACTTCGCCGAGACAGTCGATGAACCCGGCCTTGTATCGTTTCCGGCTTCGCCCTTGCCTCACGAAGATCGGGAATAAGCGGTTTGTCCAAGACGCTCTGTTCCCCATTTGCACGAATCGAGGCTAGCAGATCGAGGGGCTCCGCCTGGATGACCGGCTATGGGGAAGTTTGACCAACTGGCTGGCTCATCGTGATCTTGTTCAAGCGAAACTTTCACCATCGGCGACAATCCGGGCGGAATCGCGGATGAGCACAAAAACCGGCTCCTTATCAGCGTTACGAAATCGATTTGGGGGTAGAATAATTGGCGATATTCATTCAACACTCGCTGGTTCAATCCACTTTGGCGAAGGAGTGCCATAAGTCGCCGGGCGATTGAGCGCGGCATCAGCTGATTCCGAACAGGCTGCTCGGGACGCGGGGTGAGATCCATGCACTGTTCTTCATTTTCTTGTCTTCTTGACTTGGTTAAATTCAACGCACAGCAAAGGCCCAACCGCGGAGCGCGTCGGGCCTTTTGCCTGATTGTGGGTTCTCTCCTGCTCATGACGGGGTCCGCATGGACATTGGCGAACGCACAAACCAACGAGTGGGGGTGGATGGGTGGGAGTCTTACTTCAGGAAGCCTCGGCGTCTATGGCGCATTAGGTACTCCTGCCTCCAAAAACAACCCCGGAGGACGATATGGGGCCGCGACCTGGACCGACAGTCAAGGAAATTTTTGGCTCTTTGGCGGATTTGGGATCGCATCTGGATCCGAGGCGTACTACGGATTCCTCAACGACCTCTGGGAACTGAATTCTGCCACCAATGAATGGACGTGGGTGGGTGGAAGCAATTCACTCCAAGCGAATTTCGACGAGGGTGCGGGAGTGTACGGTACGTTGGGGGTCGCGGCATCCGGCAACGTTCCACCAGGCCGACTGGATGCAGCGAGTTGGGTCGACTCAAAGGGGAATCTCTGGCTCTTCGGTGGCATCGACTTTGCGTCGACGATAGGCGACTATTTCAACGATCTTTGGGAGTATAGCCCATCCACAAACGAGTGGACATGGATGGGAGGTTCGAGCAAGCCGGGTCAGGCCGGCGTGTATGGAACAATCCGAAAGTCGGCGACGGGCAATGTTCCGGGGGCGAGATACGAAGCGGTGAGTTGGACCGATAACCAGGGCAACTTCTGGCTCTTTGGTGGAGACGGATTGGACTCCACCGGTGCATTACAGAATCTCAATGACCTCTGGGAGTACAATCCCGCTACAAACCAGTGGATCTGGATGAATGGATCGAGCACGAGCGGCGCAGCCAGCGTGCCTGGAACTCAAGGGACACCGGCGCAAGGAAATACGCCCGGAGCGCGTAACTCCTCATCCGGCTGGACCGATCACCAGGGCAATTTGTGGCTCTTCGGCGGCACCAGCGCGAACGGCAACCCCGGGGACCCTCTCGGCTTCAATTTCAACGATCTCTGGGAGCTCAATCCTTCTACAAATGAATGGGTCTGGATCAGCGGCAGCACCGCAGTCGGGACGGTGCCTGGATCGGGCCCTTCCGGCACATACGGCACATTGCAGACGCCCTCTGCGAATAGCGTGCCGGGAGCCCGTATAGACGCGGCTACATGGACTGATGGCGCGGGCAACCTGTGGCTGTTTGGGGGGCAAGGATATGACTCGGCCGGCAATTATGTCTTCTTGAACGATCTGTGGGAATTCAACCCCGCGACCACCGACTGGACGTGGATGGCAGGAAGTTCGGTTGTCCCTGACGATTGTGCGTCGTACTTCGATTGGTGCGGCGAAGCTGGAGTATATGGAATTTTGCAAACACCCGGGTTCGGTGACGTTCCCGGAGGCCGAGCGCAAAGTGCGAGGTGGACCGACAGAAAGGGAAATCTCTGGCTGTTTGGGGGGCAAGGGGTTGATGCCGAGGATGATTCCGTCTATGCCAACTACCTTGACGGCTACCTGAGCGATCTTTGGGAATTCCAGCCCAACACAAATGGACTGCCAGTTACCGCAACGCCTGACATTGCGCCGGGTACAGGAACTTACAATTCCTGGCAGACTGTGACGATCGCCGACACGACGTCGGGCGCAACCATCTACTATCTCATCGATGGGATCACTCCAGCCAGCGAGTACACAGGTCCAATCACCGTCACGTCGTCAGAGACCATCGAAGCCATCGCCAGCGCCAGCGGACACGCAAATAGCAATATTGCAACCGCCAGTTACCAGGCGACTCTTTCGACCGCAGCAACGCCGGTCTTCAGCATAGCGGCTGGAAACTACTCTTCCGCGCAGAGCATCACCATTTCTGACGCAACTCCCGGGGCAACCATTTACTACGCAATTGGAGCAGAGCCCACAGCGACGTTCGCCCAATACAACAACAGCACGATTACTGTTTCTTCCTCTGAAACTCTGCAAGCGTACGCCGTAGCCGAGGATTATTTGACCAGCGCCGTGGCGATTGCGGCATACAACGTCGGTTCGAACCCATCAGGTGAGTGGGTGTGGATGGGCGGGACAAACACGATTCTGCCCGGCTGCTCTCAGGCGGGCAACTGCGCCATTCCGGGATGGTACGGTTCGTTGGGGGTTTCGGCCGCGACAAATGTGCCGGGAATGCGCAGCTCGGCTGTCACTTGGACCGACGGCAAGGGTAATCTCTGGCTCTTTGGCGGTCAGGGGTCGGACTCGGCGGACGCCACGGGTTATCTCAATGACCTATGGGAGTTCAATCCCGCAACGGCCGAATGGACCTGGATGGGCGGCAGCAGCACGATTCCCTCTTGTTCATCTGCCGATGGCTGCGGCCAGTCAGGGACATATGGCACCTTAGGTACTGCATCCGTGAAGAACTCGCCGGGCGCCCGTGAATCGGCGGCGACCTGGACCGACAGCAAAGGGAATCTCTGGCTGTTTGGTGGATTAGGCTTTGATGCCAACGGCACGCTCGGCTTCCTGAACGACTTGTGGAAGTTTGACACTTCAACAAATGAATGGACCTGGATGGGGGGCAGCAATTCTGTTTCGTGTACCGGCTGCGGACAGCCGGGAGTCTACGGGGAATTTGCCGTGCCTGCGGCTGGAAATGTGCCCGGGGGGCGCGATCAGGCATTGACATGGACCGATCAGAATGGCAACTTCTGGATGTTTGGCGGGCTTGGCGAGGACGACATCGATATCGAGTGCTATCTGAACGACCTGTGGGAATTCAACCCATCCAACAACCAATGGGCTTGGATGGGCGGCTATCCAACCGACTACGAACCAATGAGCGGCTATCAAGGGATCTACGGCGAAATAGGAGTGCCTGCTGTCGGAAACCTTCCCTGGAGCTACACGCTGTCTTCCACATGGATCGACAGCGTCGGCCATCTCTGGCTCTTTGGCGGCATCGGCGAGGGTGATACCGCTACCGGTTACACCCTGAATGACATGTGGGAGTTTTATCCCTCGCTGGACGAATGGGCCTTCACCAGCACCAACAGCGAGGGCGCTCCTGGCGGAAGCACAACCAGCGTCTATGGCACAATCGGAGATTTCTCGCCGTCGAACGTTCCCGGAGAGCGCTACGCTTCCGCGAGTTGGACCGATAGCGGGGGCAACTTCTGGATGCTTGGCGGGGCGGGTGAGGTGAACCAGTATCCCGTTACGCTGGGCTGGCTCAACGACCTTTGGGAGTTCAAGCCTTCGCTCAACCAGTGGGCATGGATGGGAGGCAGTATCTCAGCTCCGAGCGGAACCTGGGGGGCGCCTGGAGAGTACGGGACGCTGGGAGTGCCGGCACCTGGCAATATTCCCGGTGGCCGCGAGTTTGGTGCTGCCTGGACCGATGCCAGCGGGAACCTTTGGCTTTTTGGAGGCTCTGCGGTTGATGCGCACGGCACTCAAGGAAGCCTTAACGATCTGTGGGAATACGACCTGGCTGGGCCGCCAACGGTCCATCCCCCAACGCCTGCGGCAACGCCAACTTTCAGCTTGGTGGCGGGAACCTACAACTCAGTGCAGACGCTGACAATCTCGGACCAAGCCGCAGGTGCGACCATTTACTACACAACAAACGGTGCTACGCCAAACAGTAGTTCCGCCGTTTACAGCGCACCGATACCGGTGTCAACTTCAGAGACCGTTGAGGCTGTCGCAGTGGCCGCTGGAGACGCGGAGAGCACGATCGCGTCAGCGACCTACACCATCAACCTTCCTGCAGCGGCCACCCCAACTTTTAGCGATCCAGGTGGGACATATACCGCCGCACAAACGGTGACAATCAGCGACGCTACGCAGGGCGCTTCGATCTACTACACTTCGAATGGAACGACGCCAACTACGAGCTCGATAGTCTACAGCAGCGCGATCACGGTATCGTCGACAGAGATGCTGCAGGCGATTGCGACGGCCAGCGGGTATTCCAACAGCGCCGTTGCCAGCGCGACCTACACCATCAGTCTGCCGCCCAGCTTCACGGTCACAGGTACAACGGTCACGGTCACCCCTGGCGCAACCACCGGAAACACCTCAACAATCACCGTAACTCCTACGGGCGGATTTACCGGCACGGTCAGCTTGAGCTGCGCGTTTGCTTCGAACGCAGCCACTGATCCGGCCACATGCAGCATCCCGGCTTCAGTTACGATCAGCGGCACCACGGCGCAAACGACCACGCTAACCGTGAACACTACGGCGGCCACCGCCGGCAGTTGCAGTGCGGCCAATGTAAGGCACAAGGTAGTTCTCTGGTATACGGCGGGTAGCACGGTTCTGGCTTGGGTGCTGCTGTTTGGCATCCCAGCGCGGCGGAGGCGCTGGCTGGCGAAGTTTGGCATGCTGGCGCTCCTCATCGCCATCACGAGCGGTGTTCTGGCATGCGGTGGTAGTGGCGGAGGGGGAGGCTGCAACGCCGTCAGCAATCCCGGCACCACGGCCGGTGACTACACCATTACCGTGACGGGCACTTCCGGCACCATTACGGAGATAGGGACGATCGCCCTCACGGTACAGTAGCTTGGTTCGAGGCGTAGCTCCCGTAGTTTTTGCATCACCGATGCAGGCACCGAAGGCACGAAGAGCACCAAACTTAGGGGCTCCGGGTGGATCCCCGCCTATGGGGAACTTTGGGCCGCTGACTGGCTCATCGTGATTCGGCTCACTCGAAACTTCCCCATTGGCGACCATCCAGGAAGAACTCACCTGAAGCAGTTGAGTTTATATCGCGTACGGAGAATACTCGACCGTCCCGTTCGGAAAGTGAATCTCCCACACTTCATACCCAGTGAAATTGAAGACTCGGAACTCTATGCGGTCCTCGAAGTTGAACTGTAGATCGCCCGTTCTGGTGTCGAGAAAGGCATCCGATACGCTTTTGCCCTGCAATTCTTCTTCTAGTTGCCTGAACGCGTCTATTGGTGCGGGTCCCCCGTACCTCTGACCATGATCAAAGCTGCTCAAATCTGCCCTATCGTTTTTCACGATTCTCCAATCCAATAGTCAGCCCGGAGGCTCGAACCATCGCTGAAGAGTAATTGGACAGAGGCCCTTCCGGGTTCGGGATACACTCCGGAGTTCGAGACCTCAGCAGTTGCGCCCCTCAACGATGACAGCGAGTTCTCGAAATTGGAGACGATCATGTCAGCCATTCTATCCGCGAGCCGCCTTAAGACGTCGCCCTGATGCAGCCATTGCACAGTCGTGCTGGGAGCCCCGGAATGAGATGTTCCGGGCGGATGACCTCCCACCCTTCAGTTACTGCTCCGTTACTGACGGGTTGGCGACAATACTTCCAAGACGCGGGTTGCTGGACTACCATGTTGTCGGACGCTTAGGCACAGTTTGGAGAGAATTCATGCTGTTCTCTTTCCTGATGGTGGCAGGACTTGTCGTTACGATTGTCGCGGTGATCGCGGTTCCGTTGTTGCTGCGTTCAGGAGCTTCAAATTCATCGCAGATGTTTGCAGCTACTAGAGCGGTCCTGTTGTGGATTGCCGGAATTCTCAGTGGGCTAATGATGTTGATCAGCTTTGCCGCCGCCGCTTGGGGCATGGATACACGCCTTCCTTGGGGCTTGGGTGTTTATATGTATCTGATTCCCGCGCTGAGTCTGCCTGCTTTCCTTCTCTTGAAGTTCTCCGTTCACACGCTTTCACGTACGCTGTGGTTGCTCGCAGTCATCAACGGCCCCGCATGGTTTTTCGGCGATCGTGCTGATCGAATCGCTTCAGGATTGAAACCTCTCTCCGGGCCGCTTGAAATAACAGGCATGTTTCTTAACGCGTTTACGCTGCTTTACCTCATCATCTCTGTTCTTGTGCAGCTGGCGGCACTGTGCAGTCGGAACAGTCGCTCAGAGTCGCTCCAAGCTCAAAAGAGCGAATGACCGGCCACCCGGACGTTACACTTCCGTTACTGCCGGTCAGGCGACAATACGGCCGGTAAAGGGGTGAGCGTTACGTGAACTACAGGCCGGATCAAGGTGCTGGATACAGTGCTTTGCTGCCAACCAATACAGAGGAATGCTGCCAAAAGTCCGTTCCTTTGGCGAAACGTCTACCATCCGGAAATAATCTTGCAATCCCAGTGCAGCGCCGTCATCTCTTCTGGCGTCGGCTACTGCACTGTGAGGCTGACCGTGGCCGAGCTCGTTATCTGGTAGGTCGAAGGCGGCGAATTAGCCGTTGATTGCGCCCCGCTGCAGCCGGTGTCGAGCACAGTCGCGGCAAGCAGAATCAGTCCCAGGCAAACCACAGTCCAGATGCCCCGCGCCGCCAGCTTTCTCCTCAGAAACAGCAGCGGCAGTAGCCCGATGGGCAGCAGAATGCCCGCGCCAGCCGTAGCGGCCACAGTTTCAGTGAATACCACCGTCACCTGATACGTCCCCGCCGGCGTTGTCGAAGAAGTTGAGATCGTCACCGCGTTGGTTGTGGAGGAATAACTGCAAGTGGCCTCCGCGGGAAGACTCATGCAAGCGACGCTGGCGCCGGTTACATTGGAGGGCAGCGTTATGGGATAGGCGGCCGTGGAACCCGCGGCCACAGTTGCGGCCGATGCGCCAAATGGTGGCGCCGAAGCTCCCGCGGAATCTACGGCAAACTGGATCGTAGTTGTTGCCGATTCAGCCGTAACGGTGGAGGTTCCGGTTACCGTCACAGTGTAGATTCCGGGCGCCGCCGTGCTGCCGGCGGCGAGCGTCAACACGCTGGTTCCGGTTGTGGGATTGGTTCCGAAGGACGTGGTCACGTCGGCGGGCAAACCGGAGGCGGCCAGCGTGACGCTGCCAGAGAATCCGTCGGAGCCGTTTACGGCAATGGTGTCGGCGCCGCTCCCGCCCTGTGTGATCGAGAGCGCTGCGGCTTGGGCCGCGACTGTAAAGCTTGCCGGAGCATTGACGGTGAGGGCAATGGTGATGGATTCGGTCAGGCCGTCGGAGGTTCCGGTGACGGTGATCGGGAAGGTGCCGGTGGCGGCTGTGCTGCTGGCTGTCAACGCAAGCGCGCTGGTCCCGGTTGAAGGGCCTGGGCTGAACCCCGCCCCTACGCCGCTGGGCAATCCGGAAACAGAAAGGCCGACGGTGCCGCTGAATCCGTTCAGATCCGTGACCGTAATGATGTCGGTGCCGCTCCCGCCCTGCGTGATCGAAAGCGCTGCGGACGAAGGAGCAATTGTAAAGCTGGGATTCGACGCGCTGGCATCCACTACCTGGTTCACAGTATTCGACGTGCTGGACCCGACGTAACCGTTGCCTTCGATAAACGAGGCGGTAATCGCGTTTGTGCCGGCGGGCAGCGTGCTGGTCGAGTAGGTGGCTACGCCGCTGCTGCTGCCGCCGTCCACTGGAATCTGCGCTCCCATCGCTGTGCCATTCAGGTAGAACTGAACGGTTCCGTAGATGCCCGATGGCGCGTAAGTGCCTGAGTTGAGGGGAGGGCCGCCGCCAGTCATGCAAAGAGGAAACACAGTAGCCACAACAGTTGCCGTGAAACTCACCGATTGGCCCGTGTTCGACGGGTTCTGGGATGAGGTGAGCGTGGTGGCGCTTCCGCCTGCGCAAGCGCCGGCAACATACTGTTGCAAAGGCGAGGAAGTGCTGGCGGCGAACGGCGAACCGCTGCCCGGTATATAGGCTGCGGTGATGCTTTCACCGTCCGCGAACAGCGCCGCAGTCGTGTACGTGGCCAAACCACTGCTGTTCAACGCCACCGGCGGCCCCAGCGGTGAAGTACCCACGCTGAGCTGAACGGTCCCCGCCGGAGTGGCCGCAGAACTCACCGGGTAAACCGTTGCGGTGAAGGTGACATACTCGCCGAGATTGGACGGGTTCAGCGAAGAAGCGATCGTGGTCACCGTGCCCGAAGAGGACGGAAGATCGATGACGTACGTAGCGGAAGCAACTGCGCTGTTGAAGTAATTGGCAGCCACGGCCATGGCATTGATGGTTTCGGTGGTCGAATACGAAGAAACCGTCAGCGGCCCCGTATAAGTGTTGGAGTTGATGGTCGGCGTCGAACCGTCGGTGGTGTAGTAAATGGTTGCCCCAGCCGCCGCGTCGCTGATTGCCACCGTCTGCGTCGAGGTGTAGGTTCCCGCCGCTACGCTGAAGGTTGGAGCCGGGGCATTCGTAAAGGAGGGCGTTACGGATGGCTGATATTTCCAAAAGTCGTTGAGACTGAAGAGGAACCATTCACCGTCGACAGGCAATGGTCCCTCGCCGCCAAAGAGCCAGAAATTGCCGGTGCTGTCGGTCCAGGTCGAAGGGGAGTAGCAGCTTCCGGGCATATTGCCCTCAGCAGGATCGCCTAAAGTGCCGAACGCTCCGAAGCTACTGTTGTCGAACACAGAGCTCCCGCCCATCCACGTCCATTCGCTCGTGGAAGGGCTGAACTCCCACAGGTCGTTCAGGATAACGTTGCCGTTGCCCCCGAAGAGCCAGAGATTGCCGCTTCTGTCGGTCCAGCTCGTGGCGGAATCGCGGCCACCGGGCACGTTTCCGGCCGCTGGCGTCCCCAGTGTGCCATATACTCCGGGCTGGCCGCCCTCGTTAAATCCGGGAACCGTGCTGCTTCCACTTATCCACGTCCATTCATTTGTGGATGGATTGAACTCCCACAGATCGTTCAACTCGCCAAGATTGGCGACGGAATCATAGCCGTAGCCGCCAAACAGCCAGAAATTGCCTTTACTGTCGGTCCAGCTCGAAGCCCAAAAGCGCGCGCCGGGATTGTTTCCGGCCGCCGGCGTTCCCAACTCGCCATAGATTCCAGACGACGAACAGTCTGCGGGAGTGCAGGATACCGGGGTCGTACTGCTTCCGCCCATCCATGCCCACTCGTTCGTGGAAGGGTTGTACTCCCACAGGTCGTTGAGGAATACGCCGGCGTTGTCGCCCCCAAACAACCACAAATTGCCTTTGTTGTCGGTCCAACTGACAGCCGATTCGCGGCTGCCGGGGTTGTTTCCTGTGGCCGGCGTGCCCAATGTGCCATACACTCCGGGCAAACTATCCAGACCTCCCGTGCTGCTGTCTCCGCCCATCCATGTCCACTCGCGAGTGGAAGGATCGAACTCCCACAGGTCGTTGAGCCACAAATCCGGGCCGTAGTCGGCGGAGTTGCCACGGCCACCATAGAGCCAGAAATGGCCTTTGCTGTCGGTCCAGGTTGCAGCACTATCCCGGGCTCCGGGGATGTTTTCCGCGGCAGGCGTTCCCAGGGTGCCGTACACCCCAAACTGGCCCCAAGCGCTGCCCATCGTGCTGCTTCCGCCCATCCACGCCCATTGGTTGGTGGAAGGATTGAACTCCCAAAGGTCATTGAGATCCCCGGAGTTGCCACTGGCGTCGTAGCCATCGCCCCCAAAGAGCCAGAGATTGCCGCTCGTGTCGGTCCAGGTCGCGGCGGAACTGCGGCTTCCGGGGATATTTCCGGCGGCAGGTGTTCCCAGCGTGCCGTACACTCCGCTTTGGCCCCTGGCCGGCCATGGTATCGAGCTGCTTCCGCCCATCCAGGTCCATTGATTGGCCGCGTCCGACTGGGCGTAAACGCACTGAATGACGGATACCGAGGTTATGGCAATGAGTCCTGTAACGAGCAGGGCCCGCAGATGCATCCCACGCACGCTTGCGAACATGACTTGCACCCCATTGGCGGCCGCAGTCTGGCTTTTGAATCTCTGCACTCGCTTTTGGCTGCTCAGCTGGTCGTAGTCTACTTAGACGAGATTCCCCATCAAGGGTTGTGGATTCCGACGTGTTCCCTTGCAAGAGAGTATAGTACCGCTGCCCTCACGCTTGAGCTCTGCGTCGAGCGATCACGGTCCGGGTCTTCGGAGCCGTAATAACGTCGTTGATCGTCAGAAGCAAGATGCCGTATTTGGGTCACGCCCGAATCACCGCCCACCCTTCCGTTACTCAGCAGTAACGGAAGGTTGGTCGACAAACCACTCACGACAACTAAAAGAGCAAAGCAATCACCCCTACTTGGCTTGGGTTGATAGGTCTTCAACAGTGCCATAGCCATGGCTACCGCCGCGCTCATGAACCCGCACCACAACTCCAGAAAAGAGGTCGGTGTACTCGGGAAATCGACCCTTGAAGTATGCGAGTAGCTTCTTGTTGAGCTCGTCTGCCGCCTTGTCATTGGGCCATGCCGGCGCTTCGTGCTGAATCATCACATAAATCTTGCCTCCTACGGCAATCGGCCCAACATTCATCACTTGGAAAGTCCCATCTGGTGTTTTCCATGTGAATGGCGGCTGACCTTGCAACTCTATCGGCAGGGATAACTGCGACGCTTCTTCCGCAATGTCGTTGGCCACCCCAAGTTGGATGTTCGGCCCTCGATTCGCCGTCTGCCCGGCGGCTGCATAGAGCAGTGCAGCGTTAAACATGTGATCCTTTTTCTTCTGTGCACGCGCAAGTTCCAACAACTGTTCCGAGCCTTTGTCCGCGAGCGTGGCCACGTTCATCCAGATACTCTGCACCTTCCAAGCTCCCTGCTCTGAAACCAGCCACACGGCGAAGACGATCTTATTATTGCGAGTGTCAGCAGACAACAGAACGTGCGCCTGTTCCGGCACATCGGTAGCTGAAAGTGACTCCCACTCTGTTGATTTCGATGAATCTGTGGCGCATACAACGCGCCCCGGTGACTTGCCTTTGATGTCGATGAGGTAAGTGTGTTGCACCTGCAAATTCGTTGGCTCAAACTGCTGAACGAGAGCAGCCATTTGCGCCGATAACTGCTCTCGTGTGACCTGCTGCTTCCCTGCGTCTGACATCATGTCGTACGCGAGAGCGGGGTCTTGCCCGAGTAGACGTTCCGCGAAATGCTGAGCGACCGAATCCACCGAATCACGCGTGCCGGCGCTGATGTGTTCGTCATCTGCACACGAAAACGCAAAAGGCGTTTGAGAGAATGAAGTTTCAGCTAAGCACATGCTGAGGAGAATGACGGCGAAACGCTTTGAGATGGGCTTTTTCATAAATAGGCAATTCAGCGTAGTATTATCCAACAACCAAGCTCGCATTCGCTGTGGTTTTCGATCCCCCCGGGGCAAAGGGTAGACCTCTCCCCGGAACGAGCGAATCTTGGCAGATGAACCGTTCCTCGTTGACCGGCTTTCCTCCTGAGTCGCCGGCTATGGGGAAGTTTGGACGCTGGCTGGCTCATCGTGATCCGCCTCACTCGAAAACTTCCCAATTGGTGACAATCCAACCGAATGCGGCGTGTTGGCTGCAATTTGTCCGTGGGCTGTTAAGCTACGCTCATGCGCGGAGCGTCCCTTATTGTCTCGTTGGTGTTGAGTGCTTTTGTGTTGAATGCTTATTCGGCCTCAAACCCGTTTGTCACGTTTAACGATCCCGTATTGAACTTCACCTTCAGCTATCCAGACGATTTTCAATCTCTACCCTCCGCACAGCCTCTTCTGAACGAAGTGACGGGGTGTATCGCCATCCCTCTCCGCCTCAAAGGGAAGTCCGAGCGCCCGTATGAACGAGTCCTCGTCAACGAAATCGACTACGACTGCCTGCGGCGAAATGTGCCTGAAATTGGATCGATAACAAAGAGCACCGAGAACGATCTCATGAATGTCTACGGTCACCTTGAAATGTCCGAGCCGGCCATTTTTCTTCTCGATGGTCATCCTGCGGCATTTATCTCGGCGAAGGCTGAGGTCGGTAGCCCCATGAAGGGATTAGAACCCGGCATGATCCTCTTTGGTGTGCAAACCTGTACCCTCCTCGATCACCGCGTTGTGTGTTGGAACGTCCTGTCGTCCGATCACGCTAGGCTCTCCCGACTGGCGTCAGGCTGGGTAGCCTTCAAGGGGCGTCCCGGTCAGGCGTGGACGCCCTCGCACTGAAGTCGTCAAATCTGTATCCGTCAGACCAACGCACGCTTTCATAAGGCGAGGTTAAGTGTTGGACTTGCTGTATGAGTGAAGCAGGGGTGGTGCGGAGGCGGCGCAGTCATTCTGAGGTCGAGGCGCTGGTTTCCGAATTTGAAGCCAGTG
>DATJSB010000064.1:0-4280 GCA_035504315.1 Occallatibacter sp.
CTGAAGCAAAATGTTGCCGTGGGCCTGGGCTATGTTGAAGCCTGGCTGCGCGGAATCGGCTGCGTCCCGCTCTTCAATCTGATGGAAGACGCCGCCACGGCCGAAATCAGCCGCGCGCAGCTGTGGCAGTGGGTGCACCACGGCGCGAAACTAAGCGACGGCCGCGTCATCGACGCCGAGTTCGTCGAAAGCCTCATCGACGCCGAACTGCAACGGCAGGAATCAACGGTCGATGCAACGCGCTTCGCAGCTTACTTGAAAGCCGCCGACCTGATGCGCGAGCTGGTTCGCGCTCCGCGCTTCATTGAGTTCCTCACAGTCCCCGCATACGAGCGTGTGCTCAAAGAAGAAGTCTTTACAAGCGCCTAACTGCTACGATGAAACCTTATGGAGGCCGCCTCAATGGGCAACACTTCCCTCACCGACCCACTCACTTCGGAACAGATCTCCGCGATTACGCGTGAAACGAACTACGGCACCTGGCGCTTCCAGAAGACCTGGAAGCCTATGTACATCGCCGACGCCGAGGGCTGCTGGTTCACCGATGGCGCAGGCAAGCGCTATCTCGACTTCAGTTCGCAGCTCATGTGCGTCAATCTCGGCCACAAGAATCCACGGGTAGTTGAAGCCATCGCCGAGCAGGCCCGCGATTTGTGTTACGTCGCGCCCGGCTACGCTACCAAATCCCGCGCCCGACTCAGCGCCAAGCTCCAGGAAGTCCTGCCGGAAGGTCTCAACAAGTTTTTCTTCGCCACCAGCGGCACCGAGGCCAACGAGGCCGCTTTCAAAATCGCCCGCATGTTCACCGGCAAAAACAAGATTATCTCGCGCTACCGCTCCTATCACGGATCGACCGCGGGTTCCATCGCCGCGACCGGCGACCCGCGCCGCTGGGCCATGGAGCCGGCCGGCAAAATCGCCAACGTTGTCTTCGCACCCGAGACCAACTGCTACGACTGCCCCATCAAGCACACTTATCCCACATGCAACATCGCCTGCGCCGACTACATCGAGCACATGATTCGCAACGAGAGCGACGTTGCCGCCATCATCCTTGAGCCCGTTGTCGGCACCAACGGTGTGCTTGTGCCGCCGCCGGAGTACTTCCCCCGTCTCCGCGAAATCTGCTCGCGCCACGGCGTCCTGCTCATCGCCGACGAGGTCATGGCCGGCTGGGGTCGCACCGGCAAATGGTTCGCCGTCGACCACTGGGGTGTGAAGCCCGACATCCTCGTCACCGCCAAAGGCATCACCTCGGCCTATGTCCCTCTCGGCCTCTGTGCTACCACTACCGCTATCGCTGAGTACTTCGAGGACCACTACTTCTCCCACGGCCACACCTACGAAGCACATCCGCTCACCCTCGGCCCCGCCGTCGCCACCATTGAAGAGATGCAGCGCCTCAACCTCGTCGAGCGCGCCGCCTCACTCGAGCCTTACGTCCGCGAGAAACTCGAAGCCCTCAAGGCAAGGCATGTCTCTATCGGCGACGTCCGCGGCCTCGGTCTCTTCTTCGCCGTCGAGATCGTCAAGAACCGCGCCACCCGGCAACCCTTCAACACCATGCGCGACAAGGTCGAAGGCAAGCCCCTCGTCGTCGATCAGATCGCCGCCAAAATGATGGCGCAGGGCGTCAGCATCCAGGCCTGGGTCAGTCACTTCGTCATCGCCCCGCCATTGATCGTGACCAAAGATGAGCTCGACCTCGGCATCGCCGCCCTCGACGAGCACCTCTCAATCGCCGACGCACTCGTAGGATAGCCCGGTCTCTTCGTTAGATGACGGGTAAAAGCGGCTTTGTCATCCTGAGCGAAGCAGGGCGCGCGCTCCGCGCCCTGCGCAGTCGAAGGATCTGCAGTTGTCTTTCACGCACCTTGCTCCACATCGCAATTGCAGCCGCAACACTGAGGGGTGTGTTTCCAGTCCGTGGTCCCGGCTCCTAGGCCGTCTCTTCCGCCCTCTTCGCGATTCTCGTTGGCTCCGCCCATCTCATCATCACCAAATAACTCGCGCCCGCCACAAAGAACCCCACGAACCACGCATAGTCGTAAAGAAAATGCAGCGCCGGCACAAACAGCCCAACAAGAGCAATCGCCACGCCCAGCACCAGCGCCGCCATGGCGAGCAGATTCACGCCCTTCGTGTAGTAATATGCGCCGTCGCGATGGTACAGCGAATTCACGTCAAGCTCAGTTCCGCGAATCAAAAAGTAATCCGCCACCATGATGCCCGCAACCGGTCCCAGCAGCCCCGAGTAGCCAATCAGCCATCCAAAAATATAGGCATCGGGCGTAGCCAGCAGCTTCCACGGGCACATCGCCAGTCCCAGAAATCCCGTAATCAACCCGCCCGTTCTAAAGCTGATCAACCGCGGGTACAGGTTTGAGAAATCGTTCGACGGCGACACCACATTCGCGCCGATATTCACGTTCAGCGTCGCCACCAGAATTGCAATCAATGCAATAAACGCCACTACAGGCTGATGAAACGCTCCAATCAGCGCAATCGGATTCCAGATGGCGTGGCCGAACAGCACCGTCGATGCCGAAGTGACCGCAATGCCCACAAATGTATACAACACCATCGCCACCGGCAATCCAAAGGCCTGTCCCCACGACTGCGCGCTCTGCGACTTCGAGTAGCGCGTAAAGTCGGGAATGTTCAACGCCAACGTGGCCCAGTAGCCCACCATCGCCGTTAGCGACGGAAAGAAAACCGCGAGAAACTCGCCCGTCGAATGGAACGAACTCGGCGTGGAAAGCATGGCGCCAAAACTACCCGCCTTCATCCGCACCCAGATCAGGAGCGCCGCCGCCATCACAAACATGAAGGGCGCGCCAAAGGCTTGCAGCCGGCGAATCGAATCGACTCCGCGCCACACCACCACCATGTTCAGCAGCCAGAACACCAGAAAACACACCCACAGAATCGCGATGTTTCCATCCGCGCCCGGCCAGATCACCACCAGCATCGCATCAATCGCGCTGCCGCCGATCCACGACTGAATCCCGAACCATCCGCACGCAACTACCGCGCGCAGTATCGCCGCTAGGTTCGCGCCGCGCACACCGAACGGCGCGCGAATAAACACTGGAAACGGAATTCCATACTTTGCCCCCGCATGCGCATTCAGCAGCATCGGCACCAGCACAATCAAATTGCCCAGCAGCACCGTACCAACCGCCTGCTTCCAATCCATACCCTTGGCAATCAACGACGACGCAAGCTGGTAGGTCGTGATCTCCATGCACATTGAAAACCACAGCGCCGTATAGTTATAAAAACCCCAGGTTCGTTGCGCCGGCGTAGTGGGCCTGAGGTCTCTATTCGATAACGATGGATCGACCGTACTCACGGGGCCTCCTCCGCGGTGGGCGCTCTATCTATTCAAAGTAAGTGCTAATCAATAAAGCTGACATAATGAATGGGGATGTCATCCCGAGCAAGTCGAAGGATCTGCATTTGCACGTGACGTGTTTCGCAAAGCAGCATGAGCGCAGCTGTGTCCTCGGAGAAGGCTTATCGAGTCCCTAGTTTCTAGTCACTAGCCCCTGCTTTACTTCCATGCCCCGCCCCGCGCCTCTCGCCTCAAATAATTCCCCCGCCCCGGCTTGCCAATGAACTCGCCCTTCCGCACAATCAACTCGCCCCGCGAGTACACATCGCGCGCATTACCGCGAACTCTGAATCCCTCGAACATCGAGTAGTCCACGCGCATGTGATGCGTCTTAGCGCTAATCGTGTGCTCTACACCCGGATCCCACAGCACAATATCGGCGTCGCTGCCTGCCTTCAGCGTACCCTTCTTCGGATACATGCCGAAAATCTTTGCCGGCGCCGTCGATACCAGTTCGACGAATCTGTTGATCGAAAAATTCCCTTGCCCCACCCCATGATGATGCAACAACTGCAAACGATTCTCGATGCCCGGCCCGCCGTTAGGAATCTTCGTGAAGTCGTCCTTGCCCAGCGCCTTCTGGTCGGCAAAGCAGAACGGGCAATGGTCCGTCGACACCACCTGCAAATTGTCCTTTCGCAACCCCTCCCACAACTTCGGCTGGTTCTCCTTCTCGCGCAGCGGGGGAGTGAAAACGTACTTCGCGCCTTCCCAACCCTTGTCTTCCATGTCTTCAAGCGAAAGCAGTAGATACTGCGGGCAGGTCTCGGCAAACGCCGGCAGCCCGCGGTCGCGCGCTTCCCGCACCTGGTTCAGCGCGTCCTCGCTTGACAGATGCACAATGTACACCGGCACGCCGGCCATCTCAGCCATGGCAATCGCG
>DATJSB010000065.1:0-26323 GCA_035504315.1 Occallatibacter sp.
TTCAGTGAATCATCTTCGACTTCCGCTGCATGTAATCGCGCAGTAGATACTGTCCCAGCGTATCGGGCGTGGTGAAGTACGCCTTGCCCCGGCACATCTCGCTCACCTTGTGCACAAACTGCACCAGCCCAAAGTCCTGCGCCAGCATGAACGTGTTGATCATCACGTTCGAACGCTTGCACCGCGCTACTTCTTCCAGCGTCTCGCTCACCACCAGCGGATCGAGCCCATACGGGTTCTTGTAAATCCGGCCGTCGGGCAGAGTCAGCGCGCTCGGCTTGCCGTCGGTGATCATCACAATCTGCTTCATGTCTTTGCGCTGCCGCGCCAGGATGCGCTGCGCCACCCGCAGCCCCTCGCGCGTGTTGGTGTGCCACGGACCAACCTTCACCCGTGCCAGTTGCGACACCGGCAGCTCTTCTGCCGAGTCGTGAAACAACACCAGTGAGAGCGAATCGCCCGGATATTGCGTGCGAATCAGGTGCGAGAGCGCCATGGCCACGCGCTTGGCCGGCGTGAACCGGTCCTCGCCATACAGAATCATCGAATGCGAGCAATCCAACATCACCACCGTCGCGCACGAGCTCTGATACTCGCACTGGTGCACCTGCAAGTCTTCGTACTCCATGTTCAGCGGCAGCCCGATGCCTTCGCGCGCGATGGCCGAGCTCAATGTCGCCGTCGCATCAAGATTCAGCGTGTCGCCAAATTCGTAGCGCCGCGATCCGCCGCTCGTCTCGATGCCCGTGGCCCAGTGCCGAGTGTCGTGCCGGCCGTAGCTCGATTTGCCCAGCGTCCCCATCAAATCGCGCAGTGTCTTGAAGCCCAGAAAATCCATGCTCTTGTCGGTTACTTCAAATCGCACCCGGCCTTCTACCTCGCCCACCTGGCCCTCAACATTCGACGCGCGTGTGGGCCCATTCATCGGCTGCCGGTTAACGTAATTCTCCTGCTCCATCCGTTCCATCAGCTTGTCGAGCAGCTCATCCAGCGTGCCCTCGGTCTCCATCTGCTGCAGCCGGTTCCGCAGCCCCTGGTCAAAGAGTTCGCTGTTCAGCAGTACGCGGCGCAGCGCCTCGCGCAGGCCTTCCATGTCATGGTCGAGATCCTGAAACTCGCCCCACGGATTGTAGTATCCCGAATCGAGCAAATAATCCGACAGCGCCTTGAGCAGATCCTCAAGATCGATCTCCGACGCCAGGCCGCCCGTATATCTCGTGTACCGAACCCGCTTCATCTTTGTTTCCTACTCCCTATTGCCTAGTCCCTGGTGCCTAATTCAATCCGCCTCTTCTCGTCCTCCGCGTCCTCTGCCAGTCCTCGAAATCCATCTCCATCTCTTCGCGCGGCGGAGCAAACTCGTCGCGCTCGCGCCGGCGCTGATGCTCCTGCGCGGCAAAGCCGTGCTCCTGGCTGCGGCTCAGTTTGCGATGCGCGGCCATCCCCTCCAGCAGAAACTCTGCTGCCGCCACAACCCGGGGTGCCGGGTCTGAAGCTTTCACTGCAAGCGGTTTAAGCATCTCCACCAAACCCTGGATTTGCTTCAATTGCTTCAGCGCATCGGTCGCCGGCTGATCTTCATCCAGCTTGAACGTTCCGCCCAGGTTGAACCACTCCTCAATCTGGCTGGTGTCTTCGCCTTCAAAATAGCGGTCGTAGATTTTGGCCACGGCCACGCGGATCAGCTCCTCCACCACCGTGTCCGCGCCCTTCATCTCGCCTTCGTACTCAAGCTCGAGCTTGCCGGTAATGCCCGGCAGCGCGGCGTAGATGTCGCTCACCCGCGGCAGCACCAGGCTCTCGCCGGTCAATAGCGCCCGCCGCTCAGCGTTTGAAATCACCAGCTCCATGGTCGCGATCGGCAGCCGCTGGCTCACGCCGCTGCGCTTGTCCACCTTTTTGTCTTCGCGCGCGCTGAAGGCCACCTGTTCCACAACCTCGCGCACATACTGCGGAGTTTCAATCTGCGCCGCGCCGCGCACCGCCCACGCCTCCTGCGTGGTGATGGCGATACCCTCCTCCAGCGTCTCCGGGTAGTGCGTGCGAATCTCTGAGCCGATGCGGTCTTTGAGCGGCGTAATGATCTTTCCGCGGGCGGTGTAATCTTCGGGATTTGCGCTGAAAACCAGCGCCACATCCAGCATCAGCCGCACCGGGTAGCCTTTGATCTGCACATCGCCTTCCTGCATGATGTTGAACAGCGCTACCTGGATCTTGCCCGCCAGGTCAGGCAGTTCGTTGACAGCGAAGATGCCGCGATTGGCCCTCGGAAGCAGTCCGTAATGCATGGTCAGTTCGCTGGCCAGGTGCTGGCCTCCACGCGCGGCTTTGATGGGATCGAGGTCGCCCACGAGATCGGCAACCGTCACGTCGGGCGTGGCCAGCTTTTCAACGTAGCGTTCGTCGCGGCTCATGTACGCAATCGGCGTTGCGTCGCCTTTTTCGGCGATCAGGTCGCGGCAGCGCCGGCACAGAGGCGCGTAAGGATTATCGCGAATCTCGCAACCCGTCACGCAGGGCATGTGCTCGTCGAGCAGCGCCGACAATGCGCGTAAAATGCGGCTCTTGGCCTGGCCGCGTAACCCCAGCAGGATAAAGTTCTGCTTCGACAGCACCGCATTCACAATCTGCGGTACCACCGTATCCTCGAAGCCCACAATGCCGGGAAAGATGGTTTCGCGCGCCTTGATGCGCGCAATGAGGTTGACGCGCATCTCGTCTTTCACGCTGCGGGTCTTCAGTCGCGACTCAGAAAAATGGGAACTCTTCCTCAGTTCCCCAAGCGTTTGGGGAAGCGTTTGTGCGGCAGGCATCGGGGCTCCTGTTTTGCTCGAATGCGGCCGGCTGTTTGTGCCTCAGCCGGGTACTCAATTTAGACGCATTATCATCGGGACGGGGAAAACGGCCAACTCGACCGTGAATGCAGTATGCTCCCATCGGCACGGAATGGCAAAACCGCGCTCGCGATCCAGCTTATTTACCCTTTTCTATCAATTCCCAGAACGGCAGCCGCCCGGTGTCCGCGTAAATCGTCGGTCTCAGTGAATCCGAAATGTCGTCGGCATCGTGCGGCTTAGGAATGGATTGATTCTTCTTCGTATCGAAAAACCGTTCGTTCGCAGAATGGAATCGTCCATCCGCGATGGGGCCCCCGGTGTGGTATCCCCATCCCCAAGCGGTGCGCACCTCCAAATCGCAATAAACAAGCGGGCCGTTTTCGGCAAAGCAATACTCGGTGTAAATCCAGAAGTCCTCTCCCGGCTGAACTGTGCGAACAAGAATTGCGACGTCCGCCTCATTCCAGACCTCCGCGGAGATTCCACTTTCCAGATCGAGACTGGGCACACTTTCGATGTTCCGGAATTCAGCCCAGGCGTGTTTGGAATCTTCCTGCGCAAAGACGCGCTGCGCGGGGCCGGCGGGATTCATGTCGCACGGCGCGCTCGCCGCTGCGGGAACGACGGTCGCCGTCAAGATAAGCACTAAACAAGCGATCCGAGGAGCCATTACCTGATATTAGGCTTTGCCTTGAGGAGGAAGGTAGCAAACCTCGCCGCTACCGCCGCTTCTCCAACAAGTCTGCAAACGGCAGCAGCTTCGATCGCTTGTAAAGCACCGGGATCAGGAGGTTGGGGAAATCATCGGGCTGCTGCGGCCTCACCACCAGGGGTAAGTCGGTTTTGGAATTGTAAAACTGCTCGGTCGATCGGTGGAACCTTCCCATCACGATCGGTCCCTCAGCCTTGTAATACCAACCCCAATCCGTGCGCAGCTCAAATTCGATATTGTCGAGGTATCCCGCGTGCGAGTAGCAGGAAACGATGTAGGCCACCACGTCCTTGGCCGGCGCGCTCATTTTTGCCAGCAATGCGCCGTGCGGTTCCTCCCAAACCTGCGCTGAAACTCCTTCGCCGGGAGTCAGTTTGGGCACGTCATCGACAGTCTTGAATTCAGTCCAGGGCTGGTGTGCGTCCACCTGCGCAAAGACGCGCTGCGCCGCCCCGCTCGGATTCATCTCGCAGGGGGTAGCATAAAGATTCAGTCCACAAAGAAGGAGTAAGAGTGCGATGAAATTCGTACGCGTGCTCATTAACTATATTATTAACGGTGCTGATTGGGTAGTATAATTTCCTACTGAGGTCACATTTATGCCTACCGTCGAGAAACTCAGCATTGCCCTCCCCTCTGAAATGGCAACTATCGTCCGTCAGGCGGTCGAGGCGGGCGAATACTCGTCTCACAGCGAGGTGGTGCGCGATGCGCTCCGCGACTGGACGCACAAGAGGCGGCTCCGCGAGCAAGCAATTGCCAATTTGCGGCAGCGGTGGCAAGAGGCGGTAAGCGATGACTCCGTAAGTCTCGATCCCGACAAGGTCTTCGATCGCCTGGAGACGAAATATAAGAAGCTCGCGCAGAAATGAGCGCGCTGATGCGACTCAGGCTTTCGAAGTACGTCCCCGGAGACCTTGAAGAAATTGCCGATTACATTGCGCAGGACAGTCCAAGCAACGCTGTCCGTCTTATTCGTATCCTTCGCCGGCGCATGCAGGAAATCGCGAAGCGGCCTCAGCTCTATCAGCTCCGCCCCGAACTCGGGCCAGACGCGCGTCTCGCGACTGAAGGTAATTACGTAATCCTGTTTCGCATTTTGAATAACGCTGTGCGAATTGAGCGCGTTCTTCATGGCAGCCGCGATCTTTACCCGATTTCAGCCGAATTTGAGAATTGACCTGCCGGAATATAGTGAGGGCCCTCGATCCCGGCGCTACACTTATCTTTCCCAATTCTTTTGCGGGAGTTCTGTCTGTTGCCGGGTATTCGCGCGTTGCCTCATCTGCTCTCCGCCTCGCTCGCCGCGCTTGCCGCCTTTTCTGGGTCCCTTCACGCCGCCACGCGCCTTCAGACTGCGCCAGTGCCCGACGAGATGCGCTCCTATTTCTTTGCCATCACGGTCGATGGCCGTCACGTCGACGTGGCCCACGCCGCCGCCAACTACGAGTTCGCCAACTTTGACATCACCGGCCCTACTGAAATCACTGTCACCGCCGCCGAGCCCGGCTTCTGGGATCGCGGCGTGGACATCCAGCCCTGGCGTCTCGGCTTGCACGCCACGCGCAATGGTCAAACCATTCGTTTCCGCGTCAACGGGCCGGCCAAGCTCGCCATATCGCGGCCCAACGACTTTCTCAATCACGCCCGCATGCTGTTTCTCTTTGCCGGCTCGCCACCACCGCCGCCACCGCCCTCGGGCCCCAACGTCACCATCGTTCCTGCGGGACTGCATCGCCAAAGCCTCAACCCGAAATCCGGTGACACCATCTATCTCGCGCCGGGCTCGTTCATCTACGGCAGCCTCAACCTGTGGAACGTCGAAAATGTGAGAGTTCTTGGCCGCGGAACCATCGTTTACGACGGCCCGCAGGACCCCGTCCGCGACGAGGGCTGGATGCAGAAGCCCGACTGGCACTGCATCGACGCATTTCAATCGCGCAACGTTGAGATCCACGGTCTTACCTGCGTTATTCGCTCGCGCACCTGGTCCATCCAGATGAAGGATTCAACCGGATTTACTTACGACGACCTGCGCGTCGTGGGCGGCAATCCCGGCAACGCCAATCAGGACGGCATGGACTGGCTCGGCAGTGGCGACACCGTGGTGCGCAACTCCTTCTTCCGCGCATCCGACGATGACCTTGCCCTGATCGGCAACTGGGACGGCTACTCCGACGCCGACATGCTGCGGCCTGGTAACGATGTGCGCAACATTGTCGTCGAGAATACCGAGCTCTCGACGTCAATCTCCAACATCGTGCGCCTGGGCTGGCCGCAGAAGATCTTTTCGAGCTCCAGCTTCACGCTGCGCAATTCCGACGTCCTCCATGCCGGCATCGGCGCCTGCGGCCAGAGTTTTGCCCTCATCGGCCTCTGGGGAGCGAACGGCGCCAGGGGCATCCATCAGGGCCTTCTCTTTGAGAATCTCTTCCTCGACAACTGGTACTCCCTGGCCCAGCTGGAACAGGAACAGCCCGAGGTCAAAGACGTCGTCTTCCGCAATATATGGGCGCTCGGCCAGCCGCCACTCGCGAGCTCAACTATCACCGGCGACGTCTCGGGCGTCGTCTTCGATAACGTGAAGTACGGCCAGGCGCGGGTCGAATCCGGGGCCGCACTTCCGCTCACTGTATCCGGCGGCGCGCCGCAACCGCAGTTCATTCCCAACCACAGTCCTTCCGCGGCCTTTGCCATCGCGCCTGCCACTGCTGTTCCGCGCCGGCCCGTCGAATTCACCGCGCAGCCGGCGCCCAACACGCGCTACACCTGGCTCTTCGGCGATGGAAGCGAAGCTCATGGCCGCCGCGTGCGCCATCGCTTTACCGATGCGCTGGGCACCGAGCTTGACGGTGCCAACGGCGCCGGCCGCTTCCGCGTTCTGCTCCACGTTGAAGACCGAGCCGGCCATCAGGACTGGGCCGAGCAGGACATCGTCGTCGTCGATCAATGGCAGCTCGCAGCAACCAACCCCGGCACCACGCAGCCCGGCCTGGCCTACAACATCTATGCGGGCGAGTGGAACGAACTGCCCGATCTCTCCTCCTTAACGCCCGTCGTGAGCGGCCTGTCATCCAGCATCTCGGCGGACTCCCAGGGCTATCCGTATTACGCCGTCGCCTGGGATGGCTTCATCGACGTTCCCGCCGACGGAGGATATACCTTGTATCTTCTCGATCCCGATGGTGCGCGGCTGGTGATCGATGGCAAGGAAGCGGCAAAGACCGGACCGCCGTTTGCGCAGGTTTGCGGCTCACCAGGCAACGCCATGCGCTATGCCGTCGTCTCCCTCGGTCTGCGCGCGGGCAAGCACGCGATACATATTGAAGGCCTGAACTCAGGCTCGAACCATTACCCGCGCCTCATGTGGCAGGCGCCGGGCGGCGCGCTGGTTGACGTGCCGGAAAAGGCGTATACGCGAGCCAGGGAGTAGGGAATAGGGAATAGGGAATAGAGAATAGAGAGGGTAGCAACCATGGCGAAGACGAACAGCGATTCGTTTAAAGATCTTCTTGTCTGGCAGAAGGCAATTCAGATGAGTTTGGCAGTCTACAAGCTCACAGCCGACTTCCCTTCATCGGAACGATTCGGCCTAACCAACCAAATTCGACGCGCATCCGTCTCGGTCGCAAACAATATTGCAGACGGCTACGGAAAAATGACGCGAGGCGAGTACCTCTCATTCTTGGGTCACGCGCGTGGCTCGAACGGCGAGATTCAAACCCAACTCGTGATTGCGAAGGGTCTGCATTTCGGAACTGCTCAGACTCTAGAAGCTGCCGAAGGCCTTGCCAATGAGGTCGGCCGTATGCTCGTAGTGATGATCAACAAGCTGCGCCGCTGAAAGCGGCGCTCCTATTCCCTATTCCCTCTTCCCTGTCTTTTCCACTACGGCAGCTGCGTCACGTCCCAGCCGCCGCCCAGCGACCGCACCAGCCCAACGCTGGCTGCATATTGACGGCTTTCGATGCCGATCTGCGTTACCTGGTCCTGCAGCAGCGTCTGCTCGGCGGTCAGTACCTCCAGGTAGCTGGTCACTCCGCCTTTGTAGCGCGCATTCGATACATCGAACGATCGCTGCGCCGACGCCACCGCTCTCGCCTCGACACCCGACTCCTGCTCCAGGACCCGTAGCGCCGCCAACTGATCCTCAACATCCTCGAAGGCCTGAAACACCGTGTTCCGGTAAGCATCGGCCTGCGCATCGTAGGCGTGCCGTGCCTCGCTCGTCAGTGCACGGCGCTGTCCGGCGTCAAACAGCAACTCCGCGGCCTGCGCGCCCAGCGTCCAGAACGAGCTCGGTCCCTGGATCCATGTGCCGGGATTGGTGCTCTGAAATCCCGCCGATCCGCTCAGCGTGATGTTGGGGTAGAACGCGCTCACCGCAATGCCGATCTGCGCATTGGCAGCCGCGCTCTGGCGCTCTGCTACGGCAATGTCGGGCCTGCGTTCCAGCAGTTGCGAGGGCACGCCAAGGGGGATTTTGGGCAGCGAGCCGGCCAGCGGCGATGGCGGAATCGAAAACTGCGAGAGATCGTAGTTCGCGATCGTTCCAATCGCATGCTCGAACTGCGCCCGCGCCACGCCCACGTCCACCAGTTGCGCGCGAACCGTCTCAAGCTGCGTACGCGCCTGATCCACGTCCACCTCGGTTGCCACGCCGCCCTGGAGCCGCGTCTCGGTCAGCTTCAACTGCCCTTCGAGATCTGCCACCGTATCGGTCAGCAATTTGGTCTGCGAGTCGAGCCCGCGCAGCGCAAAGTAATCCGCCGCCAGCTCGGCATGCAGCGTGAGCGCAACGTTGGCCGCATCCGCCGCGCTGGCCTGCGCATTGGCACGCGCCTGCTCCACGCCGCGGCGCACGCGCCCCCAGAAGTCAGGCTCCCAGCTGGCCTGCGCGCCAATCGTCAGGTCGTTGTAGATGGTTGGGTCCGCCTTGTTGAAGAGTGGCGAATTCTTTGAGTACTGCTGCGGCGTGGCGCCAATGATGCCGCTCACCGTGGGATAAAGATTGGCGCGAACCGCCGTCACCTGGTCGCGCGCAGCCAGGTAGGTTTCAAGGGCCTGCTTTAACTGCACGTTGGTCGAGTCAACGCGTTCTTCAAGACTGTTGAGCTGCGGGTCCTGGTAAATCTCCCACCATTTGCCCTTCAGCATTCCATCCGATGGGTTGGCCGGCTGCCACGCGCCGCCGGCGGGATTTTGCGGCGGCTCGACCGAAGCCGCTCCCGTCTCCTTGTAAGCCGCGGGCGCAGTGTAGCCGGGCCGATTGTAGTTGGGGCCGACCGATTTGCACCCGGCGAGCGCAGCCAGGGCGCAGCCTGCGGCAAGCGCGGCAATCCCGCGCGCACCGCCGGTGCTGCGAACCCGATTTGCGGCTGGCTTCGATCCGCGCACCCTACAATCCTCCCGCTTGCGGTGAGTCGCTTCCTGGTTTCACTACGGTCACCTTCTGGCCTTCGATAATCGAGTCCGGCGGATCCTGGATTACCTGGTCGCTCGCCGTCAGCCCGCTTATCACCTGCGCCGTTGCGCCGTCGTCCTGGCCAATGGTGATGGGCACCAGATGCGCTACGGGTCCATCCTTCGTCTCCTCCACCGTGCCGATCTGCAATCCTGCACGCCGAAAGATCAGCGCAGCCGTTGGCACAATGAAGGTCGGCGCAACCTGCGGCGTCTTGAAGTGCACCTGCGCCAGCGCGCCCGGCATCAGTTTGCCCTCGCGATTGTCCACGTCTACTTCAACCAGCAGCGTGCGGCTCACCGGATCGATCGCGTCCGCGGTCCGCACCAGCCTTCCCGCAAAGATCTTTCCGGGGTATTCGGGGAAGGTCAGCGGGATCTTCGAGCCCAGCTTGATCATCGGGGTGTAAATCTGCGGCACATTGGTATAGACGCGCAGCGTCTCGAGCGCCTGCATGTGGAATAGCTCGACACTCGCTCCCTGGTTGATCAACTGCCCCGTGTCGACATTGCGCGCGGTCACCACGCCATCAAACGGAGCATAGATCTTCTCGAACGATTGCAATTCCTTGAGCCGCTGCATGTTGGCCCGTGCGGAATTCACTGCCGAGTCGGCCGCCGCAGCCTGCGTCGTCAGATTATCGGTATCGAACTTCGATACCGCGTCGCTCGTCACCAGTCCCTTGTAACGCTCGGCCTGCACCTGCGCATTTTTCTGGTTGGTGATGGCGGTGGCCAGATCGGCCTCGGCCTGTGCCACTTGCTGGTCCAGTTCGGGAGTCGAGATTACCGCCAGCAACGCGCCCTTCTTCACATGGGCGCCGATGTCGTAGTACCAGCGAACGAGGTAGCCGTCGGTGCGCGCGTAGAGAGGCGAGTCAGTGTAAGCCGTTACGTTGCCCGGCAGCACAAAATTGTCCACCGGAGGGGCCGCTTTGGCCGGCTCAACCTCCACCGTGGGCGCGGCGTACTTTACCGTATCTGCGGCCAGCACCTTGTCGTCATTCCTGCGGCTCAGATAGCCGGTCAGCGCCAGCGCGCCCAGCACCACCGTCGCAACCACCAGCGCCATCACCACCTTGCGAGCGGCAATTGGCGCCTGCTCCGGCGTATGGCTCTCGTCATGCAGCGTTCTTGCGTCGTTGATTCCCGATTCGTCAGTCATCGAGGGTTACTCCTGTGTCCCGGCAAATTCGTCACTTTCTGCCAGTTGTCGTTTTCCGTGTGCCCGCTTGCGGCGCTCCAGCCAGCCGTGAACCACCGAGAAGAACACCGGCACAAAAAACAGTGTGGCTCCAGTAGCCACAAACAAACCGCCAATCACGGCGCGTCCCAGCGGCGCATTCTGTTCGCCGCCGTCGCCCAGGCCCAGCGCCATGGGAATCATGCCGATAATCATTGCCAGCGCGGTCATGATGACCGGCCGCAGCCGCACAAAGCCGGCATTCAGCGCCGCACGCCGCGCATCGCCCACCAGAATCTCAAGCTGCTCGCGCGCAAAGCTCACCACCAGAATGGAATTGGCCGTGGCCACGCCCATGCACATGATCGAGCCTGTCAGCGCCGGCACGCTCAAACGCGTGTGCGTGAGGAAGAGAAACCACGCAATCCCGGCCAGTGCAGCCGGCAGCGCGGCAATAATCAGAAACGGATCGAGCCAAGATTGAAAATTCACTACGATGAGCAGGTAAACCAGCAGGATCGAAAAAGCTAGCCCGGTGAGCAGGCCGATGTAGGAGCTCTTCATGGTCTCGCTTTGCCCGCGCAAGTTAAATGCTGATCCGCGCGGTAACTGGCTCTTGTATTTGTCCCTGATCGCCTCGATCTTCCGGGTTACGCTGCCCAGGTCGGTACCTTCAACGTTGGTGTAAATGTCGATGACCGGCTGGACATCGTAGTGGCTGATCAGCCCCTGTTCGACTCCGGGATCGATCGTCGCGAGATTTCCCAATACCTCGATCGGCTTGCTCGACGCCCCGGGAGCTGACGTAAACGGCGCGCCGGAAGCGGCCGATGCTGATGCGCCCGGTGCCAGGGTAGACGCTGCATTGCCCGGCTCCTGTATCGTTACGCCGCCCGTAATCGGCAGGCTTGCCAGTTCAGCCATCGTATCAACCCGGTATTGCGGAGCCTGGATGGCGATGTTGTATGAAACCCCATTGCGCGGGTCGAGATAGAAGTTTGGGCTGGTTTGAAAACTCCCGCTCAGCGTTACCAAAAGGCTCTGCGCCACATTGGCCTGGCTCAATCCAATCGAAGCCGCGCGGGTACGATCCACGTTGACGGTGAAGTTCGGATAGTTGAACGGCTGCTGGATGCGCGCGTCTACCGCGCCCGGCACATAGCGGACATCGTTCAGCATTTTTTCGGCCAATGCATGATTTGCGTATAGGTCGGGGCCCACGATCTGCAGATCGATGGGCGAGGACAGGCCGAAGTTGAGAATCTGCGTTACGATGTCGGACGGCACCGAGTAAAACGTCACGCCGGGGAACCTGCGGGCCAGCACCTCGCGCAGCCGGTCAAGATACGCTTTGGTCGAGTGGTGCTTGCGGGCCATCGTCACCTCGATGTCGGCGTCCGACGGGCCGACCGGCGCCGATGTCGAGTAAGAAAGGTTCAGTGAAGAATACGGCAAACCGATATTGTCGGTAATGGCGCTTAGCTCATCGGGCGGAATCACATCGCGTATAGTCTGATCCACGTGATCGCACAGCGCGGCGGTCTCTTCAATGCGCGTTCCCGTGTGAGCGCGCACGTGCATGATGAACTCGCCCGAATCAGTCGAGGGGAAAAAGTCCTGGCCGAGTTCGGGAGTCAAACCGAGCGACGCCAGCGAGAAAACCACAAACACGATCATGAACGCGCCGGAGTGATCGATCGCGAAGGTGAGCAGCCGCAGGTAAAACCAACGCAGCTTCTCAAAACCGCGCTCGAACCCGAGCTGGAATTGGATAAGCGGATTGCGGCTTCGGTGCTTGCGTTCCACTTCGGCTTCGTCGTGCTCTTTAAGCAGGTACCGGGCCATGGTGGGCACCACGGTGCGCGACAGCAGGTAGCTGGCCAGCATGGCAAAAACCACTGCCTCGGCCAGTGGCACAAACAGGTAGCGGGCCACGCCGCTGAGCAGGAACATGGGCACGAACACGATGCAGATTGAGAGCGTTGAAACCAGCGCAGGCGTCGCAATCTGCGCGGCGCCGTCCAGAATCGCCTGCTCAATCTCCTTGCCCTCTTCCAGGTTGCGATTGATGTTCTCAATTTCTACGGTCGCGTCGTCCACCAGGATGCCGACGGCCAGCGCCAGTCCGCCCAGCGTCATGATGTTGATGGTCTCGTGCAGCGCGTAAAGCAGCATCAGCGAGCAGAGAATCGAGAGCGGTATCGAAACTGCGATGATCAGTGTCGAGCGCCAGCTGCCCAGAAAGACGAGGATCATCACCGCCGTCAGGCAGGCGGCGATAATGCCTTCGCGCGCCACGCCGCTGATAGCCGAGCGCACAAAGATCGACTGGTCGACGAGCGCATCGATGCGCAGGGTCGGAGGCAGCTGGCCCCTGTTGCTCGGATTGGCCAGAATCGCGCGGATGTTTTTGATGATGTCGAGCGTCGAGGCCGTGCCGGTCTTGAATATGTTCATGATCACGCCGCGCCGCCCGTTTACGCGGACAATATTGGTCTGCGGCGGATTGCCGTCACGCACGTGGGCCACGTCGCGAATGTAGACCACCGTGCCGTTGACCGCCCTGATAGGCATGTTGTTGATCGCCTCAATCAACGTCGGAGCCGAATTGGTCTCAACCTGGTACTCAAACTTGTCGAGCTTGACGGTGCCCGAGGGCGCAATCACGTTCTGATTGGTGATGGCTGTAACCACGTCGGCCGGCGACATTCCCCGCGCCTGCAGCGCCTCCGGGTCCAGGTCAACCATGATTTCGCGCTGTTTGCCGCCGTAGGGGTACGGCGTCTGCGCGCCTTCGACCGTTGCCAGTTGAATGCGGATTGTGACGGTGGCCAGGTCGTTCAGCCGCTGCTCGGTCAACCCCTGTCCTGAGAGCCCCAGCTGCATGATGGGCACGCTCGAGGCGTTGTACTGAATAATGAACGGCGGCGTTGTGCCCGGCGGCAAAGAGCGCAGCTCCACCTGGCTAATCGACGTTACCTGCGCCACGGCCTGCGCAATGTTCACGTGCGGCTTGAAGAAGACCTTGATGAGGCCCACGCCTACCAGCGACTGCGACTCGATATGGTCGATATCGTTGACCGTGGTCGTCATGCCGCGTTCGGCATTGGTCACGATGCGGTTGGCGATCTGGTCAGCCGAAAGCCCCTGGTAGTTCCACACCACCGTGACCACCGGGATATCGATGTTGGGAAAGATGTCCGTCGGCATCGACTCGATGCTGAAGACGCCAAGGATCAGGATCAGAAGCGCAAAGACGACAAACGTATAGGGTCGTCTCAGCGCGAGCCGGACAATCCACATCATAAGGCTGGTATTCGCTCCTCGGCCGGCGTCATCGTGGTGCTCTTCCTGGCAGTCTCAATGCCGCTTGAGATCATGCGAATGATCGGATCAGCGGCTTTTCGGCTTGCTCGCACCGGCTCATCGGGTCTCTGGGTCGAAGTGTGAGCTGCCACCCTCCGGCCTTTTCGCAGTTGAATCTACTATGGTAGTCGAACGGACGAGGTTCGCAGAATTCGGTGTCCTTCGACGCGCAATACCGATAGTCATCCGCGGCAATGAGGCTGCGTCCCCTAAGTGTCTGTAGCCCCCGAACAGATTTCGCTGAAACGCCTTCGGTTTAGATGCCCTGCGCGCGGAAAAAGCCGCATGAGCGCACCCCCATGTGACGATCCCGCACCTCGGGAAGATGCATTTTCCCCTCCCTGGCATCTCGTCATGTGAGCCGGGTGCAGACCCCTGCTAACGGCCTAGCTTTTATTGAGCAGCACTTCGATGTCAGCGGCCAGGCTGGCCGGTTTGGCCGACGGCGCGAAGCGTGCTTCTACCCGGCCGTCGGGTCCGATAAGGAATTTGGTGAAATTCCATCGGATGCCGTCCCCAAGAATCCAGCGGAACCGCGCCGGCTTGACCCGGTTCAAATACCTGTAGAGCGGATGAGCGTTTTTTCCGTTCACATCGATCTTCGCGAAGATGGGGAAGCTCACCCCGTAATTGCGTTCGCAGAAAGCGGCAATCTCACCGGCCGTCCCCGGCTCCTGTCGGCCAAACTGGTTGCACGGGAATCCAAGCACCACCAGTCCCCGGTCCCGGTATTGGCGATAGAGCGCCTCCAGCCCGGCATACTGGGGCGTAAACCCGCACTTGCTGGCGGTGTTCACAACCAGCAGCACCTTGTCCCGAAACTCCTCGAGCGAGATGTTGCGGCCGTCCAGCAGCTCGGCTGTGAATTCGTAAACCGAATTGGAAAGAGCAGCCAATAGCCAAATAGCCAGTAGCCAATAGTAGACAACAACCCCGGTACCAAAGGCCACGCTATTCAGACTACTGGCTACTGGCTATCTGGCTCGCCTCCTGCTCCCTGACCCCTGATCCCTACTCCCTATTCCCCGTCCCTTGCGTCTAACCAGCATTCTGCCACGTGCTCCTGTGGATGCACAGGCGTCGAACCCCGCCTCGTTCCGGTAGACTGTGGGATGGGTACCCAACCGGTCGGACTTCGCCGCATTTCGCATAAGCGGAATGAACCGGCCCACAGTCCGGCGTATCGGCCGCAGCGATCCGCGCGTCCGATGCTTCTCAAACGGGAACCCGGCCCTGGGTCCGAAGGCGGCAAGCGCGGCAGGGGGATTTAGAGGAAAGGGACGCTTTCCGCGCAGTCAGCCGGGCCCCGCTGTTTGGGCCGGGTCGGTGCGGTCAAATATAATCAGTCTTTCCTCGATGCAGGATACGATTTTGAGCAGTGAGGGTGTGCATATTCTTCTCGTGAAGCCGAACCATGGACCGCACCAGTACTTTTTGTGCTCGCCGCAGGGCCGCTGCCCGGTGAAGTTCAAGCACACCTTTATATCCCGCTTCGTGGGGCCGGCAGGCCGCGCTGCTCGCGTGCTGCTGGTGGCGCTCATTGCCTTTACAGCAGTTTCCGCCTTGGCTCAGGGCCCCGAAACCATCGACAGCATTCGCGTCATCGGCAACCGCCGCATTCCCAAAGAGACCATCCTCGCCCGTCTTTTCGTCCATCCCGGCGACACCTACGACATCAACGCAGTTGAGGCCAGCTTCCAGTCGCTCTGGAACACCGGCTACTTTGAAGACCTGCGCGTGGAACGGGAAGACACCGAAAAGGGTATCATCCTCAATGTTTTCGTCCGCGAGAAACCCAATATTCGCGACATCAAATACAACGGGTTGAGCTCCATCTCCGAGTCCGACATCCTCGACCGTTTCAAGAAGGAGCATGTGCCTCTTTCAGTCGACAGCCAGTACGACCCCACCAAGGTCAAGCAGGCCGAGACGGTGATCAAGGAGATGGAGGCTGAACACGGCCACCAGTTCTCCACCATCAAGACCGACGTCAAAACCATTCCGCCGGCCTCGGTTACCATCACCTTCAACGTGAAAGAAGGCCCCGTCGTAAAGGTCGGCAAGATCAAATTCGTCGGTAACACCCATCTGAGTGCGATTTACCTTCGCCGCTCCATGAAGAATCTGAAACCCATCGGCATCCCGTATTCGATCATTTTCGAAGACCTCTTTGCCCAGACCTACGACGCTTCAAAGCTTGAGGAAGACACCGAGCGGGTACGGCAGGCCTACCGTGACAAGGGCTACGCCAACGCCGCCGTAGAGGAACCGAAGACGCAGATCCGCGACCAGGGCGGCCTCAACTGGTTCACCTTTCGTCCCAACAAAGGCAAGCGCATCGACATTCTGCTCCCCATTGAAGAGGGCGGCCGTTATCGCCTGTCCGACATCACTTTCTCCGGCAACAAGGCCGTCAAGAACGTCAAAGCCCTGCGCGCCACCTTCCCCATCAAGGACGGCGACTGGTTCAACGCTACCGAGATCGGCAAGGGCCTGGATAACCTGAAGAAGGCCTACGGCCAGCTCGGATATATCAACTTCGGCGCCATTCCCCAGGTGCACTACGACGACCAGAAAAAGACCGTCTCAATCAACGTCGATATCGACGAAGGCTATCCGTTCTACGTCTCGCGCATTGAGTTCACGGGCAACACCATTACCCGCGACAAGGTCATCCGCCGCGAGCTCATGCTCGATGAGGGTTCGGTGTACAACTCCCAGTTGTGGGAGTACAGCCTGCTCCGCCTGAATCAGCTCGAGTACTTCGACCCCCTCAAAGTCGATCAGGACTCCGAGGCCCATCAGGACCCCGACGCCCACACCGTGGAGCTGCTGCTCAAAGTGCACGAAAAGGGCAAAAACTCCATCGGCATGAACGGCGGCGTCAGCGGGCTCTCCGGCGCCTTCATCGGCGTCAACTACCAGACCAACAACTTCCTTGGCCTGGGTGAGACGCTCAGCCTGCAGGCCAACCTGGGCTCCATCAGCCGTACCTTCCTCTTCGGCTTTACTGAGCCCTACTTCCGCAACCGCCCCATCAATATGGGCTTCCAGATCTTCAACCAGAAGCAGGACTTTAACGCCGCCAAGAACTACCAGACAACGACCGGCCTCTCCGCAAATCTGACCGCTGCTGAAAAGTCTCTCACCCAGAATTACAACCAGGCTTCAAAGGGTGTGAACGTCTCAGTCAGCTACCCGCTCAAGCGGCACGCCTTCCAGCGCGTCGGCCTCACCTATTCATGGACCAGCTCGAGCATTACGGCCTTCAGCACCGCTTCGCAGACATTCTTTGAGACGATCGCCTTCCGATCCGGCGTCCAGGCCTCGAATCCGCTGGCCGGCATCATCAACAGCTACGTTTCGTTGAGCTACGTGTACAACACGGTGAGCAACCCGATACGCCCGCATACAGGCAAGGAGATATCGGTCGCGTTCCAGACTTCGGGCCTGTGGGGTAATGTGCGCTATCTCGAGCCCATCGTGGCCTACAAGCGCTTCATCCCCATGCACTACCTTATCCCCTCGGCGCAGGGACGCAATACGCTCGCCATGCGCGCGCAATTGGGCTATGTGCAGGGTTTCGGCGGCGACGTGGCTCCCCCCAACAATCGCTTCTACGCCGGCGGCGAAATGGAGCTGCGCGGATTTGACGTGCGCAGCGCCACGCCTTACGGCTATGTGCCTACGCGCGTCAACTTCCAGCTCACCAACCCCGACGGTAGCTGCGTGCCCCGCGATCCCACCAACCCTGAAGACAACCAGTGCATTCAGGTTCCGCTGCCCATCTACGGCGTGGCTTCCATCGGCGGCGATACCAACCTGACCACGAACCTCCAATACAATATCCCGGTGGTTGGGCCGTTCACCTTCGATGTGTTTGACGACTTCGGCATCGACAGCGCCGTGAACCACAATCAGTTGATGCAGAGCCCCGAAGGATTTGCCTCGCTCATCGCTCCGCTTTACGGCTGCCCGGTATACAACAACGGTTCCTGCGAGGGCGGAATCCCAGGTTCCGAGGTCGGGTTCAAGCAGAACATCCGGCCTATCACCGGCACTAACTTCGTTCCGCGCATGTCCACCGGCGCTGAGCTGGGCGTGTTCATGCCCGTCATCAATGCTCCCTTCCGGATCTACTACGCCTGGAACCCGCTGCGATTGTACGAGACGCCGTACTGCAACGAGGTTCTGGTCGGCGGGCACCAGGGCAGCTGCTCGGGCGCACTCATCACCCGGGCCATGTTCCCGCCCGGAGGCGCCGGGGACTACACTTACAACGAGGCGATCCAGGCCTACGGCTCGCGCTACATCTTCCGCGAACCCCGCAAGACCTTCCGCTTCACCATCTCCACCACGTTCTAAGCGCAGATCGCTTCCGACGGCTTCAATCCAGCACAAGACCGGGTGCCCTGTTGAAGCTCTGCTTGAGCGGGATTGAGCTACTGCCGCCCCACGGCCGCGCGTTTCGGCGACCCTTCCGGCGCTGCCCGCAGATACTGCCTGGGCCAGCTCGCCGTCTCTCCCAACGCGGCCGCTGCATGCATTGGCCAATAAGGGTCGCGCAACTCGGCACGCGCCAGCAGCACCAGGTCGGCCCGGCCTTCGGCAATGATGGCGTTGGCCTGCTCCGGTTCGGTGATGAGCCCTACCGCGGCCGTAGCGATTCCAGCCTCCTCGCGGATTCTGGCGGCAAACCCGACCTGATAGCCCGGCCCCAGCGGAATCTTCACGCCCGGAACAAGACCTCCCGAAGACACATCCACCAGGTCCACGCCGTGTGCGCGCAGCAGCTTGGCCAGCTCTACGGATTCATCCACGTTCCAGCCCCCTTCAGCCCAGTCCGTGGCTGAGATGCGCACAAACAGCGGCAGATGTTCAGGCCATACGCGGCGCACCGAATCCACCACTTCAAGCAGCAGCCTGGCGCGGTTCCGAAAGCTGCCGCCGTATTCGTCGCTGCGCCGGTTAGCGAGCGGCGAAAGAAACTCGTGCAGCAGGTAGCCGTGAGCCGCATGGATCTCGACGAAATCAAAGCCGGCCTCGAGGGCTCTCCGTGCCGCCCGTCCGAATGCGTCAACGATATCTCGGATACCGGCTTTCTCGAGTGCCGTGGGCACCGCATACTCCGCCGCAAAGGCGATTGCGCTGGGCCCAACCGGCTGCCATCCTCCCTCTGGCGGCGGTACCAGAGTCGGCCCCGGTTGAAACCCGGACGAGGTGCTGGCCTTGCGTCCCGCGTGTGCCAGTTGCATACCCGCGCGCACTCCCTGGCTGTGCACAAACTCGGCGATGCGCCGCAAATTGGGAATGTGTTCGTCCTTCCACACGCCCAGGTCGTCGGGCGAAATGCGGCCTTCGGGAGTTACCGCCGCGGCCTCGAGAATTACCAGTCCCGCGCCGCCCTGCGCGCGGCTGCCCAAGTGAACCAGGTGCCAGTCGTTGGCGAACCCATCCACGCTCGAGTACTGGCACATCGGCGAAACGCCAATGCGATTCGCAAACTCCACCGAGCGAAGCTTCAAGGAAGAAAAAAGCGGAACGGCCATATCACTCTGATGCTCCGCGCCGGCAAACGGAGCAGCGCTCAACCGATCATCTGGAAATACCGCAATCGGCTTGCTCTTCGATCGAATGTCAACTTGTGACCAACGGGCTCTATTGCGGAGACTCAAGCGGATATAAAGACCCGCGGCGCGCGGAACTTGAGCCGGGTGCTCCCGATTGGCAGTTGCTCATGCAATTCGATTCCGATGAGTCGCGTCTTGGCTGGATGTGGAGCGATGCGGGCCGAGTTCACTTCTGGGCCCGCATGCAGCAAATCGCTGCCGTCGATTTCACCGATAGCTGGGCCATTCTGCAGTGCGGTTGACGGGCTCCTAAGCCGGAGTCATAGCCCACGCTCGTCCACCCCGGCCCATGCTTGCGCTATCCACGTAAAAACGGCGCTCCGTAATCCGGAGCGCCGCTCTCTTCAACCCTCCGCTCGCTGCCTGACACCACAGGGGCAATCGTGCAGCGACCGGGATCGACCTACTTCTTCTTGCCCTTCTTGCCGCCCTTCTTGGCTTTCTTTCCGGCCTTCTTTTCGGCCTTCTTTCCAGCCTTCTTTTCGGCCTTCTTGACCGTCTTCTTGGCTACCTTGGCGGCCTTCTTCACAACCTTCTTCGCGGCCTTCTTAGCGGGCGCCTTCTTGGCTGCCTTCTTTGCCGCCTTTTTGGCAGGAGCCTTCTTGGCTGCCTTCTTAGCCGGCGCTTTCTTCGCAGCCGCCTTCTTTGCCGGAGCCTTTTTGGCGGCAGGCTTGGGCGCTGGCTTGGGAGGCGGCGGAGCTGGCGCCTCGGCTACTGGCTCGTCATCGTCCGACGAAGTGATCACTGCCGCAACTTCGACTTCGTCTTCCTCTTCCTCACCCCGATCGGGGTCCATTTCAGCCGGCTCCCCAGTGGGTTCGCCGGCACTCATGCCGTACATCTTGTACACGTCATCCATCCGTTTGCCTCCAGCGGCGTGCCGCTGCCATATTCATTGCTTGTCCGCGTAGCTGACAGAAAAATTCCGCGTGCGGAAGCATGAACAATCTTGCACACAACACAAGCAAAAAACAAGCATGTAATTCATTGAGCCGAGATTTTTCTATTTTTGCGATGAGTTCGATGCTGGCTTGGTGCGCTTATGCGCGGTGCCGGCCGGGGTCTTTTTGTGCGTGCTCTTCCGTGTCCCGGCCGAGTTGGCTTTTGTCCCGGAAGAAGGCGTATGGCGCCGGACCGAAGCTCGATGCACCCTTGCCACCGGCTCGGCCACGTGCAGCCTGCGTCCCGCTTCAACCTTCACGCCAGCCCCGCTCAGGTTGTTCCAGCGCCGTAGTTGCGCCAGCGAAACACCAAATCGGTCGGCAATCGTGACCAGCGTATCCCCGCGCCGCGTGGTGTAGTAGGCCGTCCGCGCTGAGGGCGCCAGCTCCGGCGCCACTGGCACTATCAGGGCGTCCTTGCCTGCCAGGCTGTCGCTCTCTGCAAGCTGGTTTGCGTCGGCCAGCTCTGCCGGTCTCACCCGATACTCTGCGGCCACCGAGGCCATCGTATCGCCGGCCACCACCGCATGGTATCGCCATGAACTGCGATGAGCCTCGGGAATCAAGTCGACCCGCTCGTTAAACAGATCGGCGGTTCCCGCGGGCAGGTGCAGGTCGAACGATGAGTCCGGGGGCGTCTCCATCCGCAGCAGGCTCGGATTCAAAGCCTCCAGCTCATCTACCGGCGCACCCACCAGGTCTGACACCAGGCGCAGGTCGATCGAGTAATTCACCGTTACCGTGTCGGTCAGCACCGGCGGGTCGAGTGTCACGTCGTCGAACCCGTACTGAGTCGGGTGATTGGCGATGATGATGGCTGCCAGGATTTCGGGAACGTAATTGGCGGTCTCGGTGGGCAGTTCGTGGCGCTTGTACAGTTCCCAAAAGTCGGCGTAGCCGGTCTTTTCGACCTCGCGTTGAATGTTGCCGGCGCCATGGTCGTAGGCCGCCATGGCCAGGTACCAGTCGCCCAGCTGATCGTAGATGTACTTCATATACCGGGCATAGGCGCGCGTAGACTTCTCAGGATCGAAGCGCTCGTCTACATAGGTGTTCCGTTCCAGGCCGTAATTGCCGTGGGGCATGAACTGCCACATGCCGCCAGCGTGAGAACGGGGATTGAGCGCTCGAGGGTTGAATCCTGACTCGGCCACCGCCAGATAGATCAGGTCCTGCGGTACGCCTTCCTCGGCCATCACCCGCTGAATCATCGCCCGGTAGCGGCCGGAGCGCTGGAATGAGTGAAGCAGTGTGTTGTGGCCCTTCTGCGTATAGGCGAAGAAATTGATGTATGCCGCCACATAGTCGTTCATCATCAGGGGAAGGTCGGACTTGGTGGTTGCCAGGTCGGCTCGCGCCTTGGCCACCAGGTTCGGGTCCACGGCGAAGGTGACGTCGCTGGCAGCCTCGGCTGGTGTGATTTCTTCTTTCGGAACGAATCCATTGCCCTGTTTCAGCGCCTCCATCTCGAGGCTGTTCACCTGGTCCACAATGTGGTCGAACTCGTCGCTGAGCTGCTGGTTGCTGCGGATGTCGATCCCGCTCGAAAGCATCAGGTCCACCGCGCGGTCGAACTCCGTCTTGGCCTCGGCCAGCATGCCTTTCTTGTAATCCGCATCGCCCCGCGCGTAGGCCGCCTCAACCTGCTGGATCAGATCGTGGACGCGCTGCTGCTCCGCGGCTGAGGGCTGCTGCGGGGCGGCTGCCTGCGCCGGTTTCGGTGCTACAGCCGGCGCTGGAATCGCCGGGGCTGTTGCCTGCGGCTGTTGGGGGTTGGACGCGCTCACCGGCTTCTCAGGTCCGCACCCCGCCAGCACAATTGCCAGCAGGGGCGGAACAAGCAACACACGGCCTGAGCATAAGGAACGTTTCCAAATCATATGCAGGTAAAGACGCGGCTCTCAGGCCGGCGTCACGACTCGGAGGGCACTCTTCCGATGATAAGCTATGCGAAGAGGGCTTTGCGCGCCAGTGGCGCTAAGCCCTTTATTTGCGCCGCACTCATGGATGCACGTTTCATTCGCAACTTCGCCATCATTGCCCACATCGACCACGGCAAGTCGACGCTGAGCGACCGCCTGCTTGAACTCACCGGCTCAGTCACCGAGCGCGAGATGCACGCCCAGGTCCTCGACGCCATGGACCTCGAGCGCGAACGCGGCATCACCATCAAGGCCCACGCCGTCCGCATGGTGTACAAGGCGAAGGACGGCCAAACCTACCAGCTCAACCTCATCGATACCCCCGGCCACGTCGACTTCAGTTATGAAGTCTCACGCTCCCTGGCCTCCTGCGAGGGCGCCCTGCTCGTTGTCGACGCCAGCCAGGGTGTCGAGGCCCAGACTCTGGCCAACGCCTACCTCGCCATCAATCACGGCCTCGAAACCATCCCGGTGATTAACAAAATCGATCTGCCCTCGGCCGACATTCTCCGCACCCAGGAAGCTATCGAGCAGGCGGTCGGCCTCGACGCCACCGACGCCATCCCCGTCTCCGCCAAAACCGGCCAGGGCGTCGAAGAAATCCTTGAGGCAGTCGTGCACCGGCTCCCAGCCCCCACGGGCGACCCCGGCGCGCCGCTGCAGGCCCTCATCTTCGACTCCTGGTTTGACGCCTACCGCGGCGTCATCGTGTTGGTCCGCGTCATGCAGGGCACCATGCGCAAGGGCCAGCGCATCCGCTTCATGTCCAACGGCACGGCATACGACATCGAATCCATGGGCGTGCTCTGCCCCAAGCCGGTGGAGATCGGCGAGCTTTCCGCCGGCGAAGTGGGCTTCTTTGCAGCCACCATCAAGAACGTAGCCGATACCCGCATCGGCGATACCGTTACCCATGATGGGCGTCCCGCCGACGCCGCCCTCCCCGGCTTTGAAGACATCAAGCCCATGGTCTTCGCAGGCCTCTACACCGTCGACTCGCACGAACACACGCTGCTCCGCGACGCGCTTGAGAAACTCCGCCTCAACGACTCATCTTTTTTCTTTGAGCCTGAAAGTTCCGTCGCCCTCGGCTTCGGCTTCCGCTGCGGCTTTCTCGGCCTGCTGCACATGGAGATCATCCAGGAGCGGCTGGAGCGCGAGTACGAGCTCGACCTCATCACCACCGCTCCCGGCGTGCGCTACCACATCAA
This sequence comes from Occallatibacter sp., assembly GCA_035504315.1. Classification (GTDB taxonomy): domain Bacteria; phylum Acidobacteriota; class Terriglobia; order Terriglobales; family Acidobacteriaceae; genus Telmatobacter. The sequence goes on from DATJSB010000065.1 coordinate 23,266, forward strand.
GCTCACCGACGGCTCGGTGCTCGAAGTCGATAACCCTTCGCGCTGGCCTGAAACCACCTATATCGACTCCATCCGCGAGCCGGTCATCACCGCCAAGATCCTCACCAACGAAGAGTACGTGGGCGGAATTCTGAAGCTGGTGGAAGAAAAACGCGGCAAGCAGGTCAACTTCGAATACGTGACACAGACGCGCGTGATGATTACCTACGAGCTGCCGCTCAACGAGATCGTGCTCGACTTCTACGACCGTCTCAAATCCATCTCGCGCGGCTACGCTTCGCTCGACTACCAGCTCGCGGGTGAGTGGGAATCGCCCATGGTCAAGCTCGATGTCCTGGTCTCAGGCGAGCCGGTCGACGCGCTCTCCATCATCGTGCACCGCGACCACGCCTACGAGCGCGGCCGGGCGCTGGTCTCCAAGATGCGCGAACTCATTCCGCGCCAGCAATTCGAGGTGGCCATCCAAGCCGCCATCGGCGCAAAAATTGTCGCCCGCGAGACAGTGAGCCCTTTGCGCAAGAATGTCCTCGCCAAATGCTACGGCGGCGACATCACCCGCAAACGAAAGCTGCTTGAGAAGCAGAAAGAGGGCAAGAAGCGCATGAAACGCATCGGGAAAGTCGATATTCCCCAGGAAGCGTTTCTGGCGGTGCTCCGGGTGGGCGAAGATCAACAGAAATAGGCTCGCCGGCGTGAGCTCAAAACCCCTTTTGTTACTTCGCGTTCACACCCGATTGTGGAAACCTTTCGGAAGTAGGGGTGACCCCGATCACTCTCTGCGCCCGCGTTTAATGCCAAGGGTGCAACGCCCTTCTGATTGAAAAATAAGGACTTGCCCTGTTTATCAAAAGTGATTAACAGTTGGCAAGAGGAGAATTTGAATATTTTTCGAGGCGATCCAGAGAGTCTTCCACAAATTTTTCCACAGGCCCGGTCAGCCAAAGTGGAGAACTTTGCCTCCCCATTTGACTCAATCTCAAATGCCTTGGCTCTCAAAGCATCAAAAGCCCCGCAACGCGGGGCTTCTGACGCAATTCTGAGACCGGATTAATGGCTGGGCGTGCCCGGCCTGGTCGCCGGTTTGGTCGCCGGAGCTGAAGGCGTCGGCGTGCCGGTTGCCGCCGGCTGCGCCGCAGGCGCAGCAACACCCGACTTCACGTTATAGGCGTCAATCACCGCCTTGGTGATATTCGTGGCCTGGCTGGCGTAGAGCACCGGCGATCCCTGCTCTGAGATATCCAGAACCATCGTGAACCCGTGCTGCTCGGCATATGCCTGCATCGAGTCGTAAACCTTCGACGCCAGGCTCTGGTAAAGATCGTTCATCTGCTGCTGGAAGTCGGCTTTCGCATCCTCGGCGTCGCGGTTAAGCTGCTTCTTCTTGGTATCGATCGCGCTTGACTTCTCGTTGCGCTGGGCGTCGGTTAGCGTCGCACCCTGAGCCTGCAGTTGCTTGGTCAGGTTGTCCACTTCATCACTCAACGTCTTCAGTTGGTCTTCTCTGGGCTGAAACTTCTTTTCGAGGTTGGCAAAGTCCCGCTGACCTTCGTTGGTTTGGCCAACCGCAACCTGAAAGGCGATGACTGCTATCTTGCTGGGCTCCGTGGCTGCGGCCGATGCGGCGGCCGCGGTGGCAGGTGTTTGGGCGGCTGCGCCCAGGACTATGCCCGAGGCCAGCATTACGATAAGTGCGAGCGAACGCTTCATTTGAATTTGAAACTCCTTCGAAATTCCCGAGTGGCTCAACCATTAGACGTTAGACGTAAGAGCGAGCCTGTGCCTCCTGAGAAACCTCACGATCTTTTTAGCGGGGAGTCTCAAGCCCGGTCGGACCTGAGGCGGAAAAAGATGCGGACGGAGCCATCAGCAGGAACTAGAGAGGATTATACGGTACTTGGCGCATATTGATCTTCAAATGCCCGCTTGCCCACCCACCTGACCTGGGTGCCCCCGCGTCAGGCCCCAGACCTCAAAACTACGAACCCCGAGGGGAGCGAGGCCTTCAGGTCCTGCAAAACTCCATTTCAGTGTGAAAATCCGCGTGTTCACGACTCACGCGGGTGCATGCAAGCCCCAAAGCCAAGGCCCCGCCGGAGCAGGGCCTTGGCGTGGAGACCGATGAAGGTTCCGCTACTTCGAAGGCGTGGTCTGCGGCTTGGGCGCCTCAGGGGCCGTGGCCGGCGGCGGTGGCACACCGCTCTTTTCGTTGTAAGCGTCGATCACTGCCTTGGTGATGTCGATCGACGGAACCGCGTACAGAACCGTCGGGCTGTCCTGGGTCTGGCTTGCATCCAGCACCAGCGTATAGCCGTGCTGCTGCGCGTAGCTGGTCATCACCTCGCCCACCTTCGATGCAATGCGGTTTACCAGGTCCTGCATGTCGCTCTGGAAGTCACTCTGAGCGTCCTGCGAGTCGCGGTCGAACTGCTTCTTCTTTTCATCGATAGTGCGGGCGCGAGCTGCGCGCTCATCGTCACTCAATGAGGAGCCCTGCGCCTGCAGCTGCTTGGTCAGAGTGTCGACCTCCGCGTTGAGCTGGCTCAGCTGCTGGCGCTTGGGATCGTATTTCTTCTGCAGGTCCGCAAAATCGCGCTGGAATTCGTTGGTCTGGCTCACCGCGGCGCGGAAGACAATCACCGCAACCCTGGCCTGCGCCGGAGCTGCGGCGGTTGATGGTGCGGTGGCAGCGGATGGATGGGTCGCGGGAGCTTGGGCGGCAGCGAAGACAGTTCCCAGGAAGATGGAAGCAACGGAGAATGGCAGGTACTTCATGCGGGTTGAACGGCTCCTTCAGTTCTGATGGCGGCTCTTGCCCCCGTCGTTTAACGCCTTTGACGTTGAACTTGAGTTTGGGGTTCCACCGCCCTCACGCCAGCGGTTTGCGTTGGAGCGTTTCAGCGCTTCGAACTCTCACCGGCCGCGCGGATATTTCCTGTAAGCACGCAATTAGTGTTGCGACGCGCGGTGTATAGGCACACGTAAACATCGCCAGGAACTACACGAATTATAGGTGGGCCGGGGGTGGGATCGTCAAACCCGCGCTCGGCCTGCGCTTCGC
>DATJSB010000066.1:0-3387 GCA_035504315.1 Occallatibacter sp.
AAATCTGTTTTCCCGGGTCGAAATAGAACGCGAGATCGACGCGGAACTCAAGGCGCACATTGATATGCGCACCGAGGACAACATCGCAGCGGGCATGACTCCCGAGCAGGCGCGCCGGGAAGCCTTGATTCGCTTTGGCAATCCCGCCGCCACCAAAGAACGTGTGGCGAGTATGGATGTATTCCTGGTCATCGAAAGCATTTGGGCCGATGTGCGCTTTTCCTGCCGGCAGCTCATCAGGAACCCGGGCTTCGCCACCACAGCAATCCTGGTGCTCGCTCTCGGAATGGGAGCTAGTGTGGCCATCTTTTCGTTCGTGGATGCTGCACTGATCAAGCCTCTGCCTTACAAAGACCCCGGCCGTCTCGTCAGCGTCTATGAGGTCGTCAACACCTGCCCGCTCTGCAATATCTCCTACATGAACTACCAGGACTGGAATCGGAGCAATCTGCCGTTCAGTTCTATTGAAGCCTGGGGCTGGGCCTCCTATCTCGTGCGCACGAGCGAGGGCACCGAACCGGTACAGGGCGCACGCGTCAGCGACGGCTTCTTCCGGACCCTTGGAGTAACGCCCATACTGGGCCGCAATTTCTATGCGGGCGAGGACAAGCCCGGCAGCCCTCACACCATCCTCATTACGTATGGGTCCTGGCAAAAGCGGTTCGCGAAAGACCCAGGCGTGGTCGGCCGGCAAATCGTGTTGAACAACATTTCCTACACAATTATTGGAGTGCTGCCCGAAAACTTTCATTTTGCTCCGATCGGCGCGGCCGAATTCTGGGCGGCCCTCAACGATCCGACTTCCTGCGACGAGCGGCGCGGCTGTCATGGTCTTTTCGGCCTTGCGCGGCTTAAAGATGGCGTTAGTGTGCAAACGGCCGCCACTGCCATGGAGACGGTCGCACAGCAACTTGCAAAACAGTACCCCGATTCCAATCGCGGTCTGGGAGCAACTGTCACCCCGTTGAGTGATTCCATCGTTGGGGATATACGTGGCGTTCTTCTTGTGCTGTTAAGTGGAGCCGCTCTGCTCTTGTTGATCGCGCTGGTCAACGTCGCCAACCTTGTGCTGGTTCGCGCTGAGAAACGCAAACGTGAGACTGCCGTCAGGGGCGCTCTCGGCGCATCCAGAGCCCGCTTGCTGAGGCAGTTCGTCATCGAGGCGCTGGTGCTTGTCAGCGCGGGGTCGGTTTTAGGCGTCGGAGCCGCATATTTTGGAATGAACCTGCTCCTCAGGCTCATTCCTGCGCAACGCCTGGAGGGAATGCCGTATCTCCTCAATCTCGGGCTGAATTCGCAGGTCTGCGCATTCGCTGGAGTGTTGTCGCTGCTTGCGACGGCAGTCATTGCCGTCACGCCGGCGCTGCGGATCCAGCATCGCGATCTGCGCGGGGATCTTGCGGATGGCGGTCGCGGTGCAGCGAGCATCAACTGGCGCCGCATCGGATCGCGCCTGGTGGTACTTGAGCTGATTACGGCGGTCGTTTTGCTCGTGGGCGCCGGGCTATTAGCCAAGAGCTTCTACCTGCTGCTTCATGTCAATCTGGGTTTTAAGCCCGATCATCTGGCAACCATCATCGTGGAGGCACCCAAATCCGACGCCGATGGCGACAGGCTGATGGTTCTCGAGAGGCAGGTAGTAAGGGAGATCGGGCAGCTACCGGGGGTGAAAACGGCCGCCATCTCCAGCCACCTGCCGGTCCGGAGTTGGGATGGTGGAGTCTGGATCGTTGTGCCCGGCCGCCCCGCGACGGAAGCTCGCAATGACCTGCCGGAAAGGGACGTCAGCTTCGGTTATCTCGAAACGCTGGGCGCACGACTAATAGGAGGGCGCTACTTTACCGAAGAAGAAGACGATGGGAACAAGCCGCGCGTCGTTGTTGTGAACCAAACGCTCGCCAAGCAGCTGTTTCCGGGTGAAGATCCAATTGGCAAGCGCCTTGCGTGTAAAGACGGACACGACACCATGGAGATCATTGGGGAAATCGAAGATATCAAGGAGGGCCCTCTCGACACGGTCAGCCGTCCTGTCATCTACGTTCCTTTCAACCAGGATTCCTCTCTATCGTTCTACATCGTTGTGCGAACCACGCAAGCAGAACAATCGTTGCTGCCCACCATTGCCTCTACTATTCACCGGCTCGATCCAGGCCTTGCGACCACAGATCCTGCAACCATGGCCCAGGTCGTCGACGATTCGCCGTCGGCGTATCTTCATCGCGCCTCTGCGTGGCTGGCCGGGACCTTCGGCGGCCTGGCTTTTCTGCTCAGTATCGTGGGGCTGCACGGCGTCATCTCCTATTCTGTTAGCCAGAGGACACGCGAGATCGGAGTGCGCATGGCGCTCGGCGCAGCGCGCGGCTCCGTATACAACATGGTGCTGCGAGAGGCCGCGCGGCTCACCGCAACAGGAATCGCTGCGGGCTTGATTTGCTCGATAGCAGTTGCCGCGCTGATGCGCAAGCTACTCTTCGGCACCCAAGCCTGGGACATGCCTACACTGGTCGGAGTGGCGGTCTTGCTCGCCGTCTTTGCATTGTTCGCAACCTATCTTCCCGCACGGCGAGCGGCCTCGGTGAATCCCATCGACGCATTGCGCGCGGAATAGTACCCAAAAACGGGTTGCTGTCCAGCGATCCGTGGCCGGCCATTGGCTTTGGGATGCTAAAGCCCGCCGGCTTTCAGTCCCTGTCTGGTTGCAATCCGGGAATCCTCATAGAATAGGAACGTGGGTTGTCTCCGCGCGGCGAAGGGGTTCGCCGAAACCGCTGTCTTTTCCTGCCTGATCGGATGGACGGATGATGACCCCTGGCGAGGTTTCGTCGGGGTGTCTCCTGATCCTCCCGCAAGCCTCGCAAGCATGTGAACGAATGATTTGCTGTGGAGGGGTGCGCCCCGCGCCGTCACACTAACGATATTGCGCGTACATCAGCATCACGCAGTTATTGGTTCACTCTTCGATCCATCTGGCGCAGTAGCTCCATGGAACGTTTCTCGTCGATATTGTGGCGGCGTCCGTCAGCGGTGGGCGTCGAGCCTTGAACGATGAGCTGGATGGTCTGCTCGGGGGTGAGCTTTGGGTCGAGGGCGATGAGCTTGGCCGCCAGATTCACCGTGTTCGGCGAGGCCATCGAGGTGCCGGACATGCGAACCTTTGCGCCGCCGGGCACGGTGGATTCCACCTCGTAGCCGTCGGCGTCTACTTTGACGGTAGGACCGTAGCTGGTGAAGCTGGCCTCGTCGCCGGCCTGGTCCACCGCGCCCACAGCGAGCAGGTTGGGCAGGACCAGGGACGAGGGAATCATCTGGTTGAAACTGGAGTTGCTGTCGGCATTGCCGGCTGCGCAGATGAAGAGGATGCCGGGCGCGCTCTTGATGGCGTCATAG
>DATJSB010000067.1:0-39181 GCA_035504315.1 Occallatibacter sp.
ACGGTGGACGGTGATCCCGCTGCACCGATCACGGTTCACCGTTCACGACTTCTCGACGAGCAGCACCTGCTCGTCCTGATCGACCTCCTGAAACTTGACTTCGATGATTTCGCGGCTGCTGGTGGGCACGTGTTTGCCGACGTAAGTAGCCTCAATTGGCAGCTCGCGATGGCCGCGATCGATAAGTACGCACAGTTGTACGCGGCGCGGACGGCCGTGATCGAAGAGCGCGTCGAGAGCGGCGCGTACGGTGCGGCCGGTGTAGAGAACGTCGTCGCAGATGACCACGTCGCGGCCCTCGACGTCGAAGCCGATGGAGCCGGGCGTAACCACGGGCCGAATATCTGCCGTGGAAAGATCGTCGCGATAGAACTGGATATCGAGGACACCGGTATCGACCTTGCGTTTTTCAATGCTCGAGATGAGCTTGCCCAGCCGCTCGGCGAGCGGCACGCCGCGGCGTTTGACACCGACCAGCGAAAGGTTGTCGCTGCCGTTGCTCTTTTCCACGATTTCGTGGGCCAGTCGCACCAGGGTGCGCTCGATCTCCGAGGCCGACATCAACCGGCCCTTTACACGCAAATTGGCTGTCTCTTGATGGCTCATGGCGTTTGAATGCCTTCGCTCTTGATGCTGATGCTCTTGCCGGATGATACGAGGGTTGGCGCTTTCGGGCAAGTTGTGGGATTTTTCGCTCGTTTTGGAGGGGTTAACTGGCACAACTGCGGGTGTATTCGCCGGATTTTCCGCCGGTTTTGGAATCCAGGCGCAAATCGCGGATGACGATGGATTTATCGAGGGCCTTGGTCATGTCGTAGACGGTAAGGGCGGCAACGGCGGCTGCAGTGAGGGCCTCCATCTCGACTCCTGTGGGTCCGGTGGTAGCGGCGGAGGCGACGATGCTGATGCCGCCGGGCACAACCTGGGCCTGGACGTCGACGTGGGTGAGCGCCAGCGGATGGCAGAGCGGGATAAGCTCGGAAGTTCGCTTGGCGGCCTGGATGCCGGCTAGGCGCGCGACCTCGAGCGGGTCGCCCTTGGGATTCGAAGGCAGCGCGGCGAGCACTTCGGCCGAGAGCTCGACGAAAGCCGAGGCCGAGGCGGTACGGCGCGTGGCGGGCTTGGGGCTTACGTCGACCATGCGGGGTTGGCCAGAGGAGTTGTAGTGAGAGAGCTTGGCGGGGCGTAAAGGATTTTGGGGACGTGGCGGCTTGGCGGTCTTCGGCATTGGAACCTCAGTAGAGCACGACGCGGACGATTTCGCCGGCGCGCAGGCGCTCGGCCTCTTCAGGCAAAACGAGAAAGCAGTTGGAATGGGCCAATGCGACAAGATCGCCGGAACCCTGCCACTCGACCCGGCGCAAGGAGGGCAGCTCGTCTGGGGGGGCGGCGAAGTCGCAAAAGGCGGGCAGAAAACGCGTCAGGCCCGGCTTCCCTTTTACATCCTCGGCCAGCCGCGCGAGAGTGAAGCGGGGGCCTCGATGAGCGCAGCCAGCAAGTGCGCGCACCAGCGGCGCACCGAAAAGCAGGAACGTGACCGCTGAAGACACCGGATTCCCCGGCAATCCCAAGCATTTCGTGCTGTTCTCGTTTTGGTTAGGATTTGTGGAAGGAATCTCGCCGAAGACCAGCGGCTTGCCGGGCTGGATGCGGACGCCGGTGAAATGGAATTGCGCGCCCAGGCTGGCCATGACGGGTTCGACGAGGTCGAATTTGCCGGCAGACACGCCGCCGCTGATGAGGATAAGTTCTCCTTCTGCGGCCTGGCGCAGAGCGGCTTCCAGGGCAGGACTGTTGTCGGGCGCGGTGGGCAGGAGCCAGGGTTCGCCGCCGGCATCGCGAACCAGGGCGGCCAGCATGGGGCCGTTCGAGTTGCGGATTTCAGCGGGGCCGGGATCGGCTTCGATGGGCACGATCTCGTCGCCGGTATTGAGGATGGCGACGCGCGGCTTGAGAAAGACTTCGAGCGTCGAGAATCCGCATGAGGCGGCGAGAGCGATTTGGGCAAAGCCGATGGCGGTGCCGGCGGCGAGCAGTTCATCGCCAATGCGAGCCTGGGCGCCACAGGCGACAATGTTTTCGCCTGAGGAGACGGCGCGAGGCGGCACGAGACGAACGCGGCCGCCGGAGGCTTCAGTGTGCTCGAGCATGATGACGGCGTCGGCGCCCACGGGAACGGGCGCGCCGGTCATGACCTCCCATACGGAGTCGGCGGGCAGCGGCGAGGAGGGCGACTGGCCCGCGCGGGTTGAGCCGGCGAGAGTAAGCGACTGGTGCGCATTGGCTTCAGCGGCACGGCATGCATAGCCGTCGCGGGTGGAGCGCGAAAATGGCGGCTGATCGCGATCGGCGCAAAGGGTTTGAGCAAGAATGCGGTTGTTGGCGTCAGCCAGAAGAACGCGCTCGGTTGCCATTGGCGACATGCGCGCTGCGTGCGCGGCTACGAGCGCTGAGGCTTCGCCAAAGCTGAGCAGAGCGTTGCTCATGGAATGAATTGTAGAGGGTCGAGGGGCAACAGAGCCGGCCCTGCGCGCTCCCACCAGGCGGAGCCGGGATGGGGCATCCCAATTTGCCGGAGCAGCAGATTTGAAGATTCAAGCAGAAAAACCAAGGGCGCTCGCCTGATTGACGAACGCCCTTGAGGTTAATGCGAAGTACGAGTTGACTAGGGCGTGTCAACACTACTGAGATGGTGGCGACGGGAGCCAGTTTTTTCGAGTTCTAGGAGAGAGGAGCGACGCATACCAGGTGTCTGCTAGCGACGAACGACAACGAAATCGGAAAAACTGGCCCCGTCCCTTCGGGTTGCGAGCGCAAATTCGGTCATACTTTGTTCTCGCCCTCGACCTTGGATCCACCAAAGCCTTCGGGCTCGGCCTCGTCTGACCGGATTTGCGCTCGCAACGCCGTCCATCTCAGTAGCGTTAACAGGCCCTAGTGGCTCTTACCTGCGTGGTACGACGTGGAGACCTTCTGGCCGGCCTGCTGAAGAATTCCGGCAACCTCGTCGGCGAACTGGCCGCTGGGCGCCAGTTCAAGGTATTTCTGATAGGCGGCCTGGCAATCAGGAGGCAGAACGATGCGCTGGGTCTTGGGATCGATGGTCGCGTTGCCCACCAGTCCCTGGCCCTTGATGTAATAAAGGATCGGGTCGTTCGGGTTGGCCTTGAGGGCTTCATCGGCGGCGGCCACCTGGGCCTCGGTGTTGTGCTCCTGGAAGAAGATGATGGCCTGGTTACGAAGCTGAACGGCAGCCCGGGTCGGATCATCCTTGGCTGATTCCTGGTAGGCGGCATTGGCCTCAGGCACCTTGCCGGTGCGCGCATAAACCTCGCCCAGACCTGCCTCGGCCACGGCAAGCACGTCGGGGCGAGGCTTCTTGCTGGCGTTCTCGAGATCGATGGACTTTTTGTAGGTCGCGATGGCGTCGTCGTACTTCTGCTCGCCAGCCTGCGCAAAACCAAGGTTGGTAAGAAGCAGCGCCTCATTGGGCAGGATTTTTATATCGTTCGTCATCAGGGTCTCGATGTCGGCATATTTGGCGGCCTTGATCTCACTCGCCTTGGTTGCAATATCGGCACGCGAGGCGCCTGCGCCAAGCTGCTGCTGTGCCGCCGCGGCAGCGCCGTCGATATCTTTCTTGTCCGCCATAACCTGCTTGAGGTCGGCATTGGCCGCGTTGATCGTCTTGTTAGCCGCAAGGGCAGCGGCGTTCTGCTTCTTCAAGTCCTCCAATGCCTTTTGCTGTTCTGCAGGAAGCTTGCTGATGTATTCGGGGCGCGACATGTCGAGGTCGGCCGCCACGTCGGTTCCGACCACGATCTTGACGTTGCTGAGGCTGTCAACGATTTTGCCCGCCGGTGTGTCGGGAGCGCGATAGACCGCCTCGTAAGTTCCCGCGGGGGCTTCGCCGGAATAGTTGCCGTTGGCGTCGACATTAAATGTGTATTTGAGGGTGGCGCCACCGTCGGTGGAAAGGCTGACGGTGCCAGCACCCTGGGGCTGCCCGGTGGGATTGGTCACGTGCCCGTGAATCTTGCCCATAGTCTGCGCTTGACCCTGCGCGGGACTCTGCGGCTGATTCTGCGCATGTATGAACGCAGGCGAAAGGGCGAAGGCCAACAGGCCGGCCACGGCGGGCAGGCTCTTTAAAAACGAAAGATCGTGTTTCATTTTTCATCTCCTTGAGAGCGGCGCGGATACAAGCCGCGCATCAGCTCTGAACAGCTCGCGAATTGCAGGCAAAACCCAAGTTAAATCCAACCCAGGCTGCTCGACAAGGGGAACAGCGAACGAAATGCGATAGAGTCCAAATACCGTTTTGAGTGCGACCGCGCTGCGGAGCGCGAGATGCCGCCTCGCAAACCGCGGCATGACCATCCTATCCGACGCAGGCGACGCGGGTTACGCAAACATCCTAGAGCCAAGGCGCAGACTCCCGTTGTGGCGCATATCACACACGACAACCCTCTAGAATAGATGCATGGCCATCACGATTCGTCTGGCGACGCCGGCAGATGTGGGGGAGATTCTGAGGTTTATCAAGGCGCTGGCTCTCTACGAGCGAGGGCTGGACCAGGTTACGGCCACCGAGGAGGGACTGCTGCGCGATGGATTCGGGCCGCAGCCCTTTTACGAGTGCCTGATTGCCGAACTGGACGGAAGACCGGCCGGCTTTGCGCTCTATTTTCACAACTATTCCACCTGGAAGGGGCAGCCGGGGATTTACCTCGAAGACTTGTTTGTGGAGCCGGAGTGGCGGGGGCTGGGAATCGGCAAGGCGCTGCTGGAGCGGGTCGCACAGGTAGCGCTTGAGAAGGGTTGCAGGCGTTTGCAATGGCAGGTACTGGACTGGAATACGCCGGCAATCGACTTCTATGTGGCCATGGGCGGTGAGTTTATGGACGAGTGGCGCACGGTGCGGCTGAACGATGGGGCGCTGAAGCGTCTGGCCTCGGGCGCCGCGACTCTTGCAAGCGACGCGGAGAGCGCGCCTTGAAGATTCGCGTGATTGGCGGGGGCCTGGCCGGGCCCGAGGCGGCGCTGACCGCGGCGCGACTGGGCTGCCAGGTGGAGCTTTACGAGATGCGGAGAGTGGTTGACGGCAAGCCCGTGCTTACGCCCGCGCATCGGACCACGGATTTTGGCGAGCTGGTCTGCTCGAATTCCCTGAAAAGCGAGTCGGAATGGACGGCGCCCTGGCTGCTCAAGCAGGAGATGCGCAGGCTGGGATCGGCATTGCTGAAAATCGCCGACGAGACGGCCGTGCCGGCGGGGCACGCGTTGGCTGTGGACCGCGTGGAGTTTTCACGCCGGATCAGCGAGGCGATTGCGGCCGAGCCTGGGATACGAGTGATCCGCGAAGAAGTCACCTCACTCAACCCAGGCGGAGACGGCGCGAAGTGCACGATTGTTGCGACGGGACCATTGACCTCAGACGCGCTGAGCAACGACATTGAGCGGCTCACGGGCTCGGGGCATCTCGCGTTTTACGACTCGATTTCGCCGATCGTGGATGCCGAGACCATCGACTTGAACCGGGTGTACTTTGCGGCGCGCTGGGACAAAGGCACAGCGGACTACATCAATTGCCCGATGAGCCGCGAAGAGTATGACCGGTTTTACGAGGCTCTGCTCACGGCCGAAGCAGCGGAAGCCAAAGAGTGGGAGAAACTCGATTATTTCGAAGGCTGCCTGCCGATTGAGGTGTTGGCCCGCCGCGGGCGCGATACGCTGCGCTTCGGACCGATGAAGCCGGTGGGATTGCGCGATCCCCGAACGGGCAGGAACGCGTGGGCGGTAGTGCAGTTGCGCAAGGAGAATGTGCGCGCATCAAGCTACAACCTGGTGGGTTTCCAAAACCACCTGAAGCGGGGTGAGCAGGCGCGGGTGCTCAGGTTGATTCCGGGGCTGGAGAATGCGCGGTTTTTGCGCTACGGACAGATTCATCGCAACACCTACATCTGTGCGCCGGCGCTGCTCGATGAGACGTTGCGGCTGAAGATCGCCCCGGAGGGGCGAATCGAAAATAGCCCAGGGCAAGCGCAGCGCGGCCCTGGGAATACGCCGGAAAACACTGTCTGCGCCCCGGAGGGCCGCTCGAAACCACTCGAAAATACGCTCCTCTTTGCCGGTCAGATCTCTGGCGTCGAGGGTTACACCGAATCCATTGCCACTGGAATGCTGGCTGGCATTTACGCTGCTTCCCTGGCCCGCAGTGAAGAGCCGGACCCGGTTCCACGAGCCACGGCTCTAGGCTCGCTGGTTCACTACATCACCCACGCCGACACGAAAGATTTTCAGCCGGCAAACATCACCTTCGATCTTCTGGAACCGCTCGACGAGGAGACGCGCCGAAGAATTCGTGACAAGAAAGAGCGCCACCAGATTCAGTGCGAGCGGGCGCTCGAGGCGCTCGACACGTGGATGGCGAACCGTAATCAACCGGTGACACCCGGAGACTGAGTTCGCAGAATTGCGCGATAGTCGTTTCAGAAACAGCCATGCACATTCAGCGCGAAACACCCACTGAACTCGTAGTTGTGGACGGCACCCTCTGGATGTCGATGCCGTTTGCACTCGGATTTGTATACATGCTTTACCAGACCATTCACCGTGCAGTCATGCACACTGGGAATCGCTGGGACATTCTGGCTCCCATCATACTGGGGCTATTTGCGTGGGCCAGCGCACAGCACACCTTCACCGGTACTATGGGTTCATACGATCACTCGGCATCCATCCGTGCCACCTACGGTTCCCCGCGGCTGCACGTACCCTCGACCTTGCGGAGGCTGTCTTCCCGGTAAGAGGGAGATGAAGAGTTGTCCTGGGTTCCTGGCCAACCGCTGTGAAAGCATGCCTCGGGCTTGAGACTCCGCCGATCCCGGCACGACCTCGCCAATAACGGTCACTGCCGAATGCTGCCTTCCGCACCTCGAACGGCGTCGGCATCGGGAGTTGCGATTTCGGTGCTGATTCCTCACGGCCTGCTCTCTCACTGTGTACGCCTCTACCCGCCGGTCGCCCGACGAACAGCAACACTTGCTACCGGCCTGCCAGCTACGCTTTGATCAGACGGGACTTGCACCCGCTCGGTTGAAACAAGAGGTTTCATAGACTCGCCGTCTGATCCCCCTCCTCCAGACTTTTCCCAGCGCGATCGGGGCCTGCACAGCGTTCACTCTCATTACCGCCTGCATGCTTGCCCAGTCGCCTTCGCGACCCTCTACACCGGAGGCTTCAGCGGCTTCGTTGCCTCCACCGCTGCTCCCATTGCTACCCGGCGGAGCGATCCAGTTCCCGGGTGGGACTTGCACCCACTGTTGACCAGCGCCTTTTCTCGGCGCACGAGAGATGCGGGTTAAAGCCATTCAGCGGGTACAGGCACTTCTCCACACGTTCTTCAGTCATTTAGAGCGGTTCCAGAATTCATGTGCCCCTTTGAGATTGGTGAGAGGTGGCATTTTCTCGAGGAAATTGCCACTCAGCAGCCGTGGCTCCTGGGTACAGCAATTCTGGAACCGCTGTAGTGGAACCACCAACTTGCTGGTTCCGCGGGTGGCAGGGGTAGAGGTGCCTCCAGAGCCGAAGCAAGAACTCATTCGCGTTCGTACATCTGGAACGGCGCCCAATAGAATGGCAGGCTGAATCTGCCTCCTGGGTGAATCAAATCGAGTTTGGCAGCGCGCAGCGAGGTTTCGGGCGAGTTCCCGTCGGCCAGATTGCGATAGAAACTATCCATCAGGCGCGGGGTTGAGACGTCACTCACCTCCCACAAAGCGCCAATCACTCTGTGCGCCCCGGCGCGGAGAAAGGCCCAGGAGAGGCCTACCAGTCCTTCGCCTGCATAAAACCGTGTGCCGCTGCCATAACAGGCTGAAATGGTTACGAGCCGCGCATCGATTCGCTGCCTGATAATGTCGCGTGCGTAGAGTTTGAACGAGCTTTCGTCTGCGGCGGGACTCGAAAGTATGATGGCTGAGTCGAGAGGGTCGGTTCGGCTGGCGATGGCGTGGGAGACGAAATGGATATACGAGTACTGCGACGGATGGCTTGCGAAGTAAGCCGCCGGAGTCGCCTGACTGCCCGCGAAAACCGAGAGCTGGTCCTTGCCGAAGTGGCTTTCAATCTTGGTCATCTCATAGCCAAAAAGAGGCAGGCTGGGGAAATCCTGGCTAGGCGAAACAGGATCGCCAAGCAGCAGCAATTTCGCTCCTCGATTGGGCACGCTTTGGGGCGCGCCGAGCATCGCCAGGGATGGCGCGGAAACCAGGGTTACATCTTCAAGCAGGTAATGAGCCGTCGCGTTCGAATTGGAGTCATTCCCGGACCCGGAGCCGGGAACAAGCAGGGTGTCGAAATTCAATTCGCTGAGCGCCCCATCGGCCAGAATCACGACCAGTTTCCCGGGACGCAACAGCGCCTTTGCAGGCGCGATGAGCACGTTGTAGAGCCAGAGTCCATCCTGGTTGCCGGTCGCACGCGGGTCCTCCAACCTGAGAATTGCGTTGCTGTAGCTCTGAACGCGAGCGGCAATTTGCTTCCGGGCGGGCAGAGGAAACATTGCGATTCGACCCGGCGTAATGGCCCACAGATACGACTGCCGATCGCCCAACCAGTAAAAGAGCAGGGTCGCATCGGAGACTCGCGCGACCCGGCGCGGGTCAATCGCAACAGGACGAAACGAGCCCTTGCGCGCATCTGCGTCCAGGCCCTGCTCCAGAGTTCTGGCGCGGCTCCGGTCGGCCGTCGTTAGTGCTTCGCCGCTTCGCCCTTGTTTGATCAGCAGGCGAATGTAATTGTCATAGACTTGATTCGCATTAGCGCCGAATGGGAGCTGCGTTTCCTCCTTTCTGAGTGTGGCGCGCGCCGACTCGTACACCGCCAGAGCGGACTTATACATCTGTTCTGCGTCTTTGATACGCCCTTGCGATTCATAGAGTGTTGCGAGCTCAGAGCCAGCGTTCAGGCGCAGCGTTGTCAGGCTGTCGAGGCCGTTCCAGACCGAGCGAAAATCGGCCTCAGCTTCCGCGTCCTGATGCAGAGCCGCTGCGAGCTCACCCTTGGTAAGCATCAGGCTGGGGCTTAACTTTCCTCCATCTGCGGTCTCCATGGGTGCAACCTGACCGACATAGCCGGCAGCGTCTCTCAGGTTTCCGTTCACCGCTGAGACCTGAGCGAGATCCTCGAGTGCGTTCTCGATGTCTTCCTTGCTGTCCAGCTCTCTGGCGAGTGTGAACGCCGTGCGATAACAGTCCATCGCACGCGGCAAATCCCCGGTATCGCGGTAGACGTAGCCGGCATCGCTGATCCATTTCAATTGATCGCGGAGACGCCCGACGCGCGTAGCGGTGTCTTCGGCGGCGAGAAACTGAGCAAGCGCCCGTTCATCGTCGCCTAACTGGTAATAAGCCCATCCGAGATTGCCTGCGGCGGCCTCCGCTATGAATGGGTAGGCTGAGGCAACTGCTCCGCGATATGCGGATCGGGACCAGTCGACAGCTTCATCGAAGTGATCAACCTGGAGGGCGATGAAACCCAGATTGAGGGTCGTAGTTCCTTCGAGCCAGGAATTGTGGCGGCTACGGGCAAAGGCAAGCGCTCGAAGAAAGGACTGTCGCGCCTCAGCAAGCCGGCCCTCCTTGGCTTCGAGGATTGCGCGGGCAGTATCGACATCTCCGCAGGATGCAGTGTCTGCTGTTCTGCAGATCGTCTCGGCCCGGATTAGCGTTTGATCCGCAAGCTGCAGCCGTTGTTGACGCGTGAGGGCAACAGCCTCGATAGCCATTTTCTGAACTGTGCCCTCTTGATTCGCCGAATCGGGGTAGGAGGAGAGAGTGCTGAGAGCAGCATCGTACATTCCCCGGTAAAGCATGGACTGGGCGAGCAGCAATTTGAACTTTGCAGCCCACAACGGGTTCGACGACTGAAACCGTTGACAGCCCAGCGCAGCCTCTTGTTGGCCGCCGACGAGGTCGCCCTGCTGAAGGAGATGCCACGCATGGTCATAGGCAGCCTGGGCTGTTTGTGGCCGGGTGTCTTTGAACGGCAGGAGAAACAGCAGGAGCAGGAGAGAAAGCCACTGAAGATGCGCTGACACTCCCTTCCAATGGCCAGGTGGGATACCAGAGAGAGACGCTGTTTCGACTTTCTGGGCCGGCGGGCCAGATGCCGGTAGTGTCGCTGCTCCTAAGGGATGGTTGTCCCGTTGCTCGACCCGCTTCCGATTGGCACGCTTCCTTCCACTGCGCAGCCAAGCTCGAGATCGACCATCGTCAAGTGAACATTCGTTATCCGCGGAGCTCCGGTCGGCGTGTCGTGCTTGCCGTGACTCACTATCAACTTGGCCAGCACGATCTTGCCAAAATCGGGCACGTAGATTATGTGACCGAACGAATGGCCAGGGTAGGAGCCGCTGGCACGATTCACCAGGGAACATTCGACCGCCTCCGCGCTCCCAAGAGTCGAGGAAAGTCGATTGTAACGTTCGCGCAAGTCTTCGGGAAGCGAGTCGCTCTCGAGTACGCGGCTGTATTGGCTGCCAACGCGGGTAATCAGGCCCGAGTCCTTCGTGTAGGTCGCATCGCCATCGGGCTTGGCGCCGAGAATGTTGTGGTCCAGATCCAGATCGACGGGATGCCCGGCGATACGCAGGTTCTCAAAGCGAGTCCCAAGCAAGTTGATCGAGGGCACGTAACCCACCAGCGGATGCTCGGTGATAATCTGCGTCACTACACGGTCGGCCGTGACCACTTCCAGCACATTCAGCCCCTCGATGGCAGTAGTACTGATCGTGGTCCAGCCGCGTCCGTCTTTGTTGCTCTTGTTGCCGGCCACCTGCGTGTAGGCGGAGCGGAACGAAATCACGCCTTCGACGGTAAATCCCTCGGCGTGTTCGGAGAAATATCCGCCCTCCTTCTGAAGAGCTGAGTGGGCCTGGGGTCTGATCTCCCTCGCCAACGGCAGCTTCAAATGGCCGGCAATGACGGTGGCTGACGCGTGATAATGGTGGGTTCTTTCGACAGACTCCGGTATTTGCTCGCTCATTTCCTACACCCTCTGTTGGGGAATTCTAAAGGATACTATCCGGCATTGTAGTTATATTTGCGTCATTCGAGCAATAAGTGCGGTGGGGCTTCGGACGGTGCCGGTAGTTCGCAATTCAGGATCCTCACTTGGTCAATGTAACGTCGAAGACATAATGTTCGAGCGGGGTACGTTCACCATGCGTGCCGGTTCCGAAGATTGATACCGAGTAAGTGCCGTCCTCCAGCATTCGGCCCCGCAATACGACCGATAGTTGCAAATCGCCGGTAGACGACTGCGCCGGCGCCGGTAGCGCGCCTGACCACGCCAGCTTGCCTTGCGGGTTGTAGAGTTCGAACGAGTAGGAGACAAAGTCGCCCAGGGCTGGGTCGAGGGGAAGATCGACAGGCAGGGCAATGCCATGCGCGCGGTCCGCAACCACGGTCGCGTGCGTATTGCCGCGGGTGGCTCCGGATAAAGAGGCAACCGGTGCAATGGCCGGCTGGTCCGCCGCCGTGCGAAGGGCCGGGAATGTGACCAGATTCTGATAACCGACTACCAGCAGCAAGAGTGCGAATAGCGGGGCGGCAAAGGCCGGCCTTAACCATGAGAACCAATGATCCCAGCCTTTTCCGCGGCCGCCGGTTTCTCTCACATCAGGCCGGCTCGGCGCAATTTCGCCCAGCTGGGCTTTGGCTTCTTCAATAAACACCGACGCAACGCGAGAGTCCAAGGCGCAATCAGGACAGATAAACATGTGTTCTTCAAATTCCTCACGGTCGAGAGGATCGAGTTCGCCAAGAAGGTAACGCTCCACTGTCATTTTTTCTACTGCTTCAGTATGATTCATCGTTTTTGCCCCATTTTCATCATTTCTACCGTGGTTTCCGCGCGCTATCAAAAGCAACCGCGTTCACGCTCCTGCATCCAGCGGCACAGGGCCTCCAATGCGTTTCACATACTCCGTCTTGAACTCCTGCTTGGCCCGGTGCAGCAACACACGCAGGTACTCGCGATCCACACCGAATTGACGGCAGACTTCGTCTCGGTCGCGCTGTTCCAGAAAGACAGCGTTTAACAGGAGGCGGTCGCGCGGAGCCAAGCCAAGCAGAATCTCCCGCACCTTTTTTTTGATCTGGCTGGCGGCCGCCATGGCTAGTGCGTCCAGTCCTGTCGCCGGCAGCTCAGGCCTGTCTGCGGAGTCGAGCGACTCGATGCGACCGGAAGAGCGATAGGTCTCAAACAGCACATTGTTGCAGACGCTATTGACAAAGGCTCCCAGACGCTCGGGTTCCCTGATGCCGCCTTCCTTACGCAACACCGCAAAAACGCGCACAAACGTTTCCTGGCACACGTCCTCGATGGCGTGCCACGACTGCAGCCGCGAGCGGAGCTTGAGCCGGAGCAATGCGGTAAAGTAACCGACGAAGTGCTCCTGGGTCTTCTGGTCTCCTTCGCAAAGGCTCTCTACATAACTAGCGTCGAATGAGTGTAATTCCAACAATGGCCCCGTTGAAATGGAAGGATACGAGTATACCATCGCCGAAGTTCGAGACGGATGCAAGCGGCGCGCTTTTGCCGGGTGCGCAGGGGCAGAGCGCGGAAAAGCGCTGCGAAACTTTGCGTCAAGTTGGCTGGAGCGACTCACTGGGCGATTCCAAATACAGTAGTGGCCAGCAGGTATCCGGCGTCTTCTTTATCGACTATCTGCGCCGGCTCAAGCTCAGAGAAGTGATAAAGGTTTCGAGTGATCGGGCCGCGCACGGTAATCGGCGGCCTGCCAAAATAGAGGAGCTTCAGCGAAGAACCGGCCGCTTCCTCGCATTCTTCCGGGGTGTCACGCAGTTCGTTACAGTCCACGGCATTCTCCTTTGACCCTGCTGGTTGACACGCTTGCTGGTGAGCAGGCTGCAAGAGTCCTCGCGGGCGATGCTTTTCGCAAACGCACCGCTGCGGTCATCGCCTGGAAAACGACCAGCAGGCCGATCCAATCGCTGGTCAAAGTCAGAAACAGCGGAAGCAGAAGCCAAAGAGAAAACACAACGGGATTGATGCGGAGAACTTTGGAACCTGAGTTGACAACCTCCAACAACGGTTTGAGCCTCTTGCGGACAGGCTCGAAACTGCGACGCCGAGGTGAATCCGGTGTCGCCCGGGACGCTAGGGTATTGATCGTCTCTGCCACCAACCTGTTCCTCCCGCGCACTCAGCGCAGACGGAACTCGCTCAGAAGAACGAGCCCCGTCCGGTTCTGGAGGAGGGTCCGGCTCATGTGTAGAACTCCTGCCGGACCCACAGCATTCAAGCGTCAGGCAGAACGTTCCACGCCGATCTATATATTTATGGCGACCCCGGCCGGGAACCTCCCCATTATCGGGGTGCAGTAAGTAGTGCAACTCGCCGAAGAAGCGTTTCATAGTTCTGAATAAAATTCTCAATTTCTGCAAGCGGTTGATTTTTAAGAGATGTGACTTGCGCAACTCCGTCATCCTGGGGTTCAGACCCGGATGATTCTTGCCCATTGCAGAGGTTTGAAACGCAGTTGCACAAATGCAATGTCAGGATGCGGGGAATTGCACCGGACCGCCAAATCTTGCAGCGCAACGAGTGCGAGGTTGTCGCAGAAGCGGCTAACACCCGTGATTTCATGCCGATAGGGGAGTTCGACTCAGAATTGCCTCCTGGCTGCACGCGCGCCCTGCGCGGGAAAATTCTGAAATAGCCTGTAACGGATCGGCCGCGATCTGACTTTCCTCTAGTGGATCCACCTCAAAGGGGAAAGTCAGAATCATGAATCGCGTTCTTCGTCGAGCCGTATGGCTTGTCATTTTCGGATGCCTGACAGGGTCGGGAGCGGTGGCCCAGGAGCCGCTAACCCTCAAGCAGGCAATCGACCTGGCGCTTAAGCAGAATCCCGAGGAGGCCGAGGCTCATGCGGCAGTCGATGAGTCGAGGGCCGATACAGCGCAGGCACGGACGGCGCTGCTGCCGCAGTTCAATTTCACCGAAGATATGACGCGAGGCGACGATCCGGTTTATGTTTTTGGCACGCGGTTGCGGCAACAGCAGTTCACCCAAGCCGATTTTGCCATCAATGCATTGAACCGTCCGCAGCCGGCCGGCAACTTTTCGACGCGCATCTCAGGCGGCTGGCAGGTCTTCGATTCACTGCGTACCGAGCGGCTGATTCGCGGAGCCGCATTGATCGAGAAGAGCGCTCAATCGCAGGCCGGAGCAATCGATCAGAAAACAGTCTTTGGTGTTGTAGCGGCTTACCAGCAAGTGCTCTACGCCGAACGCGAGATCGACACGGCACAGCATGACGAGAAGACCGCCGAAGCACTGCTCGAATCGGTGGACGAGCATGTGAAGGCAGGGTTGGCGGTCGAGTCGGATCGAATGTCGGCGCAGGTGAATCTGGCTGCGTGCAAACAGAGCCTGATTGCCGCGGAAGGCGACCGCGAACTGGCGTGGGCTCAGCTTCGCATGGCGACCGGTGCTCCCGATCTGGCCGAGACGCGCCTCGCGCCCCTCGAAACGCATGACTTCCCTCAAGGTGACCTGCAGCAGGAACTCAAGACCGCGGCGACCGGCCGCAAGGACCTGGCGGCAATGGGCCTGGCCGGTCAGGCGCAGGGTGCGGCGGCCAGCGCGGCGCGCTTCAACTACGGGCCGCACGTGAACGCCTACGGCAACCTGGAGAACGATGCGGCTTCTTTTGGAGGAGCAAACGGAACCAACTGGGTTGCAGGCGTGCGGATCAGCATCGATCTGCTGCCGTTGAGCAAGCATGCGCAACTCGAGCACGAGAAGGCGGCGAGTGCGCGCGTGAATGCGGAGCTCGAGTCCTATCGCCAGCGCGTGCGAGTCGAAGTGAGCCAGGCACACATTCAACTGGAGACGGCCCGGCAATCGATGGAGACTGCGCGCGCAGCGATCGATCAGGCAACCGAGAGCCTGCGCATCATCCGCAATCGATATCAGGCTGGTCTAGCCACGATCACTGACCTGCTGCGCGCCGAAGATGCAGAGCGGCAAAGCCAAACCAGCTATTGGCGCGCTGTGTACGGAAATACGATGGCATACGCTCAATTGTTATTTGCGACCGGGACACTGACTCCCGAAACCGCGGAGGATCTGCAATGAAAGTAGCCGTTCAATTAGGTTCACTCGTGTTGGTCTCGATGGTGCTGGCGGGGTGCAGATCGGAAGCGCCCGCACTCAACAGCACGCCGGAAACCGTGCAGGCGCGGGTTGTGAATGTGCAAATGGCAGAGACTCCCGCCCTGGTGCGCACAACCGGAACGCTGCATGCGCATGAGTCGGCAATGCTGTCGGCGCAGGTGGTTGCGCAAGTGCAGCAGGTTCTGGTTCGCGAGGGCGACCTTGTGCGGGCCGGACAAACGCTGGTGATGCTGGATGACACCGCGATGCGTGCCTCGGTGGAACAGGCGCAGGCCGGCATGAAGAGTGCCGAACAGCAACAGACAGCGGCGCAGTCTAATGCCGATCTTGCCGAAAGTACGCTGGCGAGGTTCAAGCAGCTCGAAGCGCAAAAGAGCGTAAGTCCACAGGAGATGGATGAAGTGACTCGTCGGGCCGAGGCCGCGCGCGCACAGGCTGACGCGGTAAAGGACCAGGTGCAGGCCGCCAAAGCGCAACTGGCCGGTGCGCGGACAATGCTGGGCTACACGCACATCGTTGCGCCGTTTGCTGGAATCGTTACTTCGCGCATGGTAGATCGCGGCGCAATGGCTGCTCCGGGCGTGCCGCTGGTTCAGGTTGACGGAACGGGCACGCTGGAGCTGCAGACTACGGTTCCCGAATCAATTATCGGCAGCGTACACCAGGGGATGAAGATTGACATTGCCCTCGACGACGCGGACACACAAAGGTTCGAAGGTGCGGTAGCGGAAATCGTCCCCGCAGCGGATCCAGCGAGCCACAGCTTCCTGATCAAGATTGCGGTTCCCAACTCTCCTCGGTTGCGCATAGGCATGTTCGCCAACGCGGAGATTCCCACGGGAATAAAGCAGGCCATCCTCGCGCCGCGCTCGGCAATCGTGATGCGTGGTTCGCTGGCCTGCGCGTATGCACTCGATGCAAACGGACTTGCACAGCTTCGCTACCTGACTTTGGGCAATGCAGTCGGTGACAAAGTTGAAGTGCTCTCCGGCCTGAATGGCGGAGAAGAGCTGGTTGATAACCCGTCGGACCGCGATCTGGCCGGCAGGCGTGTTGAGGTTCTGCCATGAAAGCGAACCACGCAACGCACGGACTGGGATTAGCGGGACGCGTGGCGCACGCTTTTCTCAACTCGAAGCTCACGCCATTGTTCATTGCCGCTTCTCTTGCGCTGGGCATCTTTTCGGTTCTCATCATTCCTCGCGAAGAGGACCCGCAGATTCTGGTGCCCATGCTCGACATCGCCACCGCGATGCCGGGGGCGTCGCCCGCGGAGGTGGAAGAACGCGTCACGCTTCCGATCGAAAAGCTGGTCCACCAGATCTCCGGCGTCGAGTATGTCTATTCGACTTCCGGTCCGGGACAGAGCCTGGTCATTGTGCGATTCCTCGTGGGAACTCCGCAGGAAGATGCGCTGATCAAGGTCTACTCGAAACTCTATTCGAACTTCGACCAGATTCCTCCCGGTGTTTCGCAACCGATTATCAAGGCGCGCTCGATTGACGACGTGCCGATTCTCTCTCTGACTCTCTGGGGCGAGCACTATGACGGCTACCAGTTGCGTGCCATTGCCGACGAGATTCAGCACAACATCGAGACCATTCCCGATGTATCAGAGAGTACGGTCATCGGGGGTCTGCCGCGCACGATGCGCGTAATGCTGAGCGCGTCGAAACTGGACGCCTACGGATTGTCTCCCATGGCCATCGTCGGCCATCTGCAGTCGGCAAATGCGAGCCTGCAGACGGGAAGCTTCTCAGAGAACAATCGCGAGGTTCGCGTCGACGCAGGCAATCTGTTTACCAGCCGCGCCGATCTTGAAGCCGTGGTGGTGGGTGTTGAGCAGGGCAGACCGGTTTATCTTCGCGATGTTGCCGACGAGATCATTGATGGACCAGCGGAGCCGGCCGATTACGTTCTATTCGGAACCACCAACGCCAGCGCTCAAAAGGGCTCGGCGCCGCGACAATATCCCGGCGTCACGATCACGGTGGCCAAGCGCAAGGGCACCAACGCAACCGATATCGCTAACGCCGTTCTGAAGCATATCGACGAGATGAAGGGAGTTACGATTCCCGCCGATGTGCAGGTGACGACGACGCGCAACTACGGTGACACGGCGAAAGCGAAATCTGACGAACTGCTCGAACACCTTCTGCTGGCAACTCTTTCGGTGACTTTCCTGGTTGCGCTATTCCTCGGCTGGCGCGAGTCCGGCGTCGTGCTGCTCGCGATTCCGGTAACGCTTGCGCTCACCATGTCGATCTTTTATTTCCTGGGCTACACCATCAATCGTGTCACTTTGTTTGCGCTGATCTTCTCGATCGGCATCCTGGTGGACGACGCCATCGTTGTGGTCGAGAATATCGTTCGCCACTTCCGGCTACCGGAGAATCAGCATCGCTCCTGCACCGATGTAACCGTCGAAGCTGTCGCTGAAGTCGGCAATCCTACGATTCTGGCCACCTTCGCCGTGATTGCGGCGGTGCTGCCCATGGCCTTTGTGCGCGGCCTGATGGGACCTTACATGCGGCCGATTCCCGTGGGCGCGTCGGCGGCCATGTTGTTTTCGCTGATGGTTGCCTTCGTTGTTTCGCCATGGGCGGCCATGCGGCTGCTTGGCAAGCATCTCGGCGGAGCCAGGATTCTCGAGCCCGAACATGAGAACTGGCGCACCCGGTTTTACCGCAAGGTGATGACTCCGCTGATCGCATCGGGCCGCAACCGTTGGCTGTTTTTCGCCGGGGTGTTGTTGCTCCTGCTGACCTCAGTCGCACTGGTTCCGCTGGGCCTGGTGCGAGTTAAGATGCTGCCTTTCGACAACAAGAGCGAGATCCAGGTGGTCATCAACATGCCAGACGGCACTCCGCTTGAGCAGACCCTGGGGGTAGTCCAGGCGCTGGGAGATGCGCTGGCGAAGCAGCCCGACGTGCTGAATTACCAGCTCTACGCCGGCACGTCGGGTCCGTACAACTTCAACGGGCTGGTGCGCCACTACTACATGCGGCGCATGCCCAATCAGGCAGATATTCAAGTGAATCTTGTGTCAGCCAAAGAACGCCACGAGCAAAGCCACGCAATTGCAAAGAAGCTGCGCCCTCTGCTTGATGCGATCGGGAATCAATACGGAGCGCGCATCCAGGTGAGCGAAGTGCCGCCTGGACCGCCGGTGATTCAAACCCTTGTGGCCGAGGTCTACGGCCCCGATCTCAACGGCCAGACGCAGGTGGCACAGCAGATCAAGTCGATCTTCCTGCACACGCCGGGTGTTGTCGACATCGATTGGTACGTTGAGGATCCGCAGCCGCGCTTTTCCATCCGTGTGGATGCTGCAAAGGCGGCGCAAAACGGCATCGCAGTGGACGATGTGGCAAGGGCGCTCGCGCTCGCAACTTCGGGAGTGGAGGCTGGGCTTTTGCACGACGACCACTCGCGTGAACCGATTCCAACAGTGGTACAGTTCACGCGCGCGGGCCGGTCTTCCGAGCAGGCGCTCGACGACATCCACCTGCCGGCGGCGAACGGAGCGATGGTTCCACTGCGGGAACTGGTGACCATCGATCAGGGAACAATCGAGCGCAGCATCTACCACAAGAACCTGAAGCGCGTGGTCTACGTGACCGGCGATGTGGCTGGCGCGGAAGAGAGTCCGGTGTACGCGATCTTCAAGATGAATCAGGCACTGGACAAGCTGACCCTTCCCGCCGGTTACACGCTCAAGCGCTACAACGCTTCGATGCCGGAGTCGACGGACCATTACTCAATGAAGTGGGATGGCGAATGGCAGATCACCATTGAGGTCTTCCGCGATCTGGGCCTGGCTTTTGCAGCCGTGCTGATTCTCATCTATGTCATCGTCGTCGGATGGTTCCGGTCGTTCGTGGTGCCGCTCATCATCATGGCGCCGATTCCGCTCACGCTGGTTGGGATTCTGCCGGCGCACGCAATAATGGGCGCGTTCTTCACCGCGACTTCGATGATTGGCTTCATCGCCGGAGCGGGCATCATCGTGCGCAACTCGATCATCCTGGTTGATTTCATCGAACTGCGATTGCGTCAGGGAGCGCCGCTGGCTGAAGCCGTGATCGACGCAGGCGCGATACGCTTCCGTCCCATGCTGCTCACCGCGGCAGCGGTCGTCGTCGGCGCGAGCGTGATCCTCACCGACCCGATCTTCCAAGGGCTGGCCGTCTCGCTGATCGCCGGAGCCATTGCCTCTACATTTCTCTCGTGGCCAACGATCCCGATTCTTTACTACCTCGTGCATCGCAATGCTGTGCAACCGATCGCATGCGCGCCCGATGGCGCAGAAGGAGCAAATCGATGACAGTAGAACGCGCGGTCCGGCTGATGGCCGGCATCATGATCCTTATCTCTCTGGCGCTGGCGCACTATCTCTCGCTGTACTGGCTGTGGCTGACCGTCTTCGTCGGCCTCAATCTTTTGCAGTCGGCGTTCACCAACTGGTGCCCGGCTATGAGCATCTTTCGCATGATCGGCTTGAAAGAGGGCGCAAACTGCAGCGCGCCCAGCGGAGACTGAATTTACGAAGCGCGATCGAGAGCAGGCGGTTGGCCGCACTTAGGAAGGTATTCATGACTCGTTCAGGCAATCGTTTCCGAAAAATGAGCGAGGGCAGCAAGGGTGATCTCACCAGGTTGAAGTCCGCTCAATCGAGAAAATCCAATAGGCTTCAGGATGCTGTTTACCGCGAGATGTTCCTCCTCGAGTCGAAACGGCCGGGATCGGAAATGGGGCTTGCACTCGCGCTGCTTCGAGCGATGGTCGAGTCAGAACAAGTAGCCGATCGCGAAGAGATGCGTGAGTGGCTGAAGATTATTTGTCCGCACTGTCTTAAGATGATTGAAAGCGCCTTGAACGAATATTCAACCTGCGCAACGCGTCCGCAGCAGGATGTACATTAGAGGCGGCTTTCCGCGAGTGAAAGCGGCAAATGGCCGCGGTCCGCCGCAAAAGAGAGTGCTGGTAATGCGCCCTGAACTGATACAGGCATCTGAACTGCTGCGCCAACAAACTCCGGAGTCAGTCGAGAAGGCGATTGGGTTATTGCAGAATACCGTCTTCTCTTTCAGCATGAAGATGTGCGGGCACCGCGAAGATGCCGAAGACACGATGCAGGATGTGCTGTTTGGGTCGCTCAAATACCTAACCAATTTAAAGGAGCCAGGCGAATTGGCCGCCTGGCTCTACACGGTGACCAGGAATCGTTGCCGCCGGATGCGACGAATGCATCCGGGTTCTGAAAAGCAACACATTTCTCTGGATGAGCTCATGCCGGATGAGAATGAACTGCGCCTCCTGATGCAAGCGGCGGGGGAAGGTCCTGAGCATGAGTTCCTGAGAAATGAGCGGCAAGATCTCCTGCACAATGCTGTGTTGAGAGTGCCGACCGCTCTGAGGCTGGTCCTGGTTCTGCACGACATGGAGGATCTGAGTTCGGAGGAAGTGGCTCGCATCCTTGGGGTTCAAACAGGAACGGTAAGGGTTCGTCTTCATCGCGCGCGTCTGGCGGTTCGCAAGGAGATGACTCGGATACTGAAAGGCCTTCCGGAGCAGCCTCCGATCAAGGGCGAGGGCCTGGCGCGGCGGCCGAAAGAGTGCCGGGAACTCTTTGCCAACCTATCGGAATACATCGATGCCCGGATGGAACCGCGCACCTGCGAGCAGATGCGTGTTCATATCGAGGGATGTCCTGCCTGTGTCGCATTTCTGAAGGATCTGCGCGCGGCGATTGATCGTTGCCGCACACTTGAAGCCGCATGCGACATTAGTGTGGCCGCAAGAATGCGCGCATTAATGACACAGGAATACCTGCGCATGATGCAGGCGACGAACGCCCCTCACCCTCAATGAAAACGCCAGCTCAACATCGACGATGCAACTTAAGCCAGTCACGCAGCTTTGATCCTCCTTAAGGCGGCGGGTGAGAAAATGCTTGCAAGGCAATTCATCGAAATGAAAAACGTCGTTCTGTCGAATTCGCGCCTGGTTGCTCTCGCATGCATCTGCCTTAGTTCTGCAATGTGCGCGGCAGCATCCGCTCCCAATTCCAATGCAATGATTGTTGCTTACGTCTTTCCCCGCGACAATCCGATTCTGCCAGGTGAAATCGCGGCGCAAAAACTGACGCGCATCAACTATGCCTTTGCCAACATCAACGATGGACGCATTGTGGACGGATACAGTCACGACAATGGGAATCTGACCTCACTGGTCGCATTGAAGCAGGAGAATCCCTCCTTGACTGTGCTGGTGAGTGTTGGGGGTTGGCTTTGGTCGGGCGGGTTTTCCGATATGGCTCTCACGAAACGGAGCCGGGCGATCTTTATCTCGAGCGTGGCCGATTATGTGACCCTCCATCAACTCGATGGATTGGATATCGACTGGGAATTCCCGGGGATGCAGGGCGCAACCAGTCATTTCCGCGCCGAAGACAAGCAGAATTACACGCTTCTGCTGAAAGAACTGCGCTCGCGGTTCGACAAGATGGAGGGTGAGCTTCACCGCACGCTTTATCTCACCGTCGCCACCGGCGCCGACTCTGACTGGCTTTCACATACCGAGATGAAGAAAGTCGCGAAGTACGTCGATACGGTCAACCTTATGGCCTACGACTATTACGAACCGGACGTCGATGCAGTCACCGGCAACCATGCGCCTCTCTACACAGATCCTGCCGACCCCAAGAAGATCTCGGATGATAACTCAATTCAGGAGTATGAGAAGGCCGGCGTTCCTGCGGCGAAGATCGTGCTTGGCGTCCCCTTTTATGCGCATGTATGGGGGCAGGTACCCGCCGCGAACCACGGGCTGTTTCAACCCGGAAAAGAGATACCGCATGGCTACGCCGGCTACGGGGATGGGCCACAGGCCATGTTGAAAAACGGCTTCATCCGCTACTGGGACCCCATCGCCGCGGCTCCGTATCTCTACAATACTGAAAAGCAAGTCTTCGTCTCCTACGACGACCCGGAGTCGATTGCGTTGAAATGCAAATACGTGCTCGCACATAAACTCAGAGGCATCATGTTCTGGAGCTACGAAAGCGACACCACGGGAGGGCTGCTGAACGCCGTCAATGACGGGCTTAATAAGATGGACAGTACGCAAGGCGGAAACAAGTGACCACGACAGCAGTTGCGCCAGCCACCGCTCAGGAACAACGGCCCGCCGCCGCACGCCTGGCGTCTATCGATATCTTCCGCGGCCTCACCATGACATTGATGATCTATGTCAATGAACAGTCTGACGTGAGAGGGTTGCCGTGGTGGAACTACCACATGAAGGCCAACATTGACGCCATGACTTACGTCGATATGGTCTTTCCCTTCTTCCTGTTCATCGTTGGCCTGTCAATCCCGATCGCCATCGCCAGCCGGCTCAAGCGGAATCCATCCCTTCCCGCGCTCTGGGGGCACGTCGCGCTTCGGACCGCAAGCCTGATGATGCTCGGACTTATATTGACCAACGCCGACGACGGCGATGCTTCGCGAATGATCATCCGCCCTGCAGTGTGGGCAATCCTCGCGCTCGTTGGTGCGGCTCTGTTCTTGAACGAATACGACAAATCCAGCCGCCATGCCAGGCTGTTCACCGGGCTCCGCATCTTTGGCCTTGTCCTGGTGATTGCGATGTTCGCGATCTTCCGTCACATCCCAGTTGATGGACACGCTTCGTGGATTGAAATCTCTTACCCTGAGATTCTTGGCCTCATCGGCTATACGTACTTTGCCGTTGCCATCCTCTACATTCCGACTCGCCGCTGGCTCTGGGCTCCGCTGGCGTGGTTCGTCGCGATGATGGCGTTCAATGCCCTGACGGCCGCAAGGTTGATCACTTTCAACCAGCATCTTCCTTACTGGATCTTTCCATTCGACAACGGAGCCATGACCGGGATCGTCTTCGCCGGCATTGTCACTTCCATCATCTTTCTCGGGGCTCATCGCTGGCAGACGCTGGGCCAGAAGACATTTCTTGGCCTGACGTTTGGTGTCTTGCCGCTGATCGCGGGATGGTTTTTGACCCCGCTCGGGATCTCCAAGATCAGGGCGACGCCCACCTGGAGCCTCTATAGCATTGGCGCCGCGGCTCTGCTGTTCACCGCGCTTTATTGGATCTGCGATGTCAAGAAGAGAACCGGATGGGCTTTCTTTGCGCGCCCCGCAGGTTCCAATACCCTAACGACCTATCTGCTTCCAGACTTTTGGTACTACATTCTCGCGGCGATGGGCATCCGCTATTTCGATTTGCACTTTAATTACGGCTGGCAAGGAGTGGTGCGGTGCTTTTTGTTTACAGCGTTCATGCTCGTCGTCGCCAGTATTCTCACTCGCTGGCGGGTGCGATTGCGCCTTTAGAACGCGGAGCGCGTTTACTTCGAGCTGATGTTCCGGAGTCCGCGTCAAGGACGCTGCAGAACCACATAGAAGAGAATGGCAAAGTAGTGGGCGACGCTGCCGGCCAGGACGAAGACATGCCAGGTGGCGTGGAAATAGCGCAAGCGGTCCAAAGCAAAGAATGCGATGCCCAGCGTGTAAGCCAATCCGCCCGCGCCCAGCCACATCACCCCGTGCCAACCGATGGCCCTGAGAAGCGGAAGGGCCGCGAAGACCACGACCCAGCCCTGGAACAGGTAGACCAGCACCGAAGCCACGGCGAACCGGCCGATAGCCAGGCTCTTGAAGATCACTCCGGCGACGGCCAGGGCCCAGACAACGCCAAAAAGCGCCCAGCCCACAGGCCCACGCAGCGAGATCAAGGTAAAAGGTGTGTAGGTGCCGGCAATCAGCAGGTAAATTGCTGAATGGTCGAGAACCTGAAAGACATGCCGTGCCCGCGTACGCACCAGCGAGTGGTAAAGCGTAGAGCACAGGTAAACGAGGACCAGAGTCAGGGCGAAGACGGCGCAACTAACGATGAGCCATGCGGATCCTCGCGTTGACACGGCGATGAGGTAGACTGCGCCCGCCACAGCAAGAATGGCCCCGATCCCGTGCGTGATTGCGTTGGCAAGAATGTCGCCCAGTTTGGTTTGGGTTTGCACAGGTAGATGATAGTCCGCGGTTAACCCGAGCCCGGGGCCGCCAGTTTATGCCGACCAGGCCGGCGAAGCTGCATTTGCTTCGGCTCCTCGCATTTCCTGTAACGCTATTTCCTGGGAATGCCGTGCTGGTGGCAGTCAGTGCACTTCACCCAGTGAATGTTGTGCGTGCTTTTGGTGTTCGCGTAGGTGGTGTCCATCTTCTCCACGTCGATGCCGCAATGCGACATCTGGGGATGGCAGGTCTTGCACGAGGCGCGGGTGTTTTCGTTATGCCCGTTGTGACAAGAAAAGCAGCTCAGGCCTTCATGCACGCCCATCGGGGTGCGATCGTCGCCCGAGCCGGCCTGCATTCCCCAACTGTTGCCGGCGGCCGCTGAGCCCGTTTCAGGCATGCGCGGCGCGTGGCACTGGTAGCAGACTGTCTGGCGCTCGTCCTGGCTGACCTTGAGCGGACGCGCGCCGTCGAAGAGCTGAGGGATTGCAAGGTTGACCGCGGCGAAGTGCAGGCTCTCACGGCGATCATAAAACGCGAGCGAAATAGGAACGGCCAGACCGGCAACCGAAATTCGCTCAGCCGGCTTCGACTCGGGTTGGCCTTCACGGTGAATCGAATGGCAGGTACCGCAGGGCATGGCAGGCTGATTGGCAAGCCGGGCGTTCACGATGTGCCATGGCCCGGTGGTGTTTTGCGGTTGCACCAGATCGCGAATCGAACCGGGGAAATACATGCCGTGGCAGCGGAGACAATCTTCCATCATGCGGCGCTGGGAGTTGTGCGCTGCATTCGTAAATATCTGTGTGTAGGTGGCGCTGTGCGGACCGGCAAACCATGATGCGTATTCGTGCCGATGGCAGCGCTGGCAGCTCGCGTTCATAGCCAGAACATCGACCTGACGGAGCCGGATGTTCTCGGGCCAGCGGTGAGTGAGATGCCTCCAGGTGTGGCGCAGCTTGGTGCCCAGGCCGGCGTCGTGGCACTCCATGCAGCCCATGGTGCGATGCGGCGAATCGTGCACGAAGGTGACGTACGTGCTCATCTCGTGGCAGCTCGCGCAGCCCTGGCCGCGCTCTGAAGAGTAGTACGCCGACGCGCCAAAGACGCCGGCAAAACCGAGCACCACCAGCAGGCCCGCAACCATTGCAACCAGCTTCAGCACGCGCATCATGACTTGAGACCCGTACCCTTCCAGTTGCGGACCAGCGACGCGGAAGCCATATACGCAATGGCCATAATGGTCAGCACGGGATTGAAGCCGCCATTGTTAACGTGCACGCTGCCGTCGATCACGAAGATGTTGTCGACATCGTGAATGCGGCAGTCGCGGTCGACGACCGAGTCTTGCGGATCGTTGCCCATGCGGCAGGTACCGGCTTGATGCTGCCCTGCCGAAACGCCTGTAGGCCTGCTTGAGAGCCTGATGGTGCTGGCGGCGCCGGCCTCTTTGAGCCAGGCTTCGGCGCGCTGCGCCTGTATCTCGCCAATCTCGAAGGTGTGCGGGTGTACGTTGCCCGAAATGCGCGCCACGGGGATTCCCCATTTATCGCGCACCGCGGGATCGAGCGTAACGCGGGCATTGACTGTGGGTATCTGCTGCGTAGGACCGAAGACCTGGATGTTGCGCTTGTAAGTTGCGCGCATGGCCTGTTTGTGGCCCAGACCCCAACGCGGCGTAGATTCAGGCAGCCGGTCAATCATATGAATCGGCAAGCGGGTAAACTCGTTGGCCAGCATTCCCCCGCCGCACAGGCCGGGAGTGCCGTGGTTGTAGTCGGTGATGGCGATGCTGGCGCCCGGACCGACGTCGTCGTAGGTGTCGTAATCGAAAAAGCCCACTGCGCCGGTGTAATGGTGGCCTTGCAGGTTGCGGCCTACCATGTCGTAGCGATTGCCGATGCCGCTGGGATAGAGACGGCTCTTCGAATTCAGCAACAGGCGTGCCGATTCGATGGCGCATGCGGATACAACAACCAGGTCGCAAGGCTGCTCAACCAGATGACCGCGTGCGTCGAAATATTCCACGCCGCGGGCACGCCCCCGATCGTCGGTGAGAATCTCCCTGGCCATGCACCCGGTGCGCAGTTCGCAGTTGCCGCTGGCGAGAGCAGTAGGAATCACCGTGTTCTGCGAACCGTTCTTGGCATCTACTTCGCAGGCAAAACCCACGCACCAGCGGCAGCGCATGCAGGGTCCGCGTCCGTTGTAAGGCACGCTGTTGCGAGCCATGGGGATGTGAAACGGATGCAGACCGAGGCGCCTGGCGGCAGGCTCGAGGATATGGAACTCGCGATTGGGCGGCAGCGGCGGCATGGGCAACGGCCGGCGGCGCGGAGCATGAAAGGGAGTGCCGGAGTAGTCGCCCGAAACGCCGATCTCGTACTCGGCCTTCTCGTAGTACGGTTCAAGATCGTCGTAAGTTATGGGCCAGTCCTCAAGCGAGCTGCCCGCAGGTGCACCGTAGGTGGAGCGCATGCGGAAGTCCTGCGGCAAATAGCGCCAGGCCTGAGCCCCGTAACTGAGTGTTCCTCCGCCTACGCAGGCCGCGTTGTTCTGGTAGCCTCCCTCGCTAGGCAGCCAGATGCGCGTTTTGCCTGTGGAATCGACCGCGATGCGTGGATTGCCGTCATCCTCAGGTCCGAAAGCGTTGCCCAGCACGGTGGTGCGCTGGTTGCGCAAATCGTCTTTGCGGCAGTCGTTAGCCGTATACCAGGGACCGCGTTCCAGCAGGACCACGCTAAGGCCGGCAACCGAGAGTTCCTTGGCCACAATTCCGCCCGCTGCGCCCGCACCGATTACCACTGCATTCACTCGCTTCATGAGGGCGAGCCTTTGCGCAGGTCAAACTGCGCGCGGCCGCGCAACGGCGGCTCATCGATGCCGAGCATGCGCCAGCTCACGGCATCGCGATTGCCGCCATGGCGGGGCGATCCGTAGTAGCCTTCGAGCGTATGTTCCCGGACAAGTTCGAAGAACGCAGAGTTATGAGATTCAAGCACGGCCACTACGGCAAGCTGTTGCTGTGGCGAGACGCTTTCGAGCGCGGCGCCGAAACGCTCGCGGCTGATGCGATTGGCCTGATCGAGGCCGGCGAGATAAGCCTTCTGGTGGTGGCGGTAGTGCCGGGTGAGTTGGCGATCAATATATATGAGGACGCCGGCTTCAGAGGCTGATGGAAATTCATCGGCGGGAACGATCCGGTCGCAGATTGCTTTCAGAGTGGCGGCGGTGTCGCCGGTCAGGAACTCCCAGCCGTCGTTGCCCGGCGAAAAACATCCCGAAAGGATTGCAGTGCCTGCCGCTGCGGTCGCGATCATGAAATCGCGGCGCGCCAGGGCTCCCTTTTTTTCCTTCATGCGCGGCTCCCGCACTCACTGCCACTGGATATCTCAGGACAGCGAAGCGTATCACCGCAGCACATCTGCTCGATGTGATTTGGCGCACGAGAGACGGCGCACCGGCTGAAGAACTGCAAAGAATCTCCAACTGCAGTACATCGCTAAAGTAATCGCATTTTTCAGGTTTATTGCGGGCAGGCACCGTCATTAACATTGAATGTACTGAATGGAGGGATGATGCTTTCGAAGCAATTCACACTTGCGGTGGTGGCCGGCTTGGCCACATGGATTTCTCCGGCGATGGCCCAGGTGCAGACCGAAGTGCCGGCAGTTGTACCCAACGCAAAGCCAGACATAGTGGAGCACATCAAGGTCCACGGCAAGTCGTTGGAGGGCAACCTGGAAGGCGAAGCGGTTGATCGTGATGTAATCGTTTTCCTGCCTCCCAGTTACGCCAAAGATAAGCATCGCCGCTACCCGGTGCTTTACGCGCTGCACGGATACTCGATCGGCGCCGAGCAGTGGACCCACGAGATCCACGTACCGCAAACAATTGAGGGCGCGTTCGCCCTGGGCTCGAAAGAGATGATCGTGGTGCTGCCCGACTCGAAGACCATCTACAACGGCTCGATGTACTCAAGCTCGCAGACCACCGGAGACTTTGAGAATTTCATCGCGCACGACCTGGTGGAATACATCGACGCGCATTACCGTACAATCCCGGACCGAACCAGCCGCGGCCTCGTCGGCCACTCAATGGGAGGCTACGGTGCGAGCCGCATCGGTATGAAGCATCCTGACGTCTTCGGCGCGCTCTACATCATGAGCCCTTGCTGCCTGTCGCCCATGGCCGGCGGCGGGCCGGTGCCCGCTGATCAAATGAAGGAGCGCGCGATTGCCGGCGAGAAAAAAGCTGCGGCGGCCAAGTCCCCGGCAGATCTGGCGGCACAGTCGCCCGGCTTCGGCGCGGCGCAATTTGCGACGGCCGCGGCATGGGCGCCCGATCCAAAGAACCCTCCGCTCTACTTCGACCTGCCAACCAAGGATGGTGTTCCGCAGCCGGAAATCGTAGCGAAATTCGCGGCCAATGCACCGCTCGCTTTCGTCGACCAATACATCGGCAATCTGAAGCAATACAGAGCCATCTCAATCGACGTGGGCGATCAGGACGGCCTGCGTTTCGACGCCACTAAATTGCACAACGTTCTCGACAGTTACGGAGTCAAGAACGGTTTTGAGATTTATAAGGGCACGCACACCAGCGCTGTTGCGGACCGGTTCCAGAATCACGTGATTCCGTTCTTCAGCCAGAACCTTTGCTTCACAGCCGGCTGCAAGTAACCTCCACGCGCAACCACGCACGTTCCCAGGAGCGTTGGCGCAGCGCGCATCTCCGAATCGACCGGAAACAGTCGCCGAGTCACCTCTGTCGTGGCTGCTCGCCCAATCACCGCAGAGAGCGCGTTGACCGTAGCGCCCATCAGCATCAGCATTTACTGCTTTACGATGGAGAATAAACTTGGAAATCTCAGGGCCCCCAGCGGTCGTGTCGATTGCAACGACATTGTGCTGTTGATACTGGTGCGCGCGGCGAAATAGAAGCTTGGGAAGATGAAAATCAACCGCGAACCTTTCCTCGCGGATTGATTTTGCGCAGCAGCGCGAGCACCGGCAGTCCACACAGGATCAACGCCGTTCCCAGCAGCGAGCCCTTCAGGTTGCCGGCGTAACTGGCCACCAGCACCCCCGCGGCACAGACCGCAAACACCGCCGGCAGCACCGGATATCCCCAGACTTTGTAGGGCCGCGGTTGGTCAGGGCGCCGACGCCGGTAGTAAAAGACTGTGGTTGCAGTGAGCAAGTAAAATAGCCACTCGGCGAAGATGGCCAGCTCGAAAAACTGCTGAAAGGTACTAAGGAATAAGAGCAGCAGCGTGGCGAGAAATCCCTGCACGAGCAGCGACGTTGATGGGGTTTTGAAGCGAGGATGGATGTGCGCGAACTGGCGGAAGAAAAGTCCGTCGCTGGCGGCGGCAAACGGCACGCGCGCGCCCGACATGGTGGTGCCGTTCAGGGCGACGAAGATGCTGACCGCCATGGCGACGGCCACGAATTGTGCACCGCGCGAGCCGGCGACAAGCTTGAGCGCCGCAACCGCCGGGTACTCTGTCGCGGCAATCTGCCCGGCTGGCAGCATGTATTGAATGGCCGCATTCGTCGCCATGTAGAGCACGCCCACCACGAGCACGCCGCCGATGAGCGCGATAGGCAGGCTGCGTTCCGGCCGCCGCACTTCGCCGGCAACCATGGTGAGGTCGTTCCAGCCGTCGTAGGCCCAGAGCGTGGCGATGAGCGCCAGCATAAAGCCGTTGAATCCACCTGCAGCGTGCGGCAGCGACGTGGAGAAGTTACTCCATTCTCCTGAAGCCGAACCGAAGCAGAGCACAACCACAACCAGAATGAGCACGCCCTTCAGCAATGTGAAGATGAGCTGAAAGTTGC
This sequence comes from Occallatibacter sp., assembly GCA_035504315.1. Taxonomy (GTDB): domain Bacteria; phylum Acidobacteriota; class Terriglobia; order Terriglobales; family Acidobacteriaceae; genus Telmatobacter. The sequence goes on from DATJSB010000067.1 coordinate 30,113, forward strand.
CGGCCTTGCGCATGCCGGCGTAATTGAGACCGGTGATGAACCAGGTTACGGCGATGGCGAAGAGTTGCGACCATTTCAGATTCAAGATTGCCGGCTGCGTGAGCCAGTCGAGCGCGGGCAGAAATTCAAGTGTTCTGGCGAGGCCCACGGCCATGGCCGCGATCGATGCGGGCTTGGCCACGGCGAACCAGGTCCACATATAGAGATAGGCAACGGTGTCTCCGTATGCTCCACGAAGATAGACATACTCGCCGCCGGCGAAGGGGAACATGGTGCCCAATTCGGCATACGTCATTACGCCGAAGAGCGAAAGCAGGCCGCCGGCAATCCACGCAAGATACACCAGCGACGAGGAGCCGGCATCGCGCATCATCTCGCTGGGTACAAGAAAGATCCCGCTGCCGATGATGGTGCCGACCACGATTGCCGCGGCCTGGCTCGCACCCAGCACGCGCGGCAGCGTGGCGGACGTTTTCTGATCGGCAGTGGAAGCGGTTTCGGTCATTGCTTATGTCTGGTTCGATTGATTGGATTTCACTGCGGCAGATATCCCTCGCCGCGCAACACTTTACCCGGCAGCGCGCCGGTCATTTTGCCGTTTGCAATGACCGGAACGCCATTGACCAGAACGTAGTCCATTCCTGCTGAAAGCTGGTTGGGCTGGTCGTAAGTGGCCAGGTCGCGAATCGTTGTAGGGTCGAAGATCACCACGTCGGCCCACATGCCTTTCTTGAGCACGCCGCGATCGGTGAGCCGCATCCGCTGCGCCGGCAGCGCCGAGAATTTGCGGATGGCATCTGCAAGCGTGAGCGCGTGCTCTTCGCGCACGTACTTGCGCAGGATGCGCGGAAAAGTGCCGTAGGCGCGCGGATGCGGATGCTCCTTGCCCAGCAGGCCATCGGGCGAGGTGCCCTGCGAATCGTTGTCGATCGAGACCCACGGCTGCTTGAGCGCCAGCACTACGTCCGGCTCGCTCATGCCGAAAACGGCAACCTCGGTGAACGCGTTGTCTTTGATGAGCAGATCGCAGAGCGCGTCAATGGCATCTTCGTGCCACATGGCCGCAACCTCAGAGAGGCGCTTACCCTCAAGCGGCATCAGCGCGGGATTCTGCACCACGGCGATCTCGACTGCCTCGGGCCCGGGGATCTCCTGCCACTCGTTATCCCAGTCGCCGGTGGCTGAAAGCATGTCTTTACGGATGCGCGCGCGAGTGGCCGGGTCTTTGAGCCGCTCGATCAGTTTGGCGTCGCCGCCATCGTGCGCCCAGGGAGGAATAAAGGCCGAGAATGTGTTGAACCACGCGGTGTAGGCGTAGGTGTTGGCGCTTACGTCCACGCCTGCGGCCCGCGCCGCGTCGATGCGGTCGATGACCTGCTGCATGCGGCCCCAGTTAGCCTTGCCGGCCACTTTCAAGTGCCATATCTCGACGGGAATATGTGCCTGGCGGCCAATCTCAACTGCTTCGTCGATCGCGGCAAATTCCTGGTCGCCCTCACTGCGCATGTGAGTGGCATAGATGCCGCCGTATTTGGCTGCTTCGCCGGCCAGCGCGATCAGCTCGGGCGTCTTTGCGTAAGGCGCCGGAGCGTACTGCAGCGCGGTCGAGAGACCCACCGCGCCGTCCTGCATGGCTTGATCGACGAGCGCCTTCATGGCATCGAGTTGCGCCGGTGTGGGCTGTACGTCGCCGTCGCCAAGCACCATCCTGCGCACGCTCGTTGCGCCCACGTAGCTGGCGAGATTGATGCCCATACCCTGGCGCTCGAGCCGCGCAAAGTACTGGCGGAAAGTGGTCCAATCGGGGTTGATGCCATAGTGCTGGTAGGTCTCGCGATCGTCGGCAATTATGGCATCGTTCAACGGCGCAACCGAGTCGCCTTCGCCGGTAATCTCCGTCGTGATGCCCTGGTAGATTTTTGAGGGCAGCCGGGGATCGACGAGGATGGTGAGTTCCGACTGGCCCAGCATGTCGATGAATCCCGGCGCCACCACCTGCCCCTGCGCGTCGATAGTCTGGCGGCGTGCGTGGGCTTCGAGATCGCCGATGGCTGCAATGCGGCCGTTGCGAATGCCAACTTGTCCTGAGTACCACGGCGATCCCGTGCCGTCGACGATGTGACCGTTGACGATGACGATGTCGAAGGGCTCGGCAGACGTGACTGCAGGCGCACTTTGCGCAGCCAGGACCGGCGCCAGGAGAGTAAGGAGAATGCTGAAACTGATGACGCGCATGCGCTGGGGACCTCGGCGTGAATGGCAGGGAACTCAACTCGAACGATGCAGGCATCGTAACACGTCGAAGCAGCGCTCCGGCGGTGCAGCGCTTGTCAGGTCTCAGCGGGTACATGGCCTCGTGCCATCGCCGCGCTCGAGGAGGTTGCGACTCCCGACGCTGCGTTGCAATTCGGCGGTTCTCCCCACCGGTTCTCGGGCAGTCAGAGGCAGCGCATCCTCATCGCCATGGCGCTCATCAACCGGCCCCGGCTGCTGATTGCCGATGAGCCCACGACGGCCCTCGATGTAACCGTGCAGGCGCAGATATTGGCGCTGCTCACCCAGTTGCAGCAAGAACACGGGTTTGCCATGCTGTTCATCTCGCACGACCCGGTAATGGTGGGGTGACAAAGAGCCGTTTCAAACAGCCGGCTGCGCTTGGGTTGAAGCGCGGGCTTTGGCCAGCAGCGCTATGACTTCTTCATCGATGGTTGGCCTGAAATCAAGGTAATATCGCCCAACGGCGTCAAAGCAATCAGGCGCAACAACGCACAGCACCTGGTCGGCAACCCTGGCGAGCTCACTGCAACTGGAGGGCGCAGCCACAGGCACCGCGACCACCACGCTCGCAGCTTGTGGCCTGACCGCCCGCACCGCGGCTTTCATGGTTGCTCCGGTTGCCAGACCGTCATCGACCAGAATGACGGTCTTTCCCTCAATGCGCATCCGGGGATAGGCCTGGCGATATTCATGCTCGCGCCACTCGATTTCTTCCATCTCCCGCCGCACCGTCGAAAGAATCATATCCTTTGAGATGCGAAATTCGCGGAGAACCTCCCGGTTCAGAACGAAGGCGCCGCCGCTGGCAACTGCGCCGAACGCCAGTTCCCTGAATAGCGGAACCCCGAGCTTGCGAGCCAATAGAACATCGAAGGGCAGGCGGCATGCCAGTGCGACTTCAAAAGCGACGGGAACTCCGCCGCGTGGCAGGCCAAGCACAATGGCATTCTCGAGATTGGGAAGCTTGGCGACGATGCGCGCCAGCGTCCGCCCCGCGTCGCTGCGATCGTCAAAGAGCATTCAAGCAATTCTCTCACCATGCGCAAAGATTCGCGCGCGGCTGCGATCTGCATGAAGCTGCAGGAGGAATCCGCCTTCCAGGTGAGCCGGAAGGCGGTGCATAATGCATCAGAGAGGAGCCTTAGTCGAACTGGGTCTGCTCAGCCGGTGGGCCGACCGTGACTTCATCGTGAATCGGCACTTCAGGTTGCTTTGACTCGGCCGGCGTCTCGTGCTCGACAGTCTCTTTCTTTTCTTCGGGTTCTTCGCCCTGGACTTTCACCTTGAGTCGCGCTGTCACCTCGCGGTGCAGGCGGATTGCCACGGCGTATTCGCCAACGCTCTTAAGCGGATCGCCAAGCTGAACCTTGCGGCGATCGACCTCAATTCCCTGGGCGGCAAGCTCGGCGGCAATGTCGGCCGAAGTCACCGAGCCGAACAGGTGGCCTGCCTCGCCCGATTTCCGGGTAAAGGTTAGCACGACGGCATCGAGCTTTACGGCAAACTCCTCCGCCTTGGACTTCTCGCTGGCAGAGCGGCGAGCGGCCGCGGCCTTCATCTGCTCGATGACGGCTTTGTTGGTTTCAGTGGCCTGCATCGCCAGCTTGCGAGGCAGTAGATAGTTGCGGGCGTAGCCGTCCGCGACCTTCACGACCTCGCCGCGAAAGCCCAGGTTGGCTACGTCTTCCTTCAAAATCACTTCCATTTCGAAATCTCCACAGCCGCCGGCGCAGCTCGCTGACGCAAGCAACGACCTGGCGGCAAATCGATGTTAGTGTCTGGTCGCAAACGGCAACAAGGCGATGTTGCGGGCCTGTTTGATGGCGCGGGTAAGGCGCCGCTGATGCGTAGTGCAAACACCGGTCAGACGCCGCGGAACAATCTTGCCGCGCTCGGCGACAAACTGCTGCAGAAGACGGACGTCGCGGTAAGGAATGGCGTCGATCTTCTCAGTGCAGAACTTGCAAACCTTCTTGCGGCGGAAAAACTTGCCGCGGTTTCCGGGTCCGCCGCCGGGCCGGCGGTCTCCACGCGGGCCGCCCGGCCCTGATTGTTGACCGGCTGGTGCGCCGCTTTCCGGCGCCTTTGCTTGTGTTTCTTCAGGCATATTGTTTCCTCTTCAATCACTTGGTTCCGGCTTAGCCGGAGAATGTTATTAAGGGGTCAAGTTTCAGGGATCAGGGTTCAGAATGCGACTTTGGCGGTCAACGCTCGATCTCTCTGTTCACTGTCCACTGTCCACTGTTCACTGTCCACTGTGTTTACGCATTGGCCTGCACCGGCTCGACTTCAGCCGCTGGGCTCGCGGCAGCAGCAGCCGGTTCGGCGCTCAGCTTGCGCCGCGCGTTGCGCAGCGCCTTCACCTTGGCCAGGCGCTTCTCTTCCTCGTCCATGCGCACGGTGATGAACTTGATCACCGGCTCGGTGACGCGCAGACGGCGTTCGAGCTCGAGCACTACCGCGCCATTGGCTTCAATGGTGAGCAGCACGTAGTTGCCGTCGTTGAACCTGCGCACCATGTAGGCCAGCTTGCGGCGGCCCATCTTCTCAGCCGACTTCACCACTCCGCCGCCATTGGTAACGGTGGTGCTAAAGCCGGCAATCAGCTTGTCAGTATCCTCATCAGACACATCGGGCTTAACGATAAACATCACTTCATACACACGCAACATCTCGATTCCTTTTCCGCGAAGGCCCTCCGCCTTCGCATTTGCCTATCAACTTTCAGCTTTCGGCGAGCAGCTTCTATTCCCTGTTCCCTGCTCCCTAATCCCTGTCTCTGTCGTCTTTCCGGTTGAACTCATTCATCGCCGGTCCCGGGCCCTCCGCGACGATCTGCCGTGTGGCCTTGGCCACCTTGTCCAGCACCTCGTCGAGAACTACCAGGTCTGCCTTCCGCATCGGCGAAAGCAGATAATCCCTGCCCGGCCGTTTTCCTGCTCCGGCAGCCAACGCCTCCGGAGGCAAATTGAGTCCAACCCCGATCCGCAGCCGTAACCACTCCTGGCTGCCCAGTGCATTGGTTACGCTGGTGGCCCCGTTGTGGCCCGCCGGCGAACCGCGCTCCTTGATTCTCACGGTTCCCAGAGGCAGGTCGAGCTCGTCGTAGATCACGAGCAGATCCCGCTGAGAGTCCGCTTCAAGCTCTAGAACCAAGGCGGCAACTGCAAGGCCGCTCAGGTTCATGAATGTCTCCGGCTTGGCCAGAACCACCTCGCGACCCGCCAGCCGGCAGGTTGCGGTAACGGCCCGGCAGCGCCGGTTTTGGACCACCACGCCTTGCTGCTCGGCGATGCGGTCAATTGCCATGAACCCGGCGTTGTGCGGGGTCCAGAAATACTCCGGCCCAGGGTTGCCGAGACCCACAATCAGGAACGGGCCGCGCCGGGAGCTCGCTCTTTGATCCCCGGCCGTTGCTTGGGTCGACGATTGAACAGGGCCGGGGTTCGTGGACTCGATGGCTTGAGACAAAGCTTACTTTTTCGCCTCAGGCTTCTTGGCCGCAGCCGGCTCAGCCGCCGGCTCAGTCTTGCCCTTCTTGGCCACTTCAGGCTCAGCCGGAGCAGCAGCGGCTTCAGTTGCTGCAACAGCCGCTTCGCCCTCGGCAGGCGCCACCACTTCTTCGCGAATCGTCACCACGTGCGCAACGGTCGCATCGGCAGAATTCAGGTACTTGATCTTGTCAGACTGCGGTAGGCCGCTCACGCGAAGAACCTGGTGCAGTCCCAGCCCGCTCACATCCACGTCGATGTGGCTGGGAATATCGGTTGGCAGGCACTCGATTTCGACCTCGCGCATTACCTGGTCAAGAATGCCTCCTTCAGTTTTGACGCCCAAAGGAACGCCGAGCAGCTTGACGCGCACGCTCACGCGCAGAACCTTGTCGAGCGCAATGCGTTTCATGTCGATGTGAATCAGCCTGTCCTTGATCGGCTCCCGTTGCCAGTCGACGATCATGGCTTTGGCCGCCGGCGTGCCCGCAACCTCCACGTCAAAAATCGTGTTGTGGCCGCTCTCGGAATAAAGAATCCGGGAAATCTGTTTGGGGTCGACCTCAACAGCGACGGGTTCGTGCCCGGCACCGTAAAGCACTGCAGGAATCTTGCCCGCGGCACGCACACGGCGCGCGGCGTTCTTGGTGAATCTGCCCTCACGGGGCTTTGCTGCAACAACTTCAGGCATTTCGTCTTCTCTTTTCCTTCGGGCACGAAGTTTTGCTCCGCTCCCTTTGTTAAGGGCAGTTGTCAGTGGTCAGTGGTCAGTAAAAGCAAAAACCACCGAGCAATGGACTTTGGCGACTGCCATTTGTTTTTTTGACCCTGGCCAATGACCGCCATTCACTGACAAACGATCACTGACCACTGTTTTCTCAGCTAAACAGCGTGCTTACACTCGTCTCCTTGTGAATGCTCTCAATGGCCGCGCCCAGCAGGCCTGCAATCGACAGCACCTTGAGCTTCGGCAACTTGCCCTCCGCATCGTTCGCGGTCTGCGTTAACCTATGCGCCGCATCGCGCAGCGGAATCGTGTCGGTCACCACCAGCTGTGCCAGCCGCGAATTGGCGATGCGGTCGATGGCCGGCCCCGACAGCACGGCATGGCTGGCGCACGCATACACCGACGACGCGCCTGACGCATACAGCGCATCAACTGTCTTCACCAGGGTTCCGGCAGTATCGATAATGTCGTCGATGATCAGGCATGTCTTTCCGTTCACGTCGCCTACCACGTGCATCACCTCGGCCACGTTCATGTCGGTGCGGCGCTTGTCCACGATGGCCAGCGGCACTTCCATCTTTTGCGCGAATAACCGTGCCCGCTCTACGCCGCCTGCATCGGGCGAGACAACGATCAGGTTCGGCAGTTTCATCTCGCGGAAGTAGCTCACCAGAACCGGGCTGGCGAACATGTGGTCCACCGGGATGTTGAAGAAGCCCTGGATCTGCGCGGCATGCAGATCAACAAACAGCGCGCGATTTGCACCCGCGGTAGTGAGCAGGTCGGCGATGAGCTTGGCGCTGATGGCCACGCGCGGGCGATCCTTGCGATCCTGGCGGGCGTACCCGTAGTAGGGAACCACCGCCGTGATCCGTGCCGCCGAAGCCCTCTTGAGCGCGTCAATCATAATCAGTAACTCAACCAGGTGCTGATCCACTGGATAGCAGGTGGGCTGCACCACAAACACGTCCACGCCGCGCACGTTTTCCAGCAGTTGGAAGTACACCTCGCCGTCAGCGAAGCGCTGCAGCTTTACCTGCCCCACGGTGACGCCAATATGCCGGGCAACCTCTTCAGCCAGTCGCGGATTCGCCGTGCCCGAAAACATTTTGAAGCGCCTGTCCTCGCTCAGCTTGGTTGGCTTCTTCCGCTCCGGCGCAGGGCTCTTGCTGGCGTCTTTTCCTTTTGCCGCGTCGCCGGAAGCACCCTTGCCCGGCTCCTTGCCTGCCTCGGACTTCTCCGGGTTCGTTTCGTCCGGCCGGCTCTCTTCCATCTCTGTTGTCAACGTCCCTGACGACATTTGAAAAGCACCTCCAAGCTGGTTTGCATTGGCTGCGTTTTTTCCCGAGCTTCCAGCTTCTAGCCACTCGCTTCTAGCTCGTTCGTACTGGAGCCGACAAAGTCGACTCATCGGCCGAAAAGCTAGCCGCTAGTTGCCAGGGGCTAGTAGCTGTATTTCTGGCTGGGCGACCAGGATTCGAACCTGGATAAATGCCTCCAAAGGGCATTGTCCTACCATTGAACGATCGCCCAGTTCCCCGTGTCCGCTCTCGAAAAAGCCGCTCTTCGGACGCCCAACCACTTTCGGCCTTCCCCTCATCGGCGAAAGACCGTCTGTTACAGCCGTCCGCGAGTTTCTCTCCCTCGACGAACGACTGTCAATCTACTTGTTCGCTGAGCATTTGCCGCCAATAGCCGGCTCGCGGCAGGGTGCGGGTCAACTCAGTCCGAATCCCCATTTCGCCCAGCCGCCGGCAGGCGGACTCAGCATGTTCGCGGGTCAGATACAACCCGTAAAGCGCAGAACCGGACCCCGACAACGAGGCGTAAAGAGCTGCCTCCGGCGTGCCTTCAGCCGCGAGAGTGCGCTTGATTTCGCTAAGGGAGGGATGCTGAGGAAAGACGACTCGCTCGAAGTCGTTCTCGATCCAGCTCGTGATCCCGGTGCGGACAAGCCCAGACCCTGGTATCGTCTCTTCAGGTCTCGCGGCCAGGTCCTCGCCCGCGGCAAGGACACCGGAGGAGCCGCTCGCTTCCGCGTTTCCGGGAATCTCTTCCCGAAACGCTTCGTCGTAGGCGCGGCTCAACATATTTAGTTTATCGGTACTTGCGCCCGCGGTCAAACCCTCCGCCGCGCAGAGTGCATCCCAGTCGCGGAAGGCCTGGGGAGTGGAAACGCCCACCTCGGGGACCACAATCAGGCACCAGGTGGGCTCAACATCACGCATCGGATGGACTCTCTGGCCGCGATCAAGCCCCAAAACCATGCCGCCAATGAGAAAAAGCGGCACATCCGAGCCGACCTCTGCAGCAATCTGCATTCGTCGCGTGTTCCATTCACCCTCGGCAGGCTCTGTCACGATGCCCCCTCCACTCCGCCTGCCCAGTTCCCTTTCAAGACCGATGAGCGCCGCAACGGCATTCCCTGATCCGGCACCCAAACCACCCTGCACAGGCAGTCGCTTTTCGATCTCGATTTCGACTTCAGCCGCTGTGCCGAGCTGGTTCAAGGCCAGCGAAACCATCTTCCAGGCAGTGTTGCGGCTATCGGTTGGAACGCGGCTGTCGTTCGAC
>DATJSB010000068.1:0-11460 GCA_035504315.1 Occallatibacter sp.
TTCTTGCTGCGCAGTTCGGCCACGATCTCGGCGGCTGCGGCGCGCGCCGCATCTTCTTTGTCGGGCGGAAAGCTGATGGCGCCCACGCGGGCGTGGCCGCCGCCGCCGTAGCGCTCGCAGATGGCGGCGAGGTTGACCATCTTCGCCGGGTCAGCCTTGGTCCAGGGGTTGGAGCCGACGGCGACCTTGGTGCGGAAGCTCGATTTCGACAAGCCGATGGAGTAAGTGGCCGCGGGGTAGAGGTAGTAGGGGATGAATTTGTTGAAGCCCTCGAGCGGATGATCGGTGATGTCGAAGAAGATGGTGCCGCTCTTTTCTTCAGCGCGGCTGCGAATGAGCGCGAGAGATTGCTGGTGCCGCTCGAGAAGCGGCGGCAGCAGCGGCGCAACGAACGATTGCTCGATCACGCGGGCGAGAGGCATCTCAGTCAGCAGCGGGATGAGCCGAGGAATGAATGCGGGATCCTGCGTGGACTCGATGATGAGGGTGAGCTTCATGGCTGGAGCAGCCATTTCAACCGCGGCCTGTGGGCTTTCGTAACGCGCGCCGTCGACAATGTCGGCCCACTGAATGAGTTCTGTTACCGGCTCGGTGTTGAAGCCGAATTTCGTTGAAGCGACGTGCGCCAGGAAGCTGGTGCACGACGTGTAAGTGGGATCGAAGAATTTGTGCGAGGCGCAATCGGGGTCGTGCTGGCAGGCGAGAAAGTGCTCATGATCTCCGCTGGTGAGGAATGCCGAGAGATGGTGATCGAACCACCATGTGATCCGCGGCGAGTTGGAATACTTGAAATCGACGATGGCGTTCTGGTCGCCGGTGAACTCGGTTTCGTTGAAAAGGGCACCGGCGCGATGCACGAGGCCGTGATACTCGTAGCTCGCGTCCGGGGCGATGCACTCACGGTGGAACCGCGTAAAGAGCGAGGCTGAGCAAGCTCCGTCAAAGCATTTGTCGTGATAAAAGACACGAACCCGCAAAATCGTGACTCCCTCTAACCGGAGAAAGAAACTCAGATACCGGAACTGTTTAGCATCAAGGGCGCGGCCGATTGTGTCAAGGCGGAACCAGGGAGCGTGGGAGCTAGGGAGCAAGGGAGCAAAAGGTCGAGCGCTTCGTTCTTGTGTTGAAGGTCACACTGCCAACGGGGTATTTGCCCTATTCTCTGCAACGTCATTCATACAAGTCGATGGGAGGAGTAGGGCATGGGAGATTCATTCATGGATCTCGTCGTCTGGCAACGAGCGGTCGAATTGAGCACAGAAATCTATCGCCTGACCAATAGGTATCCAAAATCCGAACAATTCGGGTTAGTCAATCAGATGCGACGCGCCTCGGTGTCGATAGCGAGCAACATTGCCGAGGGATATGGCAGGTCAAGCAGGGGCGAGTATCTGCAGTTCCTGGGTTATGCAAGGGGCTCAAAATGCGAATTGCAGACCCAGGTTTTCATAGCAAAGTCGCTCGGCTTTGGCGCTGGAGACTCATACGAGCGGGCGGACCAATTATGCGCGGATGTGAGCCGGCTGTTGATTGCATTGATGAATAAGCTGAAGGGCTAAGGTTTTCTTGCTCCCTCGCTCCCTTGCTCCCTCGCTCCCTGCCTGTCCGCGGTGGCCTTAATCACATGAAGGAAGGGGCAAATCAATTACTCTTAAACATTCTTGGCCATGACGACAGACGCCGCGCACGCTCGATATCCGCTCACGCAGGGCGTCAACCCCTGGCTGGTTACCTGTTCCGTCATGCTGCCAACGTTCATGGAGGTGCTGGACACCGCCATTGCGTCGGTGGCGCTGCCCTACATTGCCGGATCGCTCTCGGCCTCGAACTCTGAAGCCACCTGGGTGTTGACCAGCTACCTGGTGGCAAACGCCGTCATTCTGCCCGCGTCGAACTGGTTTGCGCGGCGCTTCGGACGCAAGCGCTTCCTTCTCACCTGTGTCATCATCTTCACCATCGCCTCGTTTTTCTGCGGAGCGGCGCCCTCGCTGGCCGCAATTCTGCTGGCCCGCGTGCTGCAGGGAGCCGGCGGCGGGGCGCTGCAGCCGCTTTCGCAGTCCATCTTGCTGGAAAGCTTTCCGCCGGCGGAGCGGTCGAAGTCGATGGCCGCTTACGGCCTGGGCATTGTGGTCGCGCCCGTGCTGGGACCCACGCTGGGCGGATGGCTCACCGACACCTGGAGCTGGCGGTACGCCTTCTACATCAACATTCCGGTGGGGATTCTGGCGGTAATCATGATCAGCCGCTTTGTCCATGACCCGCCGTACATCAAGCACGCCAAGGTAGGGCCGTTCGACAATATCGGGTTTGGACTATTGTGCGTGTGGACCGGGTGCCTGCAGGTGGTTCTCGACAAGGGCCAGGAGGACGACTGGTTTGGCGCGCTGTGGGTGCGCTGGGCGGTCGGAGCGCTGGTGGTGGCGCTCATCCTGTGGATATGGCGGTCGTGGAGCAACCCCAAAGGCCTCGTCGATCTGCACATTCTCAAGAACCGCAATTTCCGCACCGGCTGTCTGATGATTGCCATGCTGGGCATGTGCATCTACATCACCATCGCCATTCTGCCTCTCTACTACCAGGAGATCCTGGGCTACACGGCATTCACCGCCGGACTGGTGGTGGGGCCGCGGGGCATCGGGTCCTTCGTCGGCTCGCCGATCATCGGGTTTCTGGGCTCGCGCATCGACAACCGCAAGCTGCTGACCGCGGGATTTCTCGGTTTTGCGGTCTGTTCATTTATCTTCGGCACGGTCAATCTCGATATCGGCCCGTACACGCTGCTCTTGCCTATCACGCTCACCGGTTTTGCACTGAGTTTTGTGTTTGTGCCGCTCGCCACGCTTGCCACGGGCACCATCCCCTACCGCGAGATGGGCAACGCCACGGGCCTGTTCAATATGCTGCGCAATATCGGCGGGTCAATCGGCATTGCCATGGCGACTACGGCGCTGATCCGCCGCGAGGACCTGCACCAGACCCTGCTGAGCGCACAACTCACGCCGTCAACGGCCGCGCTGCAGCAGAACTCGCGGGCCATCGCGTTTTATCTGGGCCACCACATCGGCCCGCGCGCGGCCCAGCCGGGCAGCTATGGATTCATCTACGGGCTCATGCAGCAGCAGGCGGCGCAGCTTTCTTATATCGACGTCTTCCGCTGGACAACCGTGCTGGCGTTGATTTGCGCGGTCTGCACATGGCTGTTTAAAAAGCCGCCGGCGCACGCCAAGGCGCCGGAGGGGCTGCACTGAGGCGAGCGCTATACTTGCTGGCAAATGAATCCCACCAGATTTTGTTGCTCTGCGCAGTTGGCACGCACGTTGCTGCTAACCGCGTGCTTCACGGGAACTTTCGTTGCCGCGACTTCGGCGGAAAGCGGGAGTTCAGCAGGCAAACCGGCCCTGCCAAAGATCGAAAAACAATTCATCGTCTTTCCCGAGTCGGTGGTGCTGGAGCAATGGCCTCACACGCTCAAGTTGGTAAACGCGCCGCAGGATCTCAAGCTGCTCAATCCCGGGCAATGCGTTCGCTTGGGCATCTTAGCCACAGGCGACAATCGCGACAGCTTTCTCGAGCAATCGCAAATCGCCTTTCGGGCCGAGTTCGCGGGCCAAAAGCAGGATTATCCAATGGCGCAACTCGCAGCGACCAAGCAGATCAAACCCGAAGGAGGTGACTTCGTGACGCAGGCGCTGGCGGCGGCGAATATTGACAACCCGCTCAAGACCGTGGCTTCAATGGGTGCTTCTGCCGCCAATTGGTGCGTTCCCGCCGACGCGCGAGATGGCACAGTGACAATCGATGCCGACGTTGAAAGTCCGAGCGGCCACGAGAAGCTGGAGCAGATGACAATTCCCGTTGAGAGTTTTGACACAGGGAGCAAGCGGGCATTCGCGGACGCCGACGAGTTCGAGAAATTCTCGATGGGCTTTCACTACCAGCCGAACCCTGCGCGACTTTATCCTGCGATGCAGTTTTTCGTGGCCAAAGTGGCATCACGCGAGCATCCCGAGAGTTTTATGGACTTTGCTGCCATGGCGGGAGCAGCGCTTAAGGCTAACCCCGAAGCAGCAAAGGACTTCACCGCCAGGCTGACAAGCGAGAACAATCTCTCGGTGAAGGGGGTTGGGCTGATTGTGTTAAAGATAGGCGGCTACGACATCGAACCGGTGCTGAAGCCCATGAGTGACGACGCGAAGAAAGCGTTCGGGGATTCTGAGTTTCCGGACCCTTACGACTTCTCGCTCCCTGAGGACGTTGCCATGCGCTTCGATATGCTGTGGGGAATGTTCACGACCGCCGGCCAGTTTGCGCCTATTCAGAAGATTTCAAGTGCGCTGGCTTGGCGAAGCGATTGGGAAGACTTCGACAAAGCTCGGAAATCTGCAAACCCGCCTCATGAGTGGACCCCGGCGATTGGGCGCGCTGTCGCGTACGGGGCAGCTGGGTGGTCGTTGAGTTCCTTCCAGCAGACCGATCCGTTGGCTGCCGATTACATCGAGGAGTTAATTGCTTTGCCCGACACCCCTGAGGTGGTGAAGTCGGAGTTGAAGGTATTACAGACCGATCCGGCGTTTCGCCGGGAGGAAAAGAAGTGAGTGCTCTGCCGATGCCGCAAAGGTACGAAGGCAAGTTCCCACAAGAACGTGACCCGCTATTTTCAGATCGAAGAAGGGAAGAATTCGTGCACGATGCTTTCGGCGTCAACCAGGCCCGACCCGCGCTGCACCGGCCTAACCTGATGCCTGCCGAATAGCAGGCATGTTTTTGCGTCGGCATTCTGCTCTTTTGAGCGCGACGCCGGTTTTGACATTGTGAACGAGATTTGCAGCCGGGCTTCATTTTTTGGGATTTATCTACAACTTTCGTGGTAACCCGGGAGGCAAAACCCGGTTCTAATCATATGAGCTTGCCGGGGCCACCCGTGGGTGGACGGTAGACCCGATCTTCAGACTTGCGCCGGGGCCACCCGTGGGTGGGCGGCGCGTCAAGGAACAGGTTGGGGAGGGAGAGCGTAGGCGCTGTCCCTCCTTTTTCTATGCGGGCGGACATCGAATCGCCGCCGTATCCAATCCTGCCGGTGAATGCGTGGGGATTGTGCGTGCTGGAGCGGCCAGCTCCGGTTTACCGGGCGCTCGACCGCTGCCGTTTTTCAACCCAGGAACGTATTTCTTCTCCGGGCATGGGTCGAGCAATGAAATACCCTTGCGCAAGGTCGCAGCCCAGGCTGTTCACGTAGTCGAGTGTTTCCTGGTCTTCGACGCCCTCGGCGGTCACGCGAAGCCCGAGGCTATGGCCGAGGTCGATGACCGATCTGATGATGGTTCGCGACTCCCGGGTCTGGCGCTCGCGCATGACAAACGACTTGTCGACCTTGAGCTCAGAGAATGGCAGCCGGGCGAGCTGCACCATGGATGAATAGCCGGTGCCAAAGTCATCGATGGAAAGATGGAAGCCCTTGACGCGGAACCGAGTCATAAGGTCGAGCGAAAGAGTGGGATCGACCATGGCGCTGGTTTCGGTAAGCTCGAGTACGATCCGTTCCGGGGCAACCGAGTAGCGGTGGCAAAGGCCCAGCAGACGATCGGCCATGTAAATGTCCACCAGACTTTTTGCCGAGATGTTCAGCGACAGCGTCATCGATGAATCGAGCCCGGACTGGGCGAACCATTCAAGGCTGCAGTGAAAAATGTGATCGGTGAGAGTGTCGATCAAGCCGGCCCTCTCTGCCAGCGGGATGAATGCTTCGGGCAGGATGACTCCGAATTCGGAATGGCGCCACCGGACCAGCGCTTCAATGCCCGCCGGTGCGCCGCTCCGGCACTGAATTTTTGGCTGGTAGTTGAGGAAGAACTCGCCGTGATTGAGCGCGGCGGCGATCTCGGCTTCGGCCAGCGCGCGAACCGATCCGTTTTTTGACGCTGCCTGGGCAGGTGCGGGAGCGTCCTGTTGGCTGCCGTCACCGACGACGGCGCGCAGCGAATCGCGCGTGAGCGGCTTCGAAACCACGCCGGCAATGCTCAACCCATGCTCCGCTGCCGAGCGCTGCGCGGCGTCGAGGATTCTCGATCCCATTCCGCTGGAGATGACGATTCTGGCCATGCACTTGCGTTCGGCCAGCAGTCGCATCACCTCGACTCCGTCAAGCTCGGGCATGGCCAGATCGATGGTGATAATGCTGGGGATTCTGTGCTCCTCGCAGCGCACGTCGAGGCACTTGAAAAACTCATCGGGATGAATGAAGAACTCCGCTTCGAAGCCCAGGCTCTCAGCGATCCACTGAACGGTCTGCGCGACTGCTTCGTCGTCGTCGAGGATCAGCATGCTCCGATTCGGCATTCAAGTGTTCCTTTGTCAGTCTCAATGGTTGCTGGAGAGAACCTTGCGAATTCGCCGTGCGAGCTCAAGGCGCGAATAAGGCTTGCTGAGCAGCTCCGCACCTTCGGTCAATATTCCCTGATGCAACATCGTGCCCTCAGGAAAGCCGGAGCAGTAAAGAACACGCAGCCCGGGCTTGAAACGGACGGCTTCCCGGGCAAGCTCGTGACCATTCATTCCCGCGGGCATCACGACATCGGTAAAGAGCAGGTCGAAATCGCCGTGCTCATGGAGTACGGTCAATGCTTCGTGGCCGTTCGACGCCTCGAGTACCCTGTAGCCCAGCGATTGCAGCTGCGCTTTGGCAAACTCGCGCACCGGGGGATCGTCTTCGACCAGCAGGATGGATTCAGTGCCGTGAAGCTCGGAGAGGGAAGTTTCGTCTTCCCGCCGCTGCAAGCCCGGATCTTCGCTTCGCGGCAGATACAGGTTCACGGTGGTGCCGCGTCCCAATTCGGAGTAGATCCTGATGTGACCTTTTGATTGCTTGACGAAGCCGTAGACCATGCTCAGTCCCAGTCCTGTGCCCCGGCCGGCTTCCTTGGTTGTGAAGAATGGGTCGAAGACCCTGCTCAGATGTTCCGGACGAATCCCGGTTCCGGTGTCGGTAACTGCAATTTGAATGTAATGGCCAGGCTGGACATCGGGGTTGCGGGCGGCAAAGTCATCGTCGAGAGATGCGCACTTTGTTTCGATCGTCAGTTTGCCTCCCCGCGGCATGGCATCGCGGGCGTTCACGCAAAGATTCAGCAGGGCGTTATCGAGCTGCGCCGGGTCGACGATGGCTACGCACTCCTCAGTGCTGGGAATCAATTCGAGTTCGATCTGCGCGGTCAGTGCGCGCCGCAGAAAGTTCTCGATCTCTTTCAACAACCGATTCACATCGACCGGCTGCGGCAGCAGATTCTGGCGCCGCGCAAACACCAGCATCCGCTGTGTCAATTCGGCTCCGCGGCGGGCAGCCCCGGCCATCATCTCGGCCATCCGGCCCAGCCGTTTGTCGTCTTTGACTTTTTCGCCGATAAACTCCGAGCATCCCAGAATCACGGTAAGCAGGTTGTTGAAGTCGTGGGCAATTCCGCCGCTCAGCTGGCCGAGGGCCTCCATCTTCTGTGCCTGGCGGAGATTCTCTTCGAGCTTTCGCCGCTCAGTAATATTACGGTACGTCCAGATTCTTCCGTGGTACTTATGGGACTTGTCGCGCACCGGCGAAGAGTATCGCTCCAGTATTGTACCGTCAAGCAATTCGATTTCGTCGCGGCTGATCTCATCGGGATGCGCGTTAAGATAGTCGATCCTGGCCAGAAACTGCGCTGGATCCCTGACCATGGTTGCGACATACTGGCGCTGCACAGTGTGATCGGGATTCCCGGAAATCTCTTTCGGGATCTTCATCATTTCGAGGAGACTCTCGTTCTGCAGAATTCGCCGGCCGTCGGGGTCGAGGACCAGCACGCCGTCGAGAGAAGAATCGACCTGGGCCTCGAATAATGCCGTTCGCCGGCGCAGTTCCTCTTCTGATTTCTGGCGCTTCTGCTCGAGCCGGTCCACCTCCAACGCGAATGAGATGTCCATCGCCATCTCGTCGAGCAACGGCAGTTCATCGCCGGTGAAAAATCCGACCTCGCTTGAGTAAAGGCTGAGTGCACCAACAACTTTGCCTACAACGGTGAGCGGAAAACCTCCCGAGGACCGGTAGCCACGTTGGAGCGCGGCCTCTCGCCACGGCTCGTATATGGGATCGTGCTCGATATCGTGGCAGATGGCATGCACGCCGGTGCGAATACATTGCGCGGCCGGACCCTCGGGCTTTATTTCAGGCTGCAAATCGATCTCGATCAAGTCTGGATAGCCGTCAACAAAACCGTTCGACGCTACGGGCTTCAGTTTTCGTGTTTCTGAATCCACCATGCCTATCCACGCCATGCGGAACTTGCCCTTTTCCACCGCGATCCGGCACACAGCGTCGAGCATTTTTTGCTTATCTTTGGTGCGAACGATGGTTTGGTTGATGTCGCTCAATACGCTGTAAACTCGGTTCAACTGCTCGATCCGTTTCTCTGCCACCCGGCGCCGGGTAATGTCGTGCAATACGCCGATCAGGTTGGTGCAGTC
The DNA here is from genome assembly GCA_035504315.1 of Occallatibacter sp. Taxonomy (GTDB): domain Bacteria; phylum Acidobacteriota; class Terriglobia; order Terriglobales; family Acidobacteriaceae; genus Telmatobacter. The sequence goes on from DATJSB010000068.1 coordinate 8,491, forward strand.
GTCATTTCCATCGAGGACCGGGGAAACAGAAACCTCGGCATGTTTCTCGCCTGCCGGATAGACAGAGGTTTCGGTCCAGGAAACGGTCTTCCGGGTGCGAAGGGCCTGCCTGTAGTGCTCCAACACCTCGCCGATCGCGGGCTCCGGTATGACCTCAGTCACCAGCTTGCCCACGACCTGATCGCTTGCGAGGCCCGTGGCCCGCAGAAAGGAGGGGTTCACCGAAATGAAGCGGAACTTCTCGCCGGGTTCGACCGCGATGTAGAACACCACGTCGTGCATGTTCTCGTACATGACCAAGAGCTGGCGCTCGCTGGCGCGCAGCTTCTCCGCAGCGAGTTGCTGATCGGTAATGTCGCGGGAGACGACGACGGCGCCGAAGATTTCTCCCCGGGGATCGCGCAGGGGAGCAAAGCTGTAGGATCCAATCCAGCTCTCTTGTGTATCTTTGCGGCGAAGGACGAACTCAAGATTCGCACCGGTCTCGCCGCGCAAGGCTCGGGGCACGGCCCACATTTCGACGGGCACCGTGGCTCCCTCGGACGTGTGGACATCGAGAATCTTCGGATAATCGGAGAAGTTTTTTGCGCACTCGTTTCTGTTTTTAAACCGGCAATAGCGCACGTATGCATCGTTGAAGTGGACGTAATTGCCATCGGCGTCGCAGATCAAAACTGCCTCGGACATGCTTTCGAGCGCCACTTCAAGCTTTTTCTGGCTGACCCAGGCGCGCGATTCGGCTTCATAGTCCGCCAGCCGGCGCAGGTTTCTTCTGTAATGTTCCGCGAGCGCGCTGATGAATACACCCAACAACAGGAAAAAGCTCAGAAGAAGTGTGTCGGAGGCGGTTTGGACTCCAAAACGGCCATATGGTGGGAGCAGAAAATAGTCGGCGCAGAGGACGGATAGCCCGGTTGCGGCAAGGCCCGGGCCAAACCCGGCAAGAATCGCTGTGAGGATGACCGCGGGATAAAATGTGAAGAATGGAGGCAGGTTCGATCCCACAGCGTGTTGGATCGGAAACCTGATCGCGAACGCGGCGCCAACGGCCACAACCGCCAGCGCATAGCGCGGCAGGGCGCGGTCGAAGACGCGAATGACGGGCGTCGCCATCATATTATGCGGCGATAATATACGGATTTCAGTTGAAATTCGATAGCATTAAAGTCGGGGCCCGATACCACGATTGCGCGCCCGGCCACCTGCCGGCCGCTAGCCAACCAGGGGCACGAAGCGCAAGAGGTTTTCGTCATACCGCTCGATGCGGCCGCTGAGGATGTCGTAATACCAGCCGTGCACGGCAAGCCGGCCCTCGGCCAGGGCGCGCCGCACTGCTGCGTGGGCGCGCAGATTCTGAAGCTGCGCCACCACGTTGCCGCGGATAAGCGAGGCCAGTTCAACGTGGGAGCCGTCGAGCGGGTTTAGCGGCTGGCGGAAGTTGAAGGCCGCCTCAACGTGCTCGAGCCAGCGTTTTGCCTTGGGCAGGTTCTCAAGGTGCCGGCGGTCGAGCGCAGCCTTCATGGCGCCGCAGTCGGAGTGGCCGCAGAGAATTGCGTGCTTCACGCGGAGCACTTCAACCGCGTACTCGATGGTGGCCGTGCAGCCATCGACATCGTTTGCGGCGACAGGCACAACGTTGCCGGCATTGCGGGTGATGAAGAGGTCGCCGGGGCCGGTGCCGAGAATGAGGTCGGGGACGATACGCGAATCGGAACAGGTGATGAACAGGAATTCGGGGGTCTGCAAATCGGCCAGCAGCTTGAATTGATCTCTCCGCGCAGGGAACACCTCTGCCAGGAACTTTTTGTGCCCCGCAATGAGCCTTTCCATTGTGTCCTCTATCTCAAGCGTAACGCCTCAACCCTCCGTGTTCCAATCGAGGAGCGCTGGGATATATTTGAAGCGCCATTTATCCTGCTTCGAGAGGATTTTCCCAGTGACGCGCCTTCTCAACTCGATCTGTGTTGTGTTTTTGCCTGCCTGTGCCGTTGCCCTGGCGTCAGCGCTTTCGGCGCAAACCGTTGACTCAATCGACCCTGCGCTGAGGGCCAAGATCGACCGCATCGCCGACCAGGTTTTGCAACAGACCGGCGTGCCTTCGGCTTCAGTGGCCGTGGTGCAGCACGGCAAGCTGGTATACACGCATGCCTATGGGCTGGCGCGGCTTGAGCCGCCGAAGAGGGCCACGCCCGATATGCGCTACTCCATTGGGTCGATCTCGAAGCAGTTTACGGCGACGGCGATCTTGCTGCTGCAGGAAGGGGGCAAGCTGTCGATCGACGATCCGGTAGGCAAGTACGTTCCCGGGCTCACGCGCGGCAACGATGTGACCATCCGCGAGATTCTTTCGCACACCTCGGGCTACCAGGACTACTGGCCCGAGGATTACGTGATGACGCCGATGCTCCGGCCTGAGACGGCGCAGCAGATCATTGATACGTGGGGCAAAAAGCCGCTGGACTTTGAGCCGGGCACACAATGGCAATACTCGAACACCAACTTTGTGATTGCGGGGCGGATTGTTGAGGTGGTTTCGGGCGAATCGTTGTGGCAGTTTCTGGGCGAGCATGTGTTTCATCCGCTGGAGATGAAGTCAGTGTGGAACTCAGATGAACACAAATTGACCGACGTGGACGCGACGGCCTACTACCGGCATGCACTGGGTCCTCTGCGCGTGGCGCCAAAGGAGGGCCTTGGCTGGATGTTCGCGGCCGGCGAACTGGCCATGACCGCGCACGATTTGGCGCTGTGGGATACGTCGCTGATTGCCCAGTCGGTTCTGAAGCCCGAAAGCTACCAGCAGATGTTTAGCGAGGTGAAGCTGAAAGACGGCACGGGAACGCATTACGGGCTCGGCGTTGGGGTGCGCGATGTGGATGGCCACCGCGACATTGAGCATAGTGGAGAGGTTTCGGGGTTCGTGTCGGATAACGAAGTGCTGGTGGACGATGGCGCGGCCGTGACGGTGCT
>DATJSB010000069.1:0-16106 GCA_035504315.1 Occallatibacter sp.
AGCGACCTGGACGGCTTTATCAGCGAGCCCCGGCCCGACACGCACCAGCCGTCGCTGCCCCATTCGGAGGTGATGCCTGAAGCGCCTGAGACCGATGGCGTGTTCTTCAAAGTGCCGAAGGTGATTGAACGCTAGGGGTCAATGCTCAGGGATCGGGGATCAAAGACGGAGAAAGAGATTCGATTGGCGAGCGCAGCAAAAACCGCTGGCAGTTTTGTTGAAAGGCCGAAGTCGATCGCGTCTCTGCGCGACGAGATCGCTGCAGGCAGCGTAAAGGCCATTGATCTCGCGAACGAATACTACGCCCGCATCGAGCAGAAAAATCCGCACCTCAATGTCTATCTCAGCCTTACCAAAGACCGCGCGCTCGAGCAGGCTGCGCGCATCGACGCTCGGGCCTCCAAGGGCGACGCACTGCCCGCGCTGGCCGGAATCCCGGTCGGGATCAAAGACGTTCTGGTGATGAAAGGAGCGCCTTCAACTGCGGGCTCAAAAATCCTTCAAGGCTACCACCCCCCGTACGACGCGACTGTGGTCGCGAAGCTCGAAGCCGCAGGCGCGGTGCTGCTCGGCAAGACGAACTGCGACCAGTTCGCCATGGGCTCGTCCAATGAGAATTCGGCCTACGGGCCGGTACGCAACCCCGTTGATACGGAACGGGTTCCGGGTGGTTCGAGCGGCGGCTCGGCCGCGGCTGTCGCTTCCAACTTGGCCGTGGCCGCGCTCGGTTCCGACACCGGCGGCTCCATTCGCCAGCCGGCCAGTTTTTGCGGTGTTGCGGGCGTTCTGCCCACCTACGGACGTGTCTCGCGCTACGGGCTTATTGCGTTTGCCTCGTCGCTCGACCGCGTCGGTCCCTTTGCCGCCAACGTTCGTGATGCAGCCACTATGCTTGGCGTGATCTCCGGCCACGATCCGCGCGACGCCACCAGCTCGCCGGCACCGGTTGAGGATTACGCCGCCGAAAGCGACAAACCTGTCGACGGCGTGCGCATCGGCGTACCGGCCGAGTACTTTGCCGAGGGCCTCGATCCCGAAGTCAGAAGCAGTATCGAGAAGGGAATTGACGCGCTCCGCGCCGCGGGCTGCATCGTGAAACCTGTCAACCTGCCGCACACCAAATATGCGGTTCCTGTCTACTATCTCATCGCTACAGCGGAGGCGAGCGCCAACCTGGCCCGCTTCGATGGCGTGCGCTATGGCTACCGTTCGGCGGCATCGGCCACGCTCGCCGATATGTACTCGCACTCGCGTGACGAAGGCTTCGGCGCCGAAGTCAAGCGCCGCATCCTGCTCGGCACCTATGCGCTTTCGGCCGGCTATTACGACGCTTATTACCGCAAGGCGCAGCAGGTGCGCCGCATTTTGGCCGAGGAGTTCTTGCGCGCCTTTTCCCAGGTCGATGCCATCGTCACGCCCACTTCGCCGTTTCCTGCCTTTAAAATCGGCGAGAAAGCCGACGACCCACTGGCCATGTATCTGGCTGATATCTACACTGTGACGGCATCGCTGGCAGGCATCTGCGGGGTCTCGGTTCCGTGCGGAACCACCAGCGCCGGTCTGCCGGTAGGCATGCAGGTGCTGGCTTCACATTTCGGCGAGAGCAAGGCCTTCCGCGTGGCGCGGGCGGTTGAGGCGGCCGCGATTTAACGTCGGGGATACAATAACAGTGAAGGAGCTTTCTCAATGATCTTTCACGTAACCCTTGAAGCAGCGGAAGACGGGTGGATCGTGGCCGAGTGTCCCGCGCTGCCCGGTTGCGTCTCGCAGGGTCGCGACGAGAAGGAAGCCCTTGATAACATCCGCGAGGCCATCACAGGTTGGTTGTGGGCTGAAGATCAAAAAGCCGCAGGTTCGCTTCCTCCACATCAAACGCCGGTTGTGGTCGCCGTTTGAGGTCAAACCTCTCTCGCCCCCGTCGCTCCCATTAGTGTTATGGCCGTAGGATTGTACAAACCTCGTTCCTGCCCTAGTCTCATACAGAGCAAGATCTGAGGGAACGGATGGGCGAATTAGCAAACATATCGGGCAAGCAAGCCGTCAAGGCCTTTGAGCGAGCAGGGTGGTCGGTCCGCGGCCAGGTCGGGAGCCACATAATGTTGACTAGAGACGGGATTCGCGCCAACCTCTCCGTTCCCAACCACAAGGAACTCTCCGTTTGAACTCTGCGTAAACTGATTCGCAGTTCCGGACTTACCGTTGATGAATTTCTGGCGCTGATCAAATAATTTCAACCCTACCGTCACAATCCGTGTGTGATTCATCTCACTGCGCCTGCCTTTCTCCCAATTTCAAATGAAGCATCGGGAGTGAGCGGGATGAAACTGTGTTCGGGGCTGGCGGTTGCTATTGCGCTTTTGTTTTCAATTTCGCCGCCAGGCTTCGCCGCTCCCCGCAAGCCCCACGTCGTGGTTCTCGGCGCGGCTCGCAAGGTGCCGTATTCAAAAGCCGGCGACCCGGCCGGGGCTCAGCCCAGCGATACTGAACTCAAGATCCGCGCTCTCATCGTGGATGGCGTGCTCAAGGAGTGGACCACCGGCGACCCGCACGATGTGACCGATCGCAGCTTTGTGGTGCGGCGCGCCATCCGGCTCAACGACGCATTGCCAACGGACAAACCTGAGGAAAAGTCCGCGTCAAATCCTGCTTCGGCGGCCAGCCACTGGGTCTGGCAGCGCGGGCCGTGGCTGATGGTCGATCGCGCCAATGGTCACGTAACGCCGCTCAAGCTTCCTGACTACGATCCGGGCGTGAGCCAGGTGGTTTGGTTTCGCGACTACGGCGCCTACTGCGGCGTCACGTCCAGCGGCAAAAGCCTCTATGCGGTGGTTGCCCAGATCGCCGCGCGCAAGCCGATGCTGGCCAAAAAGCTCTCGGCCTTCGAATCGCAGGATCAAGCAGGTCCCGCCTGCGCGCCGACCGAATGGCAGCGCGAGCCGCTGCGCGTCACGTTTCACCCGGCCGGCAAAGACGCGGTAGGCTATGACATTGTTCCGGGTTCCTCGGTCCTGGTCGAGGACTCAAGCGACGACACCGAAACGCCGCAAGCCCCTGCGGCGCAACCGAAATAGCCCGCCGGCAAGTCAGCGAGCAAAATGGACGTCGTCGACTCCGCTGGTGTCGCACGCGTAATCTAATCCGGAGTGGAGCACTTCGACGAACTTTTGCATCAGGCTGAAATTGCTCACGGCCACATGTGCGCCGGGCAGATTCTGGGTGTGCGCATGGCGCTGCTTGGTCTCGAACGGCTGGGCATCAACGACCCCCGCGGCGTGGACCGCAAGCGCCTCGTCACCTTTGTCGAAATCGACCGCTGCGCCACCGATGCCATTGCGCTCGTTACCGGTTGCCGGCTGGGCAAGCGCTCGCTCAAGTTCCGCGACTGGGGCAAGATGGCGGCGACTTTCGTCGATCTGGCCTCGGGCAAGGCCATCCGCATCGTGGCCCGCGAGGACGCGCGCCAGCTCGCGGCACGGCTTTATCCGCATTTTGAGACCAAAAAGCAGCAGCAGATGCAGGCCTATCGCGAGCGTCCGGCCGAAGAACTCTTCATCGAACAATGGGTCCGCGTGGAGATCGATGCGGCCGACCTGCCCGGAACAAAATCGGAACGAGCGATGTGCGAGGAGTGCGGCGAAGGCGTGAACTTCGGCCGGTACGTTGAGGTGGGCGGCCGCAGACTGTGCCTGGGCTGCGCTCATCCCGCGCTGCGGTACTGGCGGCCGGTATAATGCTTCAGCGTTCCTGGCTGCATCTGCGAATGGATGCAATCCGGGCCGAAAAAGCGGCTCCCCGGACCCTGCCCGCGGCCCCGCAACCTTGACACGCAACCGGCCGCGCGTATCTTATCTTTCTAGGTAATCTTTTCGGGTTCCGGGACGGGGAAAGCAGCGGATCTACCGGGGCTGCTTTTGCTGGCCGGGGACCGGAGGGGTTGCTGTGTCGAACAGGAAGCAGGCGGCAGTAGGGTCTTGCGTTTCAGGATTTGTGCGTGGACGGAATCTGGTCCCGCCGGCGATCCGGCCCTCCTTCCAGAGCCTGGGCAGAAGTTGCGAACGTCCAGGACGATTCCCGGAGACAAATCTACTTTCCAGGCGCTCGCCGTGGCGGGTGTGCCTGTGCCCCGAATGCGGCCCCGGCTCTTCGAGCCACCCGCTCCCGGGCGAGTAAAGGATGAACGTGGCAACAACCCTGGCATTTCTTTGGGCATCGCCCGCGCCGGCGGCCGGAGGCGGCTTATCGCTGCTTTTGCCCTTGCTCTTGATCCCCCTGCTTTATTTCGTGATGATCCGGCCCCAGCAGAAACGGCAGCGCCAGTGGCAGCAGATGCTATCGAGCATCAAAGCGGGCGATCGCGTCACCACCGCCGGCGGCATTCGCGGCACCATCCTGGCCATCAAGGATGACTCCTACATTCTGCGCATCGCTCCTGACAACCTTAAGATCGAAGTCGCAAAAAGCGCGATCGCTTCGGTTACAACTGAAGATAAGCCCGCCTCCTGAACGCCGGGCGCGTCCATTCGAGTTTCTCAATTTGAAGAAGTGAACACATGAAGAAGAATCTCAAGAACAGAATTGCTCTTATCGTCGCGGTCCTGTTGATTTTCCTCTACGGCATCGTCGGAACCCCCTCGGGCTTCTCGGGCCAGGATTTGCTGGCTTCGATGACCAAGCGCATTCATCTCGGCCTGGACCTGCAGGGCGGTGTGCACCTGGTTTTGCAGGTCATGGTGCAGGAAGCGGTCAGCGACGAAACCGACAGCGTGGTGGCCCGCGTCCAGCAGGATCTGAAGACGGCCAAGCTGACCTTTTCCCAGGTCTACAAACCCGATCCGAAGAACCCTCTGCTGGTGAGAATTGAAGGTGTTCCGCCGGCCAGTGCGAGCGCGGTGCACTCGCTGCTCGACCAGAAGTACTCCAACGAGTACGACCTGAACTCGGTCGACAACGATACCGCTTTCACCCTCACCATGAAGCCGCTGGTCGAGAAGGCACTCGAGGAAAAGACTGTTCAGCAGGCCATTGAGACCATCAACGATCGCGTGAACTCGCTGGGCGTGAGCGAACCCAAGGTGGCTCCCTACTCGCTCGGCGCCAACCAGATCCTGGTTGAGCTGCCCGGCATCAGCGACACCGACCAGGTGAGAAATGCCATCCAGTCGACCGCGCGGCTTGAGATTCACGCCGTCGTCGGCACTCCCTATCCGGATGAGCAGTCCGCCCTGCAGGCCAATAACGGTGCGCTGCCTCCTGACGAAGAGCTGGCTCACTACTCCGGCATCAGCGGCACCGAGCAGGATCAGGTGTATGTCCTTCAGCGCGCGCCCATCATCTCGGGCAGCGACTTCCGTTCCGCCGAGCCCGGCACCAACCAGAACACCGGCCAGCAGCAGGTGCGGTTCACGCTCACCGACGACGCCGGCAACCGTTTTTACGACTACACGAAGGATAACGTCGGCAAGTACATGGCTGTCGTGATGGGCGGCCGCATCCGCTCGGTGGCCAGCATCAAGGAGCCTATTCACGACCAGGGCGAGATCGAGGGCGCCTTCACCCTGAATGAGGTGGAGACGCTGTCGAAGCTGCTCCGCACCGGCGCGCTGCCTGCATCGCTCGAGTTTCTTGAGACCCGCCAAGTGGGCGCGTCGCTGGGCACCGATTCCATTCACGAGGGCGTTACCGCCGCCGTCGTCGGCGTGCTCGTCGTCATGGCCTTCATGCTGATTTACTATCGCGCCTCGGGCATCAATGCCGATCTCGCCCTCTTTCTCAACCTCGTCATCCTGCTCGGATTCATGGGCTACTCTCACGCGGTGCTCACACTGCCGGGGATTGCCGGAGTGATTCTGACCATAGGTATGGGCGTCGACTCAAACGTCCTGATCTTTGAGCGCATTCGTGAAGAGATTCGCGCCGGCAAGGCCGCTTCGGCTGCAGTTGACCAGGGATTTAACCATGCGTGGGTGACGATCGTCGACACGCACGTCACCACCATGGTTTCGGCGGCGATCTTGTTCCTGTTCGGCTCCGGCCCGGTGCGAGGTTTTGCCACTACGCTCTTCTTTGGTCTGCTGGCCAACCTGTTTACGGCGGTGTACGTCTCGCGCGTCATCTTTGAGGCTCACCTGAACAAGCTCAAACCCGGCGAGATGGTTTCGATCTGACGGCAGGGAACGAGGGAACAAGAAAAATGCTCCCAGGTTCGGGGAAAAAACGAATCGGGGATTTCGGTTCCGGCAAGAAGAAGCTGAAGGCTGATAGCTGGGAGCTGGAAGCTGATGAAAGTGGAGAAAACACGTGGAACTGTTTCATGGCGTAAATGTTGATTGGCTGGGGAAGAAATGGTATTTCCTCGCCTTTTCTTTGATCTTCAGCATTGCCGGCATTATCTCGATGAGCATTCACTGGGCGCACCCGGTGAACGGGATGCGTAGTCCGGTCCCTCTGGGCATTGACTTTCGCGGCGGCACCGAACTACGCGTGCAGTTCAAGAACCAGGCTCCCAACATCGACAAGATCCGACAAGCGGTGACGGCCGAAGGCATTTCAGACTCCAGCATCACCACCTTTGGCGACCCGTCGAACGATGAAGTCCTCATCTCGTTGCCCGAGCAGACCAACGAGGCTGGTCTCGACGTTGGCCGCCAGAAGATCGAGCAGGCACTTACGACTCACCATGGTGTGCCCTTCACTATCCGCGACGAGCAGGTGGTTGGTCCCACTGTCGGCCATCAACTCGAGCGCCAGGCCGGTCTGGCCACGCTTTATTCCATGGGCGGGATGCTGATCTATCTCTGGTTCCGTTTCCAGTTGATCTACGGAGTGGCTGCGGTTGTCGCTTGCTTCCACGACACGCTGATCACCGTCGGGGCCTTCGCGCTCACCGGACAGGAGATCTCGCTCACCGTCATCGCCGCCATCCTCACGCTGGTCGGCTATTCCATGAACGACACCATTGTTGTCTTCGACCGCATCCGCGAGAATCTGCGTCTTAGCAGGCGCGAGCCGCTGACAGATCTGGTGAATCGCAGCATCAACCAGACGCTGAGCCGGACGGTGCTTACCTCGGGGCTTACCTTCCTCACCGTGCTTTCGCTGTATATCTTCGGCGGAGCCGTGCTGAAAGGCTTTTCATTTGCACTCGTAGTGGGTATTCTTATCGGTACGTACTCGTCGATCGCGATCGCCGCGCCGATGCTCGTAGCCTGGCAGGAGTCGCGTGCAGGAAAAGGCAAGGCAGTTTCACTTCCAGCCGCAAAAAGATCGAGAGCCTGAAATGATTTTCGTGGGCGTGCCGGAGCCGCCGCCCACGGCAGCTTAGTCGAAGATTCGCTTGCCAGTCTCCCGGGCGAACCTGGGAGGTGACCTGGCATAAGATGAGTCGAACCCCGGGTGCAGATTCTGCACCGGTTTTGCAGCAATCTTTGCACCGGTACGCGTGGTTCTGATAAGGTTGTCACGCTTCCCGGAAAGGTTTTCTTGCTGGGAACAATTGCCGTTCGCACGGTGTCTAATGTAGAGGTTAAAAACACCCGAATTCGAGGCTGGCCATGTTTGAAGACTCCACGTTTGAATCCGGCGGCAGGATCAAGACCAAGAGCAAGTATTGGATGATGGTGACCCTCATCACCAACGGTTCCATTTTGTTGCTGCTCATCCTGATTCCGCTGATCTACCCTGAGGCGCTTCCCAGGGAAGCGATGGCGACTTTGCTGGTCGCCCCTCCACCACCTCCACCTCCACCGCCTCCGCCGCCCCCGCCTGAGGTTCATATCGTCCATGTGCAGTCTGAGATGATGAATAACCAGCTCACTGCGCCGACGCACATTCCGCACAACATCCAAATGGTGAGCGAGAAGGAAGCTCCCCCCAGTAGCTTCGGCGTCGTCGGCGGTATGGGCGACTCGGGTTCCGAGGGCGGCGTCATCGGCAGCATCTTCGGCAGCGGCAATGGCCCCAAGGTGAAGGAAGCTCCGCCGAAGAAGGTCAACATTTCGGCCGGCGTTGCCGTCGGCATGTTGCTGCAGAAGACTCAGCCCATCTATCCGCCCATTGCCAAAGCCGCGCGCGTGCAGGGCACGGTGGTGCTGCAGGCTACCATTTCCAAGTCCGGGACGATCACCAATCTTAAGGTTGTCAGCGGCCCGGCAATGTTGACCCAGTCCGCCCTGGATGCTGTCCGTACCTGGCGCTACAGGCCCTACTTGCTCAACAACGAGCCGGTCGAGGTGGATACCACGATCAACGTGATCTTCACCTTGGGTGGATGATGAGGCTCCTGGCTCCCTGGGTTCGCTCAGGGGGCTTTGCTTTTGGCGCGAATGCGACCCGGCGGGTTTTGCATTCCTTATAACCGCCCGCGCAAGTGGGCTCAACCTAGGTAAAAGAAACTCCTTAGGAGGAACGATTCAGTGATTCTCGCTCAGCTCGCACACTATGCTTCGCACACGGTCAGCAGCTTGGCCATGTTCCAGGAGGAACAGGCGGTCAGCTTCAGCCCCATGGGTCTCTGGAGCCACATGGGATGGCTGGCGCGCTCCGTCGCCATTCTTCTTTTCATTGAGTCGATCTGGTCACTGGCCGTGATGATCGACCGTTACCTGTACTTCAATGCCGCCCGCAAGCAGTCGCGCGAGTTTGCTCCCAAGGTTGCCGGCGCCTTGAAAGACAGCAAGCTGGAAGAGGCGATCAAGATTGCCGACCGCAACAAGAAGTCGCATCTTGCCGAAGTGGTAACCGCCGGTCTGCAGGAGTTCCGCGCTTCGTCCGGTCAGGCCACTGAAGAGACCATCGCCAGCTCCGGCCGCGCTCTGGAGCGCGCCGAGGCGATCGTGCATGCAAAGCTCAAGAGAGGCCTGGCGGTTCTGGCCACCATCGGTGCAACCGCTCCTTTCGTCGGCCTGTTCGGCACCGTCGTCGGCATTCTCAACGCATTCAACCAGATCGCCACGCAGAAAACCTCGGGCATCGGCGCAGTCGCCGGCGGTATCTCTGAGGCTCTGGTGACCACGGCTTTCGGATTGCTCGTGGCCATCCCTGCCGTGATGGCGTTCAACTACTTTACCGGACGTGTCGAGGCCTTCGACGTGGAGATGGATAACTCCTCGAGCGAACTCATCGACTACTTCATCAAGCAGAGCCACAAGCGCTAAGCGCAAGGGCTGTTCACTCGAGCGAGAATCTCACGCGGGTGGGAGGGCGCAAGCTCTCCCACCCGGCGATTTGAAGCTCACGGGAACTGCCTGATGGCTCATCAAGGCCGGAGGGATCCGGTGAAAAATTCTTGACGTACGGAGCCCACACAATGGGAATTGCGGTTCGCAACGAAGGCAGTAAGGTTACTTCCAACATCAACGTCACCCCCATGGTGGACGTGATGCTGGTGCTGCTCATCATCTTCATGGTGATCACTCCCATGTTGCAGAACAAGGTGGCCATCGATATGGCCCAGGTCGTCAATCCGCAAAGTATGCCGGATGCCGACAAGGACGATGCCATCGTCGTTGCCGTCACCCGCGACGGGCGGGTCTTCCTGGGACAGAACCTGGTCGACCCCAGCCAGCTCGGAAGCCTGGTTCGCGACAAGCTGGCCGACAAAACCGACAAGACCATCTATGTCCGGGCGGATGCGCGCGCGCAGTACAAGGCTGTTGAAGACGCCATCGACGATGTGCGCACGGCCGGCGTGGAAGAAGTTGGATTGCTGACCCAGAAGAAGGAAGGCAACCTCGCCGGAGGCGAGTAGCCCTTCCCGCTTGTTGTGCTTTGAAAGTTATTTCGAGGATTGAAACGAGGAGTCTAAGCCATGGCATTTTCAATGGGCGGCAGCGGCAGTATGGCCGACATCAATGTCACCCCGATGATCGACATTCTTCTTGTGCTGCTGATCATCTTCATGGTCATTGTGCCGGTCACCCCCAAGGGCCTGGACGCACTGGTGCCCCAGCCCCCCAAGAATCCGCAGCAGCAGCAGCAGCCGAACGATCGTACCATTGTGGTCCAGGTGCTTTACCGACCCGGCCAGTCGCCGGCGTACAAGATCAACGAGACCGACGTGAGCCACGCCGAGCTGCTTCCCAAGCTGACTGAGATTTACGCCAACCGGGCCGAGCGCGTGATGTTCGTGAAGGGCGAGGACGATGTGGAGTTCAAGTACATCGCCGACGTTATCGACATCGGCAAGGCGGCCAACGTGGATCACATCGGGTTGATGACGCCGAAGATTCAGGAAGGCGAATAGCCGGCCGGGCGCAGTTTCTTTCCATCCTGGGGAAGGAGGGAACCACCGTCATGACGATGAATACTGGCGACAAGCGCGGCATGTCCTCTGAAATCAACGTAACTCCGATGATCGACGTGCTTCTGGTTCTTCTCATCATCTTCATGTTGATCGTTCCATTGATTCCAAGGGGAGAATCCGCTTCAGTGCCCCGGCCCGCAAAAACCATCGCACCCCCAACCGGCGCGGTGGTTCTGGAACTGACAAAAGGGCCGGGCGGTGAGGCCGGATATAGAATCAATCAACACGCAGTGGCGCACGAAGATCTGGGGGCAACGGTGGCCGGGATCTTCGCCAATCGGGCCCGGCGCGAAATGTTTGTGAAGGCCGACGGACGCCTGGCATTTACTGAGGTTGCGGAAGCGATTGATACGGTTCGCTCTGCAGGTGTGGAACGCGTAGGTTTGCTTACCCCGGCTGTTGAGGCGGGCAGATAGCGGCAGGGATATGCTGGGCACGGCAGCCTGTGATTGCCGGCACAGCCGAGTGCGGTTGAACTTGCAAGGGTGGGAGTACAATTTCTACATCCCTGGTTTCGCTAGCTTTCGTACGCGGCCAGTTCGAATTAGATAAGGCGCGGCCCAAGAGCCTTCGCCTGAAGGAGAAGGAAACAAACATGAATGGTCCCGCACGTTTTTCGGCGATCGCGGTAACCCTGGCCGGCATGGTGCTTACCATGAGCGGGTGCAACCAGTTGGCCGCCCGCGACCAATTGAACAAGGGTGTGGATGCATATAAGAGCGCCCACTACGAAGAGGCCATCGGCCACTTCCAGAAGGCGACCGAGCTTGATCCCAACCTGCCCATGGCCAAGACCTATCTGGCCACAGCGCTGTCGCAGAATATCGTTCCCGGTCTCACCACTCCCGAGAACATGAAGACTGCCAATCAGGCGATCGAAATCTTCCAGGAGGTTCTGTCGAAGGACCCCAACGACGTGAACAGCATGAAGCAGATCGCAGGTATCTACTTCAACCTTAAGGAACTCGATCAGGCCGAAGACTGGCAGAAAAAGGTTCTCGCGGTCGATCCCAAGGATCCTGAAGCCGCTTATACCATCGGTGTTATCGACTGGACCAAGGCGCATGAGAACAAGCTCAAGGCGCTCCAGGATGCAGGTCTCAACGACGACGGCAAGGGCAACGAAAAGGCGCCCAAGAAGGTGATGGAGCCCTTGGCCAAGCAGAACGCTCCGCTGATCGACGAGGGCCTGAAGTACCTGCAGATGGCCATTGACAACCGCCCGAACTACGACGATGCCATGCAGTACCTGAACCTGATCTATCGCAACAAGGCTGATGTGGACTATGGCAACAACGCAGCGGTCAACCAGGACATGGCAATGGCGCAGGATTGGACGAATAAAGCCATGGGCGCCCGCAAGGCGAATGAAGAGAAGAAGAACGCCGGGCCGGGAGGCATCACCATGGACGCCAACGGCAACCTGAAGTAGCCGAACAGTCTCGGTTCAAAACCACGACGGCCTCCGCAATTGCGGAGGTCGTCGTTCTTTGGTGCTGCTGGCATTTTTCGGCTATCAGCCTTCAGCTCTCAACTTTCACTTTGAGCGCAGAGCATCCAATTCACGGCTACGACGGGACTGTGGGGATGCCTTTGTGTTGGGAAGGGGGAGCACCGATCGCATGCACGGCTTGCACGATGGTCCGCATGGACCGATAACGCACGCTCATTGGTCGAGTCAATCTGCAAAAGGCCGGATACCGAACTGCGGCAGCGAACTTGCCGGACCGTTGCAAATGCATGCTCGATCAAAATGTGGGACGCTGAAGGCTGATGGCTGAAAGAAAGCTACCCCTACTGCCCGCCTTGCTTCAGAATCTCCTCGGCAAAGTAGTTGCGGACCTTGGCATCTTCCTGCAGCATCTCAAGGTACGCGTTTTGCAGCAATTGTTTTTGCTGGTCGTGCAGAATTGTATGGATGGTCTGATGCACGCGGGGGTCGTTCAGCTCCCGCTGCCCGGCCGGCTCGCGGCCGATCAGCTCATAGATGGCAAAGTATGATAGCTTGTGTCCCGGAGCCGCGGGGTCGTAGTTCGCCACCACATCGCTGAACTGGCCCGGTTTCAGTTTCATGATTGCGTCGTACGCTTCAGGGTGAGTGTGCAGCCGGGACTCCGGAACGAAGCCCATATCGCCGCCGTTTGGCGCCGAGTCCGGATCCTCTGAAAAGGCCGCTGCCACCGAAGCGAAATCTTCTCCGCTCTCCAGGCGGTTGTGAGCCGCATCAATCTTCTTTCTTGCATCCGCCTCGCTCGTCACTTTGTTGGGCAGGTTGGCGGCCTGCGGGGTCGGCCCCACCACCACCACAATCTGCGACAGGTGATACTCAGGCTCAACAACGTTCCAGTCCGATTTGTTGGCTGCGTAATAACCGGCAATTTGCGCGTCGGTAATGTTGATTCGCGATTCGATCTCCTTGTTGAGCAGCTTTTGTGTGGTCAGCTGACGGCGCAGGTTCTTCTTGTACTCATCGAGCGTCAGGTTCTGCTGTTTGAGCAGGTTGTAGAACTGGTCTTCAGTGTAGGGCGCTTTGATCTCAGTCAGCTTCGCGTTCACGTCCTCGTCGGTCGCCGTCAGATTCAGCTTGGCCGCGCGTTGCTGCAGAATCTCATCGTTGATCATCCGTTGCAGCACCTGGAGCTTCTGCATGTTTTCTTCAACGGGCGATGGCTTCTGCGTCGAATCGCCCAGGCTCTCCTTGTAGAGCCGGTCCAGATCAGAGCGTAGAAGTTCCTTGCCGTTGACCGTGGCAACTACGTCGGCCGAAGGCGACCGGTGGCAGCCGGCCATCAAAGGGACCATGGCGGCAAAAACGGCAAGTGGGACGAATGACCTGAGACGGATTCTCAAATGTGAATCAGCTTGCAACTTCGTTACTCCTGCGAAGCCAGAGTTGCGGCTCCCGAACCGGATCAGTCTCAGTGCACGCGCCCTGCGCAGTCCGCGGCCTGTCCCGGCATTCAAGCATAAATCCCTTCCCCATCATGGGGATAGTTGCTCAACTCGACTTTCCGGCCGGCAGGGAACCTGGCGCAGACTGAACGCCTGACGGGGCCGGATTGGCGGCGCCAGGCGCGGCAGCCGGTTTTGCCGTTCCAGTCGACGGGGCGGGCGCCGGCGGCGATGGTGGAGGCGGAGGCTGCTCCCCGGCGGCTCTCAGCGCGCGGTCAATCGCAGCCCACAACAGGTCCTGGGGCACCGCGCCGCTCACCTTCTCACCGTTGACAAACAGCATGGGGGTGCCCTCGAGGCCCAGCGACTCGGCTTCCTTTGTCGAAGCCAGAATCTGCGTCTCATCCTGCTTCGAAAGGCAAACGTTCAAAGCCTGTTCGTTCAGCTTGCCGAGCGTCGCCTCCTGGCGCGCGATGCGGTCCAGCGTGGCAAAGCTCTTTGCCGGGTCGTGGCTGTCGCCTGATATTTCCTGGGTATGGCCGTGTACGTAGTCAACAAACTCCCAGTACACCGTGCCGTTCTGCGCCGCCAGGCAGTTTGCGTCAACTGAGGCGTGCATGGCCCACGGGTGCATGTCGGCAAGCGGGCTGTCCTTGTAAACAAACCTGACCAGGTCCTTGTAGTGGTCGAGCGTCACCGGAAACAGCTCGGCGTGCATACGCGCGCAATACGGGCATTCCAGGTCATCAAAGTTGATGACGGTCACCTTGGCCGCAGGATTGCCGCGAATCGGCCTGCCGGTAATGTCGATCGACGAACCGGGATCCTTGGTCAGATCCATCTTGGTCAAACGGGCGAGGGTCTTGTTGTCGGTCGAGATCAGCATGTCGAGCACCTGGGTCTTTGGGCCTCTCGACAAAGTAATCTGCAGTGTGTCGTAGCCGGGAAATTCGCTTGGTTTCCGCGTGCCGATGGTGACTGCGATGTCAGGTTCCAGGTCGTATTGCGAACGCACCTGGAGCTCGATGCGCCGCTGGAGCGCGGGGTCAATCGTGGGCGATTGGGCGGATTGAGCTTTGCAACCTATAGCGATGCCGAGTGCGAGAAGACCGGCCAACAAACTGAATCGCGACAAAATAAAGTCCTCTCAGGAAAGGATACCCCAGCGGCCCTTCAGGCCGGTGCCCAAGGGTCGGTTTTCCCTCAAGATAAGGAATGGACGCGCGACCAGGCGAAAGGCAAGCGGAGCGTTACGCGACCGGCCCATCGCCATAATTTGGAAACACGGTTTGAGAGACGCAGGAACTCTGGCTTTGCGGTAGAATTGCGTACAGTTTCCCAACCCAGGTCTTGTAAGCATCGGTGCCCAAGTAAGGTGTGTCTATGCGCTCTTTATTTCTGAAGCTTTTTATGCCGGCAATGCTCTGCCTGGTTGCGTCCGGTTGTGGCGGCTCAAGCGGTTCGACCGGCGGTGGAGGCGGAGGTGGCGACAATAATCCCACAACCGTGACGGTCACGTTCACGGGCGCAACGCCGACCGCAGTGGCGAGCCAGATTGGTACCGGGTCGTTTACCGCGGCGACTCTGAGCTCGAACAGTCTCAGCCTCAGCATTCCGCACGGCACCACGAACTTTGCCGTAGCGTATGTCTGCCAGATCGTCCCCAACAGTGTGAACGGCTACCAAGCCACCGTTACGGATCAGGTGGTGATCGAGGCCAGCACGTTGGACGGGACTTTGTTTTCAAGAGACTGTGCCTCGGGGACTTCATCGGCAACCACCGGAACGCTGACCGGGAGCGTGGATGCAAGCGCGATTCCTGGGGCGAACTACCTCGGCATTGCCGCGGCCAACGGCAGTTCGAGTCAAACAGCTATGCTTTCGGGTGCCTCGTCGACATTCAGTGAATCGATGCCAGCGGGAACGGACCGCGTTGCCGTGGCCGGTTACGTCTACACAACGATGGAGCAAAATGGCGTCGACTCTGGTGCGGAGACGCTGGCGGCAGTAAGAAACTTCGATGGCGTTGCGGTCCCGGGAGCCGTGAATAGCGGGAACACCGTGACGCTGGGCGCAACAGATGCGGTAACCGCACAACCAATTACGTATAAGAATGTTGCAGGTGGTTTATCTACACCGATCACAGATGCATATTACGTCTGGAGCGACGGGGGCTCGTTCCTTCTCTCGTTTGGGGTGAATACTCAATATCCTGCGGTTCCAGCGGACGCTGCCGAAAGCGGAGACTACTACAGCTTTGTTTCCGTTGCCTCTATGACGATCCCGGGCTCGCAGGTGGTGGACCAGGCGTTGGTTGACACAAACACCACCGCAAGCGGTCCGCTGACTGTTACCTTCCCGGCCCCGTGGACTTATACCGGACCCACGCCCGCAGCGCAGCCCGTCTTTGACATGGCCAACTCAGGGATTACGGGAACAACGGGCCTGACGGAAGCGGGAGAGCTCAGCTGGAGTGTTGGAAGCACGAGTGAGTTCTCTTCGACGGTGATTGCGACGGGGAATTATCTGAATGGCTCAACCAGCTTGACGTTCCCCGCCCTCACCGGCCTGACCGGGTTTGTTTCAGCCCCATCATCGGGAACCGTAGCGGCGTGGTACGCCACGGTTTCCCTGTCGCCTTTGGCGTCGTTGCAACCCCTCACTCAAAACGGGACGGCTTCGGGGGTTGAGAACCTCGGCTCGTTTACGGTGCCGTAACCTCGGTGAGGCGCCGGCACTCAGGCTGCGTCTCAATACGCCGGCGGCAGGGTCGGATCGTGGAAGACTGACGTTGTGCGCCGCACGTCCCCCGCAGTGCCAAAGTTGGCCAGCGTAAAGCCGTAGAGCCACTCCTGCTCGTTGCGGCTGGTTGAGCCCACGCTTCCCAGTTGGAATCGCCGGTATCCCATGGTTA
>DATJSB010000070.1:0-6364 GCA_035504315.1 Occallatibacter sp.
GCCATGGACTGCCAGGCCGGCATCGTATCAATTTATGTCCAGCCGCCTGAGGAGTTCCTGGGCCGCGCCACAAGTGTTCTCGCTGCCGCGCGCAAGGCCGGCATAACCGTGATCCAGGTTCAGGTTGGCTTTCGCCCCGGATTGCCTGAAGTGAGCAGCCGCAACAAATTCTTTGCAGCCCTGAAGACGAACCCGCAGCATCAGCAACTTTTTCTAGGAGCCTCAGGCGCAATTCACCCGGCGCTCGGGCCGGAGCCCGAAGACATCGTCGTGACCAAGCATCGCGTGAGCGCCTTTTCAGGCTCCGATCTTGCCATGCTGCTGCGCGCCCGCGAGATCGACACGCTGGTGATGTTCGGCATCGCCACCAGCGGCGTGGTGCTCTCGACACTGCTTGAAGCCTTCGACCTCGACTACCGGGTGGTTGTCATCTCTGACTGTTGCGCCGACCGCGATGCCGAGCTCCATGATGTGCTGCTCGGTCACCTATATACCAGCCGCGGCGAGGTTCTTACCGCGGCTGAATTTGTGAATGCGATCGAGAACGCGCAAGCTTCTGCCTGATCGGACGGGGAATCGAGGATCGCTCAGCGCGACGGCACCTCTGAATCTGCTGTGGCGTTCACTGCGGCAGGCGCTGCACCCGCGGCTGGTCGATCCGAAAGAAACTCGCGGACCTTTTTTCTCTCCCGCATCACGCTCGACTCCCTGGTGTCGAACTCTCCATTCCAGGCCTTGGGAATTGCCGCCTTCTGTAGCGGCATCAGATGCCATGAGAGCGGCGCATCTCCGTGGTTGAACTCGAACACTGCATCGCATATCTCGACCCCACGCTGGGCCCACTTCTGCTTCAACATGCCGAACTCGATATCGCGGTGCGACGTCTGCCCCGCGGTGCGCACGTTGGCCAGCGCCACAACGGGACCAGCCACCTGGAACGGCCATCCCTGGTGCGAGTTCTCCGCCGTCGGCAGCGTCCCCGCGTCCGCGGGAAAGCCGTTGGTCTGAATGAGGAGAATCCGGTTTACGCCGGTTTCAGTCTTTCCTTGTACTATCTGTTCTTCCAGCGCCTGATCGAGCCATTCGGTGAGCGTCGCCATACCAAAGTTATCGAAGAATCCGCCATCGATCATGTGCGGTTGCTGGTTTGCCAGGCGAGGACGCGCCGCCGGAGTGACGTATGGAAAGCTGGCTGAGAGCCTGGCTGCGCGGACCACGGGAATGTCCATGAGCTGGTCTCCCTGGCAGTGAAGCTCGAGCCCCTCCATCCACGAGTCCGATGTTCTGCTCGTGCGATCGCTCTTCACTTCAGACGTACCCAATACCAGCGGAAATCCCGACTCCACCATGGTGGACCCCATGAACAGCGCCGGGAGATCGCCACGCGCAGTCCGTTCGTTCCAGTCGCTCAACGGATTCTGCAACGGCGACGTGTCTGGATTTCCATCTTTGCTGGCGTTTCCCATCCACGCGCGCTCCATTGCTCCAGCGCGATCGAGGCTGCGGCCAATAACCCAGGGCAGAAAGATCCTGATCAGATCGGGCCACGCCAGCCCCCATGCGACCTCGTCGAGGCTGCTGTCGCTGGCGGCCTCAACCGGATCGCGCGCCACCGCCGGGTTGGCCAGCCAATGCACGTAACACGCGCTGCCCGTGCTTCCGCCCGAGATTCCGCTCAGTGCGCAAAGCGCCTGGTCGAACGCCGCGCCGTTTTCGTCGTGCAGCCCCTTCAGCACCTGCGCGGTCCATGCAGCGGCCTGGATCCCTCCCCCCGCCGCAGCCACCACAATAGCGCATCTGCGGCCTTTGGCTGAAAGCACGGTGTAGGGGGCAGGCGGAGCAGTCGCACTGCGCTCCACCATCTCGTAAGTGTGATCGGCGCCATGAAAATACCTGGCCAGCACCGCAGCTACGATGACCACCAAGAACACCGGTGTGGACCATAAGCCGAGATAGAAGATCAGCGCCGCGCCGGCCCAGCCGAAGATCTTGGCCACCATCAGGGGCCCGATGAGCGCCGCCACCGTAACCCGGTGCCCCAGCGCCCGTCGTCCGTAGATGCCCAGCCCCGCATACAGAGCCAGAGCGAATAGAGCCCCGATGACGGCTTGCGTGTGGTACACGAGAAACGGCCAGGTATAGCCGCGGCCCAGGCCGTGAATCAACTGCCAGCCCCGGATTTGAACCGCCAGCAAGATGGCTGCGTAGTTACCAAAGCGAATAAGCAGCCAGGACCCGAGATTGGCGACGACTATCGCCGCCAGGGCGCCGGCCGCCATGCGAACCAGCGACCTGCGAGGATCCTGATAATACGACGCGATGATTGCGTAAGCGGCAACGTAGAGCGACGCGGCGCTGAGCGCCAAAAACACTCGAGCGGCGCCCGCCGCGCTACTGCCTGGATGCAGGCACTCCACCATCCAGGCGCTTAAATTCAATGGTGGAATTTTGCAGCGCTCCGGTCCGGCCAGAATCATCAGGCGGCCGGTTGTGTAGGCCGTGGCAGCCAGGCTGTAAGCCGCCAGCGTGACAAAAAACAAGCGCACCGGCAGCTTGTATCTGGGGCTCAGATCGAGGTCGAAGAGTCCCTTCAACATGGAGGGAGCCGCCCACTGGGCCAGCGGCGGCAGCGCCAGCAGGAACAGGAACAGCCCGCAGGGAAGCCACAATTCGGCTAGCATCTGCTTGCGCGCGAGGACGAAGATCGGGAAGCCGGCCGCCAGCGCGACTACCAGCGATATGAAGAACGATTCGAGCGACTTTTTTTGCAAGGGAATCTCCTCGTGACGATCGGGATTGGCCGGCAAACCCATGCCGGCGCCAGGGAGGAGGGGGAGGACGATGGCAGTTCGGGGCAAATTGGCCAACCGCCAGCGTGAAAGCCAGATTGGGCGAACTCGGAGCCGCTGTCAAGCAGAGAATTTGCAAGCCTTCGGCGCGGCGATGGAGAATCGATGCAAATGATCGCTCATCTGCGCGGCAAACTCATCCACAAGGAACCCGGCCAGGCCATCGTCGAGGCCGCGGGCGTCGGCTACGACGTCACCATCAGCGTGCCCACGTTTACTGCGCTGCCATCCGTCGGCGCCGAGGCGTCGCTGCACATTTATACACAAGTAAGCCAGGACCAGATCGCGCTCTTCGGCTTTTTAGAGGTTCAAGAGAAGCACCTCTTCGAGCGGCTCATCACGGTGAGCGGCGTTGGCCCCAAGCTGGCCATCAAGATGCTCAGCGGCCTCTCAGTTGAGCGCACCGTGCAGGCCATTCGCGCCCAGGACCACGCGCAACTCACGCGCATTCCCGGCGTCGGGAAAAAGCTGGCCGAGCGGCTGGTGGTCGAGCTCAAGGACAAGCTGGACGATTTTGCCGTTGCGCCCACGCAGGCAAAGGCGCAAGGCGCAGCCGTGGACGATGTGCTTTCGGCGCTAACCAACCTCGGCTACCAGCGCGTGGCGGCGGAGAAGGCGATTGAGCAGGCGATTGCGAAAGACGCGGCCCTGGCTGGGAATTTTGATGGGTTGTTCCGTGGGGCGTTGAAGACGATTCGGTAAAGTGCGACAGTTCTTAGCTTTGGATGAGGGGATAAGCGATTACGCGCTTTATGCTGATATTCTCCCTTACGAGAGATACGTACCTAAGGATAGTGTTTCCGTAAGCCGCTGATATAATGACAGTTGAGATTGGTTGCGTTTTTATAGGTTATGTGCTATCCTTAGCATATCGTCCTGAGGACGATATGCTAAGGATAGCTAAATAATTGATGGATTTGATGGAAAATCATCGGCTAGCCACGAGTCGGTAAAGAGTCGTTCTTGAGTTGAGGACCACCCCTTCTGTTCGAGGACAGATGAGAGCCCTAGAAAACTAGCTTCGGTGGGTCTCAAAAATGACTTGCTCCCAAGGAGAGATACTTTCAAATCGTTGATATAATAGGATTAAGTAGATGTTGCGTCGAAAGAAGTTATATGATATAGTAACCATATCGTCCTCAGGACGATATGGTTACTATATCGCAATACTTGAAAAATGAATCAGCAAACCATCTTCGAGTCCTTGGAACAGCAACTGGCCGCAAATCGGCGAAGAGTTGTTTCGGATTGGAGGACCCTGCTCTTGCTCGAAAATGCACAGAAGGCGACACCGAAAGACGCACGGCGCTGGAGTGACCCGCCAACCACTCTCTTAGAGGCACGTACTTTGCTGCATCGGCTTGCTGGGTCAGGAAACCTCGCGCCTTACAGGCAGTTCCCGCATCTTTACAAGGTGACCTCGCCATACGCCGAGCAGTCCCCTATAGAGGAAGATGAAATCCTAATGGAGCTGCATCCCTATGCGGCACTCAGCCATCTTTCCGCAATGGCGTTCCATCAGATCACAGACCAATTCCCAAAAGAAATCCACATGTCTGTCCCCTCTAATCGCGCCCCCGCTATTCTTCCGGTCGGGACCAGTCGGATTGATTGGTCGATGCGGCCGAATCTGGTACGCGGGCGTTTGCCCGCAGCAATTGAAGGAACGGCGATCAACTGGCACCACGTTGAAAAGTTCTTTGGATTCGCCGAGTACACCCCAAAAGGCTATCCAGTACGGGTTATGACTCTCGAAAAAACCCTGATAGACGGGTTGGCATCGCCGGAATGGTGCGGCGGATTAACCAACGTTCTTCGAGCTTGGACGAATGGCAAGGATGCTATCAAATTGCGTACCGTAATTGACTTTACTGATCGTCAAGATATGGGGGTCTTGCGACAGCGAGTTGGATACGTTCTGGAGAAGCTCGGATTCTCAGACTCGAAGCTTGATGAGTGGACCACCAAGGCACAGCGAGGCGGATCGAGCAAACTCCTTGCGAGCGCTCCATTCGAGCCCGTCTTCAGTGAGCGCTGGAAGATTTCACTGAATGCTTCGATAGCTCCTCTGGAGGAAGCAAGTTGATTAGCCGGTATCCGATTTCCTTTTCGACTATCGCTGCATGGGCTGCAGAGAATAAGGTGCCGGTCTCAGAAGCGCGTCGACGATTCGCGCAATATGGCATCTTGCAATCAATTGCAGGCTCTCAGGTATTGAGCAGTTCTCTGGTCTTCAAAGGCGGAAATGCACTCGATTGCATTTGGCAGCCGAATAGAAGCACGATCGATCTGGATTTCTCTTCACGCGATTCGGGGCTGACTGTTAATCGGATCCGGGCCTTCTTTGAGCCGAGCCTACAGCGGGTCTCCGCTGCTTCCGGCACTCTCTACCGCCTCCAAAGAATAGAGCAGCAACCTCCCGGCGAGGGACGAAGTTTTATTACTTTCAACGTGTCCATCGGTTACGCGCTCGCGGATGATATCCGAAATCAACAGCGAATAGGCGAAGGAAGGCCATCCTTAGCCAGCATTCCTGTGGAGATCAGCCTGAATGAACCCATCTGCGCTGCGGAGGAGATCGAGCTTGCAAGCGCAAATCTGCTGCAAGTTTCTACCCAGGAAGACATCATTGCTGAGAAACTTCGCGCGTTATTGCAGCAGGTTCCTCGAAATCGCACGCGACCACAGGATGTTCTTGATATCGTCGTGGCCCTGAAGCGCGGAGCTCACCTCAGACCAGATGTCGTGGCCGATTTTCTTTTACGGAAGGCCTCAAGTCGCAACGTTGAGGTGAGCATGGATCTGTTTCAAGCAGAGGGGCTCTGGAGCAGAGCAGAACAAGGGTATGCCGAATTGCAAGACACGGCTCGAGACTTGTTCGTACCCTTCGAGGACGCCAAGAAGACCCTGCTTGCCTTCGTAGGAACCCTACCGCTATGAGCGTCATCTGCGGCTAGATTGACGTGACTGTCAATCGGTGTCTTTAGGGAACTCATTGTCAACCGAGTTTTCTTCGTCGATAAAATCGACAACGACCACTCTTCGAGGTCCCGGTCAGCCCGTGTGCAACACGAACAGGACCACGAAGCGCCCGGCTTCGCGTGAAATCACACTTCTCAAATTAGAGGAATAATCTGGCGCGACTGGACTCATGCCTTGAAGCATTCTGCCCCGAAATAGGGCCTTTCGAAGGGTGAGACTATTCGGAAATCTTTGAACCAGCGTCGCTGTACACTGCTCTTGCCATGCCTCCGAAGAAATCTCCCGCGCCCGCCACCGCTCTCCCCTACTTCCGCCCTGAAGCCCTCACCTTTCTGCGCAACCTCGCCAAGCACAATGACCGCGAGTGGTTTCAGCCGCGCAAGGCGCAGTTTGAAGCCGAGCTCAAGGAACCGATGCTCGCCGTGGTCCGCAAGATTACCGACGCCATGCTCGACTTTGCGCCCCCGTTTGTGCGCCCCGCTGAAAAGAGCGTCTTCCGCATCTATCGCGACACGCGCTTCTCCTCAGACAAG
>DATJSB010000071.1:0-4628 GCA_035504315.1 Occallatibacter sp.
TCGAAGCGGTGCAGCAGCCGCGAAGCTCCGCCAATGCCCGCGCTCGAATAACCGCCGTAGAATTTTGGCGTCTCCAGCGACTGCCCGGGAGCGAGCACATACGCGAAATCGAACGGAGTGTACCCGCCAGTGACTCGAACCCTCCTCGCCCAATCTTCTTCAATGTTGATCTGCCAGGAGCCGCTCCACCCCAGCGCGCCGAACCATACATCTCCGACGTCCTGATCGGGCTGACTACCGCGCTCGATGGCGAACCATGGGTTCACCTCGTCGCCGGTAGATCCGCGCCGGCTCTCGAGCACCACTTTGCCTGGATGCAGTGCTGACTGCTGCAGGTTCCACTCCCCCGCCCAGCGGCCGGTGAGATATCTGAGTTGGTAATCAGCGCTGCCGGGCAAATTCCACGTTGCGGCAAATGCCTGCTCAATGGTAAATGGCTCGTGGGTGCGGTTCTCAATACGGGCAGAACGTGCCAGCACTCCCGTTTCTGGATCGATCACGTATGTCAGCTCAACAAATACATCGCGGCTGATGTCCTTGAGAACAATCGTCAGGGCATTGTTGCGGATGGCATGCGACACGTAATGCAGGACCAGGTCGCGATTCCCGTCGGGAAAAGTGGTCTTAAGATCGGGCACGACAACAAGGCCGCCTCCCCAGCCGGTAAACTCCTGCGGAGTGGCATTGACCGGCAGATCGAATGCAGAGCTGCCTGGTTCGGCGCGCGCCTCGGGAATGGAATCGGCGGGGCGCAGGCGCTTTCCCCAATAGAGCGTCTGCAACTCGCCGCTCTGGTTCACACCGAAGATGTACGAGACATCAGCCGCATCCATGCGAAACGTGCGCCCTGCCTCGTCATAACGAATCTGCGCGGGGACGATGTTGTTTGGCTGGGCCGGCATTGGCGGCGCGCTTGCGAACACAAAAGCGCAACAAGCAATGACTGATAAAAGTGAACGCCAAGGCGTCGACGTATGCGCAGGAGCTCTGCGGAACAAGTCAGGCATTTTGTGGATCCTCTCGGAGGCAATTGCAGGAAGGCATCAGACTTCTGGTCCCGGGACATCGCAGGTAGCAGGCGAACCCTCGCGCCCGCGATGGTGGCGAGAAGGAACATGCAGCGAATAGGATTCAAGGATGCCCTTCATTCTGATTGCAGACACGCGCGTGGGATTGGTGGATAGATTGTCTTTATGTGTACGTTAACGTAAACAACACTACACATTGCTTCGTTTCGCTGTCAAAATCAATCTTTTCCACTTCACATCACTTCTGGGTGCTGGGTGAAAGAGTGAAGACTTCGAATAGAGTGGCAACCGTCAGCAAGGGCGGCAAAGCGGCAGGAATCCGCGACATCGCCAAGGCTCTGGGAACGTCGATCGGTACCGTTGACCGCGCTTTGCATGGGCGAAGCGGCGTAAGCGCTCGCACAAAGGCGCGCGTGCTGCGCATGGCAGAGCAGCTTGGCTACAAGCCGAACATAGCGGCACGGTCGCTCAAGCTCAACCGCAAGCTCCGCATCGCTGCAGTTCTTCCTCGCGAGATTGCCGCCTTTTTTGATCCACTGCGCAGCGGGATTCGAACCGCTGCCGAAGAAACCGTCGGGATGCAAATTGCGCTCGATTTTATCGACTTCCCACGCCTGGGCTCAGGGGACCTTAAGGCGCTCGAAGGTGTGGCAGCCAAACACTATGACGGCATCTTGTTCACTCCCGGCCGCCCGAACGAACTCGCTCCCGTGATCCGCCGCATCGTGAGCCAGGGCATTCCCATGCTTTGCGTCGCCAGCGACGCACCAGAGAGTGGTCGCATCGCTTCCGTGGCCGTCGATGCCTATACCAGCGGAGCGCTTGCGGCCGAGTTGCTTTCTCACAGGCTGCAGGCGCCGTCTCGTGTCGCTACCATCACCGGCGAGTTGGCCACCTTCGACCACGCAGAGAAGCTGCGGGGATTTGCCGCCAGCCTGGCTTTGTTTGCTCCGCATCTCACTCTTCTTCCAGTCGTGGAATCTCACGAGAGCCCGGAAGACGCTTACCGCCAAACGATTTCCCTGCTCAAGAGCAAAGGCCGCCCTGACGCGATTTATATCAGTACCGCCAACAGCCTGCCTGTGCTTCGCGCGCTGGAAGAGCAAAAGCTTCTAGGGCGCGTACAGGTAGTGACTACCGATCTCTTTCAAGAGCTGGTGCCGCTCCTCGAATCAGGTAAGGTGCTCGCTACCCTCTACCAGCGCCCCGAGGCGCAGGGAAAGATGGCTTTCGAGACCCTGCTCGGTCATCTTATAGACACGGACAGACCGGTGAAGACGCATCGCCTTGCTCCACACATTATCCTTCGCAGCAACCTCCCGCTCTTTCTGAGCCGCATCACCGACTCTTCTACCGCCGCGGCGAGCTAATGATTATGGCACCGGCACAAACCGAATCGCGCACCCGCCGCCAATGGCCAAAGGCAGCGTGAGCGTGTTGTTGCTCTGCACATCCTGCCGCCGAATGGTGACATGTTTGGGACTCTGTGCAGCATCGGCGGCGTCCTCATAGATTTCCGCCCTGTATTTTCCACTTCCAAGAAAGCTCAAAGGCACACGCAGATCACGCGCTGTCCAGTTCGTTACGCTGCCGAGGTACCATTCGTTGCCGTGCCGCCGCGCAATCGTTACGAACTCGCCCGGCATGCCATTGAGAACGCGCGTCTCGTCCCATGCGGTCGGAACATCCTTTATGAACTGGAAGCTGGGTTGGTTGGCATACGCCGAAGGCACATCTGAGACCATTGCGAGTGGCTCCTCGAAGACCACGTACAGCGCAAGCTGTTGCGCACGCGTACCCATGACCATAGGAGCCTTGTCGCGAGCGACGAATTCCTCCGGCGTGACGTTGTCGAAGCCGCCCGGTGTGTAGTCCATTGGCCCGCTCAACATGCGCGTAAAAGGAAATGTCGTTCGGTTAATCGGGCCATCGCGCCGGCCAGCTTTGTTGTTTTCCAGACCTAGAACCGCCTCGTAGTCGAGAACGTTCGGATAAGTTCTTTGGATGCCCCACGGCTGTGTGGCACCGTGAAAATCGACCATCAGATGATGCTCTGCCGCAAGCTTCGCCACATCGTAGTACCACTTGATCCCTACCTGATCGTTGCGCAGAACGAAATCGATCTTCACGCCGGCCACGCCCCACTTCTCATACAGCGGGAATGCCTCTTGCATCTGCGCGGCAACTGACTTTGAATACAGCCAGATCCACACTTTCACATTCTTTTTCGTGGCATAGCGCACGAGTTCGGGCACATCCACGTTGCCGCGCATTTTGGTGATGTCACCGGTTGACCAACCGGCGTCGAGCATCATGTACGGAAATCCGGAAGCGGCGGCGAAATCGACGTAGTACTTCATGTTCTCCGTCGTGTATGCGGACTTGCCGTCCGGCCCCAGGTCACCATCCCACCAATTCCAAGACGCCTTACCGGGATGAATCCAGCTTGTGTCCGCCACGCGATTCGGAGGATTCAGGTCCGTGAACACGTTGGACTCGACCAGTTCGCCAGGCGTGTCACCAAGCAGGATGACGCGCCAGGCAGTGTCGTGCGGAAGGCTCGCGTCAACCGCGGGGCCGTTTCCGTCGACCGGGGATGAAATCTTGCTCACGATGTAATGGCCGGTCCAGTTGCCGGTAGGATTCTCGAGGTACATCGCGGCATTGCCCTCGAGGTCGGCTTCTCCGACAGCTGCCCACGCGACACCTGGCATGTGCATCAGCATCGGGGCGCCATTCAGAATGTAGCTCGACACACCGCCCTGATTGCTCAAGGCACTCAACACGGACGGCACATACTCGCTCTCGTAGGCACTCTGGTAGTTCGGCAGGCGCAACGCCCAGACCGAAGCATCCATCACGGGGCGAAATTCTGTGTCCTCCTGTGTAAGCTGATACCGCGAGAGCGCAGCCTGTTTGGGCACGTGATACCGGAAGGCCACGGCGCTGTTATAAACGCGTGCTTCTATGTCGAATTTGCGCCCGGGACTCGCGCTCTCGATAGCATGGACGGTCAGGCTGTTGTAAGCATCGTGAATCGCTGAGGCCTTACCAGCGAGGAGTGTGTAAACGTCGATGCCGGAGCCAGAAGTACTCTCTACAATGTGGACCGCAGCACCAAGCGGAGGCTGGTTGGCTAATTCAAGGCGTAGAGCGGAGTTCTCAAAGATTTCCTTGTCATGAAAGTTGACCGAGTACATGAGCTGACCGTCCTGGTCTGACTCCAGTCCCTTGCCGGGCTGTACGGAAAAGCGCAGTGTGATACGGCGATCGGGAGAGCTAACCTCCACCGGACGGGATTGGGCACGACTCAGAGATGCACCGCAAAACACCACCATGACAGGAGCAAGACACCAGGTGAGATCGTTCCGTCGCAACATGTTCTCTCCATAAACCGATGAGAATGAAACAAGGTGTGTCCGCGGGTCGATGCGGCGAAATGAAACGGCTTCTCGTAAAAGAGAAGCCGTTTCCGATGTTTTTCAAACATTTTTTCCTAGAAGATGTATTTCAACGATAGCTGAAAGAAGCGGGCATCCGGCGTGTTGTTTTGGAAGAACTTCGGTCCGGAAATCACACCGCCGTTCGCGTTCGGCGTCG
>DATJSB010000072.1:0-5714 GCA_035504315.1 Occallatibacter sp.
CCCTCCTGCCTGGATCTGGTCACTCTCCTGAGACAGGAAATGACGCAACACCCTGAATTACTCCGCTCCTTTCGCCTCAATACCGCTCCCCAGACTCTTCTGGCTGCCGCGGCTGCTTAAAAAATGTAGAAACTCCAGGGCTCTTTCTTAAGGAAAGAGCCACTTAGCTGCGCCGACTGTGTAAAGACTTAAACCGAAAACGCCATATCGATGTTGAGGATCGCCGTTGCCGGGGGTGTTTACCGATACCAATTGGAACCGACTCACAAGTGGCAGGCGGAAGGTCATCGAGACCTTGGAGGCGTGTGAGCCTCAGAAGAATTTGGAGAAGTTGTAGCCGAAGACGGGTCCGTGGCCTGCGCCGAGTGCGAGGTATCCCTGAGCAGCGATGCGGCCCTGGAGCGACAAGGCGACGCCGAAGCCGGCATCCTGGCGAAGGCCTGCAAACGAGAGGCTGGAGAAGGTGGGGCCAACAGTTCCGGCATCATAGAAGACCAGAATGTTGTAGAACGGCAGGATGTAGTTGGTCTGAACGAAGAGCGCATCGGGGGCGCGGAAGCGGTAGTCGGGCCACGCGCGCAAGCTGAGCCGGGAGTCAATATCGGAGCCGCCGATGGTGGGCTGGAGGTAAAACGGGACCGCCGAATCGGGCCCGGTTCTGGAAGCAACGATATGGGAAACCAGGTCAAGGTCTCCGAAGCCGCAGGGCTGGCGCACTTTGAGCACATAGTTGTCCGGCTTGGACCAGTCGATGTTTTTGTCGCCGCAGGTTTTAGCGAGCATGGAATCCCAGAAGTGCTCGGCGCCGGTTTTGGCGTCGCCAACCTGCACGTAGTGACGGACTCGGGTGCCAAGCTGAATGTTTTCGTCCGAGTCCTCGACAAACTGCTGGAACGAGGAGGCTGAATGCCCAGGCGCGGAGTACCAGTGGTATTCCAAACTGTTGTTGAAGGTGAACTGGACGTATGGCTTCATCAGGGGCCCAGTATGGTTCTCGTCCTGATCGTCGGTTTTGGGGGACAGGATAGCGATGGGGCTGGTGCGGAGCGCGACGTGATAATGACCGAAGCCAGGTTGCGAAGAGAGACCGGGAGCTGCCGCGGTGGTGAAGTTTGCGCTTACCGAGTTGGGTGCAGTGGTGCGGGGAAGATCGGTTAGGCGGAACTCTGCGCCTGATTCGAAGGTGAACCAGTCGGCGAGGGGAAGCGCAGCGCGGATGGATGCGAATGTGTCGTCTTCGTGAAAGACGTACTTGACCAGGGGCGAGTCAGCACCGATGCCGTAGAACGAAATGGTCTGGAGACTGCGATGTGAGGCTTCGAAATGCAGGCCGAAGATCTGCTTCGTGCACAGAGCCCCGAGCTTGTTGCAACTGATCTGGACACCCAGGTGATCGGTGCGATGGCCGTCTTTATAGCCTTCGGGCATGACGGTCAGTGTCCCGGTGGTGACCCAGCTACCGTTTGTTGAGAAGACCGCTGCGAGACGTCCATCGGCGCTCCACAGCGAGCCGGACGCGACCGAAGGAAGTTTTCCGGTAGTGAAGTCAGGCGGCTGGGGACCGGTCAGGCCGGGAACGGCGCCAGGGCCGGCGGGCAGCGAGAACGGCGAGACGTAGTGGTTATTCTGTTCGAGCACTCCGCCAAACGCCATGCCGTTGCCGGGAGGCATGCCAGAAAACGTGAGGTGAGCGGGGTCTTCGGAAAACCACGCTTCAAGGCAATCGATTTTGAGATGCAGATTGTCCTTGGAGAGGCTCTCTGAGAAACCCTTGCAACTTGCATAGGTTTGCGCCAGCGACATGGACGCGGCAGTAAGCATGAAGCCGGCCGCCAGGATACGGAAAAGATTGCGAGCGCGAGGAAGCAGGGTCATTGTCCATCTCCCGCCGCATTTTGCAAGATCTGCTGGGCCTGTTTCAGGTAAGCGGACACCTGGGTGGAGTTGGTGAGGGTTGTGTAGTCGCCGGGCGGCTGAAGGCCTTGCTGCTGGAGCGAGTACTGCATGGCGCCGGCCATCAGGACGGTGAGATCGGTTGGGGCGCGCAAAATGGGCGTGTCCGCAGCGGCGCTGATATTGACACCGGCGGAGACAACGGGGTCGGGCAGGTTGACCACATCGGTTCGGATGTTGGATCCGGTGAGGGTGAGTACGTTTTCGAATGTTGCGGCCTGAGCTTCGCGCCAGTTCAGCGGCTGGCTGGTCGGATTGCAAAAGAGCTTGCGGACGGTGGAGACCACGGAGCAGTGGTCATAGTCCCGGTCGTTGATCACGGTGTTGGGCGGGATGCACGGGGAGACGAAGACCGCGGGAACCCGGACACCGAGACGAGTGAAATCGAACACGTCGGGCGGCCCGGAGTGCTCGACGTCGGGAAGGTTCGAGAAGATGGGGTTGCGCGTCAGAACAGGCGGCGAGACGTGGTCAAAGATTCCGCCGTGTTCGTCGTAAAGGATGAGGAAGAGCGTGCTGTTCCAGTCGGGGCTTTTGGTGAGGGCGTAGTAGATTTCGCGAATCAGCCCCTCGCCGCGGTCGACGGGAAAATCGGGGTGCTGGCTGCTGGCAAAAGTTCCCTCTCCGTCGTCGTCATAGGCGGGTTCGATGAACGTGTATGCGGGAAGATTGCCGCTGGTCGCGTCAACGACGAAATTTGCGTAGGGGTGGAACTTGCCCATGTTCTGGATGAGGTACTTATTGGCGAGGAGGATGGATGAGCCTGCCGTATAAATGGCGTAGTCGTGGGGTGTGGTGTCGTCGAAGCTCTCAAAAATGGTGTGCAGCATGAAGGGAGCGGCGATGGCATCCTGCGTGAGAGAGCCGGCGGAACTGGCGCCGTGTACGAAACAGCGGTTGGGGATTGTGGAGCCGGGCACTGAAGAAAACCATCGATCGCAGACGCCATATTGCGTGGCCAGGGTAGAAAGAATCGGCAGCGTCTGCGGAGTAAAGCATTTCATGATTCCCGCGGCATGGGTTGCGTCGTTGCAGTCCTCAAAGTAGTCGCGCACGAAGCCCTTCATATCGGGATTGCCGACCGGGTCGCCGGTCGAAGATATCTGGTTGGTTACGTGGGCGAATTCGTGGTTTGGGTCGGGGTTGAGGTCTTCAACGTCACCGGCATCGTCGCTGACAGTGACGTTGACTGTGCCTTCCGCAGCCGGATAATTCCATTCGTCTCCAGTCAGGCCATTGATGGCGGCATTGGTTTGCTTGAGGAATCCGAGCATATGGTCGAATGAGCGGTTCTCAAGCATTAAAACAACCAGTCGCGTGATCGGAGTTGGCATCTGGACCTCACATCACTGGATTTGCCACCGGGATGGGAACAAGTATTCGCCGATTCAGATCGGGGAGTCAACAGATTCGTCGCCGATAAGTAAGAATGTAGATTTTCCAGGTTCGCTACGCAATAGAACATTTATCACATGGCTAGTTATTCGCTGAGTCGTGCGAACAAATCTGTTGACGAGTTACTGAAATCACATAAAAAAGGCGTGGATGAACATTCAATTCTCATTGGCTTGGTGGCTATGCCAACTGTAGGTGACCGCATCCGTGACATTCGGGAGAACGCCGAGAACTTGCACAGGGGGCGCTTGGAATTCAGGACCGGCCCAAAGAAGTGCTGCGGGCGGTCCAGGTAACACCTAATGATGCCGCTCGAACTGCAAATTTCGTGATCTTTCCCAACATGAGAATTCCAGAACGATCTATTATCGCCAAAGTCTTTGCAGGCGAAACGAAAGATGATCATGCGACTGAAGATCTCTCTTGGTGGGAATCGAGCGATGGAGGCAAGCTGCAGAAGATGCCCGTAGAAGTTCAGTTGCGAAGCGGCTGGGATGGCGTCCGTGCACTGATCACACCTGCGTAGTTTTGCAAATCCCAGTGTGACAAGTTCTCTCGACATTTGAGATCACTCTGGAGTAACACTCGGACTGAACATTCACTATTTGTCCTTTGAGCGCGCCGGGAATTGCACTCCTGGGGACAGCGCCGCATTGGGATTCGGTTTCCGCGGATAACATTGCACCATCGGTGCACGCTACCGCATCGAGCGTTTGAGCCAAATCACCGTTGTCATCCTGTGCGAACTTTGGCCCATAGTTGGCGACGACTGTTGACCGAACGATCCGAAAGCCCGCCCCGAGCAGAGGCTGGGCAGCAATCGGAGTCGAACGGCAACCCTCCGTTGACTCTTTCGCACCACGGACGGGGGCGCCCATCTTTGATCGGGGTTATCTTTCGGCCCGGCTCTTCCCCTCAAATGAAGGAAAAACATTCTCGATGAGTTCGTGACGCAACGTGAGGCGCAGATCGGCGCCGGGCTCCGGCTCGGTATTGGACTGGGGGTGCAGCGCGGCCGATGGCGCAGGCCCGCCCGTATCGGTGGTGTTGACCGCGAGAACTGCGGCCACGTGGCGCGCAGGATCGATAAATATCTCCGACGAAAATCCGCCCTGGTCGCCATCGTGATACACATAGCGATGCCCCTCGATATTGAGCACAAAAAAGCCGAGTCCCATTTGGGGTGCATCCCTGGTGTAGGCGGTCTTGTCCTGCCCGGTAACCGGAAGCACGCC
This sequence comes from Occallatibacter sp., assembly GCA_035504315.1. GTDB lineage: Bacteria > Acidobacteriota > Terriglobia > Terriglobales > Acidobacteriaceae > Telmatobacter. The sequence continues at coordinate 4,584 of DATJSB010000072.1, forward strand.
AGTCCATGCTTCCTGAAGCGAAGTGCGCTTGAGAACGAAAGCATAGGCGGGATTGGCGGAATCGCCGATGAGGAAGCGGAGATACTTCACCATGTCGGATATGGGCGCCTTGAGTCCGCTGTTCGAGGTGGTGATTCCGGTATCGAAGTTGAACGGCTGCTCGGTGAGCTTCTGCCCGGCCCGCAGATAGCTGGCTGAGACGTGAGACTCAAGAAAATAAGGGGAGCGATCGAAGTAGCTCCCGGTCATGCCGAGCGGCATCAAAATGTTCTTGTCGATATAGACCTCGAAATCGTCGCCAGTGAGCCGCTCGATGATCTGCCCCAGAAAAACGTAGCCCAGGTTGGAATAGCTCCACTGAGTACCAGGCTTGAACGCGACGTGGGTGTAGGGCAGCATCGCCGCGACCTGGGTCCAGTGAGTCGGCTCAAACGGCTGCCAGTCGCAATTGCTGGGATCATCGCAGTCCCAGGGCCAGGTAGGATTGCGAAAGCCCGCGCTATGCGTCAGCAGATCGCGAATGGTGATTGCTTCAACATCTCCCCAATGGTCGTGGATTTGCCGCAGCTCGGGCACATAACGCACCACGGGATCGTCGAGCGAAAGCTGGCCGCGATCGCGCAGCTGCAGGATGGCGATAGAGGTCATGGTCTTGGTGATCGATGCCCAGTTATATGAGGTTTCGGCATCGACTCGCTGATTACTGCCGTTCCGCATCACTCCGAAGAAAAACTCCGTAGCCGGCTCCTGGGCACGAACGACGGCGATTCCTCCGCCTACGATCCCGTGCTGCGCGAGAACAGTATTGAAGCGCTGGTGCAGCGTCTCGAGCTGTGCGAGTCCTGGCGCGGGTGAGAACAGAACTCCGAAGAGCAGGCTTGTAACGGTGATGCGCATCCCGGTCGACATTCCGCCCATGATAATACGAGGCTATGGTTGAGGCGCGGCGCGAGTTCATTGAGGACGACGCGCTGGACGGGAAGCACCTCGACAGCTAGGGCCTGTTAACACTACTGGGGCGGTTGGCGTTGCGAGCGAAAATCGGGCCAGACTAGGCCGAGCCCGAAGGCTTTGGTGGTTCCAAGGTCGAGGGCGAGAACGACGTATGGCACGATTTCCACCCCAGCGACC
>DATJSB010000073.1:0-6603 GCA_035504315.1 Occallatibacter sp.
AGCGCCGTCGAGTTTTCTGCGACAACGAGCGGTGTGCCGCCCATGCGCGCCACTTCTTCAACGTTTTCGCGCACTTTCTGCGGCAGCGACGAGCCCTGCTCTTCGAGGAAGCGCGCGATGGCGTCGACCGAACCCTTGCGAATGCGCGTACCCGGCAGATTGACGCCGCTCATGCGGGTCTGGGCGGTGAATGGAACAAATTCGGCATGCGTACCGGCAAGATCGCGTCCGCGCAGGTTGTACTGTTCCTTGGCGAGCACAACGATCGAGCGACCCTCGGGCGTTTCATCAGAGAGTGATGAAAGCTGCGCGGCGTTGGCCAGGCGCTCGTGGCTCACATCGGGCGCAGGCAGGAACTCCGTTGCCTGGCGGTTACCCAGGGTGATGGTGCCGGTTTTGTCGAGGAGCAGCGTGTTCACGTCGCCTGCGGCTTCAACGGCGCGGCCGCTCATGGCGAGGACGTTGTACTGGACGAGGCGATCCATGCCCGCAATACCAATCGCCGACAGCAGGCCGCCAATCGTGGTTGGGATGAGGCAGACCAGCAGCGATACGAGCACAAAGACGGTTTGCGGAGCCTTGGAGTAAATGGCAAAGGGCTGCAGCGTAACCACTGCCAGCAGAAAGATGATGGTTAATCCCGAAAGCAGAATGCTGAGCGCGATCTCGTTGGGCGTCTTCTGCCGCTGAGCGCCTTCAACCAGCGCGATCATGCGGTCGAGGAAGGTTTCACCGGGATTCGAAGTGATCTTCACCTTGATCCAGTCAGAGAGCACCTTGGTGCCACCGGTGACGGCTGAACGGTCGCCGCCGGCTTCGCGAATGACGGGCGCCGACTCGCCGGTGATCGCCGACTCGTCAACCGAGGCCACACCCTCGATCACTTCGCCGTCGCCGGCGATGTAGTTGCCGGCCGCAACGTAGATCAGGTCGCCGGCCCGCAGCAGACCGCTGGCGATTTCTTCAAAGCTGCCGTCGTCCTTGTAGCGCTTGGCGATGGTTTCGCCCTTTGCCTTGCGCAGAGTGTCGGCCTGGGCCTTGCCGCGTCCCTCGGCCATGGCCTCGGCGAAGTTGGCAAAAAGAACCGTGAACCACAGCCAGAGCGTGATCTGGAGGTTGAAGCCGAACTTAGCGGGGTCATGGCGGTAGTTCTCGATGAGCAGGAGAGAGGTGAGCACGCTGCCCACCTCGACCACAAACATCACCGGGTTCTTGACCATGCCGCGCGGGTCAAGCTTGCGCACGGAATCGATCAGCGCCTGGCCCATGATCTGCGTATTCCAAAGACTTGTTTTCTCAGCCATTTTTTCCTAGCTCTTAGCAGGGACTGTTCGTACCTGCAAATGAATTGTCCATGCGCCGTCCCTACGGGACTCCGTAGAAGTATTGCGCGATCCCTTTCCCCACGTTGAAACGCGGGGCTAACAACCACTGCGCCTACGGCGCGCTTGCCGGACAGTCCTTACGCGGCCCTCAATAAAGCCCGCCGTTTTGGGAAGCTTGCTTCGGCCCGACTAAACAGGCTGCGGAAAAACTCGTCAAGTTCGGCGCAATGCACGAAAACCATCCCTCAGGGGCTGAAGCCCAGGCTCATCTTGCGAGCATTATCGGCACGAGTAAACTCGTGCCCTGATACAAGACCGCATCCCGGGGAGTTTTTCCGCAACCTGTAAAGTCGTGCCCTGATACAAGACCGGATCCCGAAGAGTTTTTCCGCAACCTGTAAAGTCGTGCCCTGATACAAGACCACATCCCGAAGAGTTTTTCTGCAACTTGCAAAGTCGTGCCCTTGAACAAAACCCGATTGTTTGGCAGTCAGGACGGAAAGCCCTGACTGACCGTTCGTGCCCTGATACAAAGCCCCGCATTCGTTGAGGGTGAATGACCGTTCCAGTATTCCAATCCTCAGTCCCTAAAACAGCGTCCCTGACTTGAGCAGCAAGTGTTCCAGAATCGGCCCCAGGCTCAGCGCCGGGAAGAAAGTGAGCGCGCCCACGATCAGCACTACGCCGACCAGAAGAACGGTAAAGAGCGAAGTATTCACCGGGAAGGTTCCAGGTGAAGGCGGAACGCTCTTTTTGGTTGCCAGGTTGCCGGCCAAGGCGAGCACCGGAATCATCATGAGGAAGCGGCCGATGAGCATGTCAAAGCCCATCGCGATGTTGAACCACCAATTTGGGTTCAAGCCCGCGAAGGCCGATCCGTTGTTGCCGGCGCCCGAAGTAAATGCGTAGAGAATCTCTGAGAATCCGTGCGGACCCGGGTTGGTGATCTGGGAGACTCCTACGTTGGGCAACAATACAAAGATCGCAGTGAAGGTGAGAATGATGAGCGGGAAGATGAGTGCGTAGAGCATGGCCATCTTCACATCGTAGGCCTCGATTTTCTTGCCCAGATACTCGGGCGTGCGACCCACCATGAGGCCGGCGATGAAGACGGAGAGAACGACGAAGATCAGCATTCCGTACATGCCGGCGCCGACGCCGCCGAAGACCACCTCGCCGAGCATGATGTTCGACAGCGGAACCATTCCGCCAAGGGGCGTGTAGCTGTCGTGCATGCTGTTGACGGCGCCGCAACTGGCGTCGGTAGTGATGGTGGCGAATAAGGTGGAGTCGGCGATGCCGAAGCGCACTTCTTTGCCCTCCATGTTGCCTGCGGGCGCAGTGGCGCTGCCGGTCTGAGCGGCCCCGTGAATTGCGGTGTAGGGGTGCGATTCAGCCCAGTAGCAAACCGTGAAGCCCGCAGCGAATAGCAGGAACATGGCTCCGAAGACAGCCCAGCCATGGCCGGGCGAGCCGGTCATGCGGCCGAGTGTAAAGGTGAGCCCCGCGGGGATGATGAAGATGGAAAGGATCTCGATGAAATTCGAGACAGGAGTTGGATTCTCATAGGGGTGGGAACTGTTGGCGTTGAAGAATCCGCCTCCGTTGGTGCCCAGCATCTTGATGGCTTCCTGCGAGGCGACGGGTCCCTGGCCGATGGTCTGCGTTTGGGAGGGCTGCTCGAGCGGATGGGCTTGCGTGTAAGCGTGAAAATTCTGCGGCACTCCCGTGGCCACCAGCACAAGCGCGTAGAGCACGCACGCCGGCGCAAGCACGTAGAGCAGGCAACGGGTGGTATCCACCCAGAAGTTACCGATGGTGCCCGTGGTGGTGCGCTTGATGCCGCGGATGAAAGCGATAGCAACGACGATGCCGACGGCCGCCGACCAGAAGTTGTGGGTGGCGAGACCGGCCATCTCAGTGAGATAGCTCATGGTGCTCTCAGGCGTGTAGAACTGCCAGTTGGTGTTGGTGGTAAAGCTGGCGGCGGTGTTCCACGCCAGATCGGTTCCCACGTTGGCCAGGTTTTGCGGATTCCATGGCAAGAAGTGCTGCAGTCGTTCGATCGCGTAGGTGATCAGCAGCGTACAGGCCGAGAAGCCGAGCATCGCATAGGCGTACTGGCGCCAATTCATCTCTTTCTCGTGGTTCACGCCGCAGATCTTGTAAAGAAATCTCTCGATGGGTCTGAGCAGCGGATCGAGCCAGGTGCGCTCGCCCTCAAACACACGCGCCAGGTAGATTCCCACCGCCGGCGTTGTGGCGAGCAGAACCAAAGAGTAAATGGCAAACTTCAACCAGCCATTGGCCGTCATTTCAGAATTTCTCCGGGAACAGCAGGGTAAGTGTCAGGTAACCCAACAGGAGGATGGAGATCGCCAGAGCAGCAGCGGTCACAAAGTCAACGTGCATAGGGTTTACCTCAACTTCTGGCAGGCCTTGACGTAGAGGAAGGCCACGCCGAAGAACACGGCTGTGAAGAACAGCATCAATGCATCTTGCATTTCAAAGACTCCGGAAAGATCAGGAGGGCTGATTGCAGGCAGAAGGTTTGTTGACGTTTCAGCCTGCAATCGCCCCTGGGCACACCACGTACCCGGCATGCGCAGGGCTGGTTTTGCCCCGGAACTACATGCCGAAATCGATTGTTGCTGACAGCAGGTTTGAGTCTCGAAAAACTTTCCTAAAGATTCTATAAAGATCGATTCTGCGAGCGCACAAAGCCGTGGAAAACAAGCATTTCCGGCGCAGAGGGGCGAGCAGCCGGGCCTTGGATCCAAGGTGCGCGAAGGTTCGATTCCATTGGCGGAGAGAGATTAGTCCTGGCTGCCCGTCCATCCCTCGGGCAGGAACCGGTAACCTACCCACGGCTCGGTCTGGATGTACTGGCGGCTGGTTTCGTTTTCGAGCTTCTTGCGGAGCTGCCCGACGAAGACGCGCAGGTACTCAGGCTGGTGCGCCGATTGCGCGCCCCACACGGCGGTCAACAACGCGCGGTGGGTTATCACCTTGCCGGCATGGCGCGCCAGGTGCAGCAACAGATCAAATTCCTTGGGGGTGAGGTGGACCGGCTTGCCCTGCACGGTGATGCTGTGGGCGTTGGCGTCAATCACAAAGTCGCCCGCCTCAATGGCCGTTGAGGTGCGTTCGGGAGCGCGGCGCAGGTGAGCGCGGACGCGGGCGAGCAGTTCCTGAATATTGAAGGGCTTGGTGACGTAGTCGTCGGCGCCGGCATCAAGAGCCTCGACCTTGGAGCGTTCGTGTTCGCGGACCGAAAGCACCAGGATGGGTGTTTTGCCATTCGAGCGGATAGCCCGGCAGACGTCCACTCCGTTCATCCCCGGCATCATGAGGTCGGTAATCACCAGGTCCGGCGGCCAGTCGCGGAAGACTTGCAAACCTTCCTCAGGATCGTTGGCCGTGCGAATATCGTACCCCTGAGCCAAAAGCGCCGCACGCAGCACCCGCGTGATCTGGGGCTCGTCGTCAATAATAAGAATTCTTCCAGGCATCGCTTACTTCTTTCCTCACGAAGATTACATCATCGGGGAGGGTGGAGGCGGTGTCTGCCGAGTCGAGTTTTCGGCGACGTAAGGTCAAGAATGTGGCTCGGTGGCTAAAGCAGGTTGCGGAAAAACTCCCTTTGGCATGGGAAACAGTCGCTCAGCGGATAAAGCCCGACCCGCTTCAAAGGTTCTACCGGCCCGGCCATTGGTCCCTGCAAAAGAAATGTCCTTGCGCCGTCCGGGGACTGTGCAAAGGTGTTGCGTCATTTCGTTCCCCACGTTGAAACGCGGGGCTAACAACCACTGCGCCTACGGCGCGCTTACCGGAAATCACTTACGCGGTGCTCAGTAAAGCCGTGCCCTAAAAAGAAACAGATTGGTAAGTTGTTGAGAATACGTAAAGCCGTCCAGGTTCGTGCTAACCCACCCTAGGCGCAAGAACAAAGGCGCGCCGAGGGTGGGACACCCAGTTTCATCCATGGAGGGTCGGCAATGGCGGTGGAGGACTTGTTACAAAACGACTCAAAGACGAATTCTTCCGCAGCCTGTAAGGCCCATGCAGTTTCCGGCGCTTTACGGCATGCGAACCTTCCGCTGGGCGGGTTCCCAGATCGTGCCCTTTTACAACGCAGATCTGCAACGGATTGGTCAGAGACAACCTAGTATCATTCCGGTGGGGACGAAATGCAGATACCCGGCTTGGCACAAAGCACTTTGAAGTGGGCCGGAGCCACGGCGCTGGCGGTTGCGGTTGCGGCAACGATGGTTTGGCTGCATGCCGATTCCACGACAGCCGGCATTCTCTTCCTGGTGCTGGTGGTGTGGGCGGCAACGCAGGCCGGAATGCGACTCTCGCTCTACGTCGCGGCGCTTTGCGCCATCTGTTTTGATTACTACTTTCTGCCACCCTACCGGACGTTCTATCTGGCCGGCGCCCAGGAGTGGGTGGCCATGGCCTGCTTCGTGGCGAGTTGCTTCATCGTGGGGCGGGTGGCCGAGCGAGCGCAGCGGGAGAGCCGCGACGCCGAGCAGCGCCAGGACGATGTGGAACGTCTCTACGCACTCAGCCAGGAGATGATGCTATGCGAGGATGCCGAGCAGCTCATCCACGATCTGCCTCGGTTTATCGATCGGGTTTTTGCGCTCAATGGCGTGATTCTCTACGTCTGCGATCGCGACCAGTTCTACGCATCGGTTGCAGAGATTCCGGCCAGCGTGCGAGCCAGCATGATGGCAACGGCCGTAGGTATGAACCCGACCCTCAGCTCGTTTGCCGGCTACTACACCATGGCACTTACGCTGGGCCTGCGGCCGGTGGGAGCACTCTCGTGGCAACCCGAAAAGCTGTCGCGCGAGGTGGCGACAGCGGTCGGCGCACAGGTGGCAATTGCCGTTGCCCGGGCGGTGGCCATTGAGACTTCGGCACGCATTGAGGCGGCGCGCGAAGGTGAGCGGCTGCGCTCGGCGCTGATTGACTCGCTCACCCACGAGCTGCGCACACCTCTGACTTCAATCCGTGCCGCCGCGACTACGCTGCTGGAGAGCGAAGGACACAATAACGATGGACTAAATGCGGAAGGACGCCGCGACCTGGCGGCCATCATCGACGAGGAGGCTGCGCGGCTGGACCTGCTGATCGGCGAGGCCGTCGAAATGGCGGAGGTGGACGCCAACGTGGTGAAGGTGCACATGGAGCCGCAGCATCCGCGCGCACTGCTTGAGCAGGCAGTGGAAGGAATGAGCAAAGCTCTCGCCTCGCACCGGATCAGCAT
>DATJSB010000074.1:0-11527 GCA_035504315.1 Occallatibacter sp.
TCGACATCGACTCCACGCTGCGGGAAAACCGCGTCTTTCCGCCGCCTGCGGAGTTCGCTCGAGCGGCGCACATCAAGAGCCTGGAACAGTACGAGGCCATGTACCAGGAGTCGATCGAGGATCCCGAAAAATTCTGGGCCGGGGTTGCGAGCGAGCTTCACTGGTTCAAAAAGTGGGATAAGGTGCTCGACTGGGATCTTCCCTGGGCCAGGTGGTTCGCGGGCGGCAAAACCAATCTGAGCTACAACTGTGTCGACCGGCATGCGCTGGGCGCCCGCGCACAAAAGACGGCCATCATCTGGGAAGGCGAGCCGGGCGAAATTCGCCGCCTGACCTACGCCGAGTTGCACGTTGAGGTGCAGAAGTTCGCCAACGCGCTCAAGTCTCTCGGCATCCAGAAGGGCGACCGCGTGGCCGTGTACATGGGCATGACGCCCGAGCTGGCCATCGCGCTGCTGGCCTGCGCGCGCATCGGCGCTGTTCACAATGTCATCTTCGGCGGATTCGCGGCTACAGCCATCGCCGACCGCGTTAACGACTCCGGCTGCATCGCCATTCTGACGCAGGACACCAGCTACCGGCGCGGCAACGAAGTCAAGCTCAAGGCAACGGTGGATGAAGCCATGCACGCCTGCCACACCGTAAAGCACGTTGTGGTGTACAAGCGCACCGGCTCCCCGGTGAAGATGGTGGAGGGCCGCGACCATTGGTGGCACGATCTGATGGCCACGGCTGCGCCCGAATGCCCCGCGGCAGAGCAGGACTCGGAGGATCCGCTCTACATCCTCTACACCTCAGGCTCGACGGGAAAGCCGAAAGGCCTGCTGCATACTACCGGCGGCTACGCGGCGCAAACCTACCTCACCACCAAATATGTCTTCGACCTGCGCGACGAGGACATTTTCTGGTGCACGGCCGACATCGGCTGGGTCACCGGCCACTCTTATGTGGTGTATGGGCCGCTGCAGAACGGCGCGACCGTGCTGATGTACGAGGGCGCGCCCAACTGGCCCGACTTTTCGCGCTTCTGGAAGATTGTCGACGACCACAAGGTGACCGTTTTCTACACCGCGCCCACCGCGATCCGCGCCTTCATCAAGTGGGGCGACGAGCACGTCGATAAGCACGATCTCAGCTCGCTTCGACTGCTTGGAACCGTTGGCGAGCCCATCAACCCCGAGGCGTGGATGTGGTACCGCGAGAAGATCGGCCACAACCGCTGCCCCATCGTCGATACGTGGTGGCAGACTGAGACCGGCGCCATCCTCATCGCGCCAATTCCCGGCGCTGTGCCCACCAAGCCCGGCTCAGCCACGCGGCCCTTCTTCGGCATCCAGCCCGAAGTGGTTACGCGGCCCGATGCCAATGGCCACTATGAGCCTGTTCCGGCCGGCCACGGCGGCCTGCTGGTGCTCAAGCGGCCCTGGCCCTCGATGGCGCGCACCGTCTACGGTGATCCCGAGAGGTTCAAGAAAACTTATTGGAGCGATGTGCCCGGCTGTTACTTTACCGGCGACGGCGCACGCAAAGACGCCGACGGCTACTTCTGGCTAATGGGACGCGTCGACGACGTGATCAACGTGAGCGGCCACCGGCTGGGAACGATGGAAGTGGAGTCGGCGCTGGTGGCGCATCCCAAGGTCGCCGAAGCCGCGGTCGTCGGCCGGCCGGACGATCTCAAGGGTCAGGCGATCTCAGCGTTTGTGACGCTCGAAAGCGGCAATCAGCCAAGCGACGCACTCAAAGACGAGTTGCGCAAGTGGGTTGCGAAAGAGATCGGCGCGTTGGCGCGGCCCGACGATATCCGCTTTACCGAAGCACTGCCCAAGACGCGGAGCGGCAAAATCATGCGCCGCCTGCTGCGCGAGCTGGCCACGCACGGCGAGGTGAAGGGCGACGTAACCACGCTCGAAGACTTCACCGTGATCGCCAAGCTGCGCGAAGCGGAAGAAGGCTGAGACGTTCAAAGGCGCCTGTTGCACAAATCGTTAACATGCGAAGGCTTCACGGAAACGTGAATTTGCGCCAAAACGCGAAAAAGGGTCGAAAACTGCACCAATTCAGGTGAAAAACAGCCCTGTTTTGGACCCTTTTGTAACAGATTTCGCGTTGTTACATTTTGTAAGTAATTGATTTATCGATATGTTGCGAGTTGGTTACCCTATTGCCTTTCGAGTAACCCCGGGGAGGGGGGGGTGGGGGGGTTATATTTCTAGTAATCTTTCTCGGCTTTCAGATCGAAAATGCGGGCGCGGTTCAGTGACCTAAGGAACGAGGTTTGAGGGTCCGCCGATCTCCGCATAAAACCATTATGCGCGGAAAGCCGGAAATGACATGCAAGGCGGCGAGATAGCAAGTTGGCGTCGCGTGAGCGATTTTAGGGTTGCCGAAGCAACGTCAGGGTAGTTGGTTATCGGCCCGGCTAAAGCCGTGCCCTTGTTACTAAACGGCATTGAGAGGAGTTGACCGTGATTCCGGTGATGCTGGGTTCGGGGGTTCCGTTGTTGCCGGAAGGAAGCCGCGTGAGGCTTGAGCTGAAGGAGAGCAAGGCGCTGCTGAGCGGGATTCTGATGATCAGTTACTCGGTCGTTGTGGTCCCTTCCAGCGGCTGACTTGCTGCATTCGGCGTACAATCACTTTCACGGAGGACAAACGATGGCTGCGACCGGCGCTCTCATCTCCGTCGAAGATTATCTGCGGACCGTGACCGATCCCGACTGCGAGTTCGTCCGCGGCATCCTGGAGGAACGGCCAGTGGGCGAGTACGATCATTCGACTTGGCAGACGATTCTGGCGGAGTTTTTCAACGCCCGGGGAGTCGAACTGGGCGTCAAAGCGCGTACCGAGTTGCGTGTCCAGGTTGCCCCGGAAAACTTCCGCGTTCCTGACGTGACCTTGCTAAGCCGCGCTGCTCCGCGGGAGCAAATCATTACTCATCCTCCAGTGGCAGTGTTCGAGATTCTCTCGCCTGAGGATTCAATGACTCGAATGCTTGAGAAGCTCGCCGACTACGAGCGCATGGGAATTGCCGCCATCTGGCTCATCGAGCCTGCCAAGCTGCTTTATTACCGTTACCTGCGCGGCCAGCTCACACCCGGTTCAGTTCTTGAACTTCCCGGCAGTTCGTTTAGCGTTCAGTTCGCCGAGATTGCGGCGCTTGCAGACTGACTTTTGCCGCGCACGGCATAGAGGTACCACGCCAGCCAGGCGGGCGCGGTCCACAGGTAAAACGGCGAGGGCAGGTCGATGGCCGCTACCACGCCGACCAGACCTCCGGCCACGACCAGCGCCAGCAGCACCCAGGCGATCACGTCTTTGCCGGCCGCATACATGCCGGCGAGAATGGCCGGAAACAACACTGCCTGGTCGGTGAAAAAGCTGTACGGAGTGCATACTGCGCCAACCAGCAGCACGAGCAATCCCTCGCGGCCCCATTGCCAGCGGTTGCGCCGCGTGGCGTAGTACCAGACCGCCCACGCGCAGGCCAGGGCTTCGGGCACGAACTCGATCCAGTGTGCGGCGGGGTTGACGGCAAAGCGCAGGGCCACCGCGAGGGTTGGAATAAACACGTCGAGCACGCGGGTGGAACGCATCATTTCGAAGTACTGGCGCCAGGCCTCGGGATCCATCAGGAGGGTGAGAGCGCAGCTCGTGGCCAGGGCCACCACAAATCCGCCGATGACGGCAAAGCTGCGCCGCTTGACGGACCACAGCACCAGCACCACCGCACAGGGCAAAAACAGATGCGGCTTGAGCGCGCAGCCGAGCATGGCAGCGCCCGCCAGCCAGGGCCGGGTCTGGTGCAGCCACAAGAACAGCGCTATGCCCAGCAGAAAGAAGATGCCGAGTTGCCCGGCCATCAAACACGCCAGCACCGGCGGAAACCCAAAGACAAAAACATGCAGCCGGCTGTCGGGCCGCCCGTGCACCATCCACAGCACCCACATAGCCAGGCCAGCGCAGGCCAGCAGCGATGCCAGCCAGAGCAACAGGCCGGCTTTGGCGCCCATGTATCCAAGTGGCAGCGCAAACTCAAAGGCGACCGGCGGGCTGAAGGTTACCTTGGGTGAATCTTCTTCAAGCCCGCGCGATTTTTCGAGCCGGTAGATGGCGTCGATGTCGTAGGGATTGGCGTGGTGGGCGAGCTGCTGCTCGGCCGCCCAGTACTGGATGTAGTCGCGCCCGCAAGCGTTCTTGTCGTCAATGGTGAGGGCGTAGACGCCGAGCACGAAGCAGGCACCCGCGGCAACGATTGCCGCCGCGGCAAGCCTCCGGGCGGGGGTTGTTCTCGCCGGGGCTCTCACGTCGCTGGCAGTCATCTGGAACTCCGGCGCCTGGACTCAGAAGCGGTAAGAGAGGCCGATCGTGGCGCTCGAGTTCCAGGTTCGGTGCGGCGAATTGCCCAGCTCAGGAGTGTTGTTGGTCAGCGAGAACGAGGCGCCAATCTTGTCGCCCGAGACTCGAATCGCAAATCGATCGTTCAGCCGGTAGTACATGCCGCCGCCGAATCCCCCCGCAAACGAGAAATCCGGCGACATTGCTTCGCCGCCGGTGTGTTCCGCGCCCATCATGCCGTGAATGAATCCACCCAGCCTGTCGTAGATGTCGGCGTGGATCTCAGGACCGGCCAGGACCTCGTAGACCAACGGGTCTCCGGGATTGCCGACATTGTTGTTGACGCCGCCGCCGCCGCTGCCGATTTGAAGAGGCGGTTTGTAATAATTGCCCATCGCCGCGAGCCCAAAGTACTTGCCCCAATCGCGCATGATGCTCAGGTCGACACCGATCAATCCATAACGCGACTGGTTAACCTGGTTGATGCTGGTGTAGCCCCAACCGACATACGCCTCATATTTGGGAGCCGCAGGTTCGCCGCTACTCGACTTGGCTTGCGGCGAGCTTACCTGGCCCGTTGCCTGCACGGGGAAGAACAGCCACGCCGGCCCAGTGGCGAGCATGAGCTTAAAAGAATTCCGCAAGATCGTACGAAAGAACATCTTCTTCAACGTCAGAGTCTCCTCGAACCGCTATCATTCAGCCGGCCCATCGATGAATGCCGCGCACCAGTCAATCCACTAGAGCGGTTCGAGAATTCATGTGCCCCCTTGAGATTGGTGTAGGTGGCATTTTCTTGAGGAAAATGCGACTTAGCAGCCGTGGCTCCTGGGTATAGCAATTCTGGAACCGCTGTAGCGGCGCGGCGCCGGCAATGACAATCAAAAACGCAATATTGATCCTTCAATAGACTATCCTTTACCCCCCGCTTGGACGAAGCGGGGCGGCGCGACAAACCGGGCTTTCAAAAACATGTGATTTGCGGGCGCCCGATTCCGGCCGCATTGTCGTTTGCCGACAATGCCCAGGCTGCTCCTACTCCACAAACCCTCACGGCGCCCCTCATTCGCTGGAAGCGGTTCCATAAATTCACTGAGCCGGCTGAAAAACTTCCCTCGGGGGCTAAAGCCCCAATGGTTAAGCGGCTCTAATGGCACGACTGAAGTCGTGCCCTACAAAGAAACTCACGACCTCACTCTACTCGATGCGCTTCGCCCGTTTCATCCATTGCGGGTCGGCGAAGCCGGTGGTGCCCTTTCAAAACAGGATCCGTGCAACCAGTCCTAGCATTCTCTGTTCCCTGTTCCCTCAGTCTTTCCCCTGCACTTCGACCGGCTGGTCAAGATGCAAGGTCTTTTCTGACTTGTCCTTCACTGTGACGGCCATCCCTCGCGGAAGGTAGCGCGAAATCACCGCCTTATCGAACCAATCCATACCCCAGGCATCCTCAATCGCGAGCAGCGTGTACTGGCCGGGCGCCACATTTAACAGGGCAAAGCTGCCGTCGGAGTCGCTCTGGTCGCGGCGGGCAAGCTCGGCAATCTGCGTCAGGTCCCTGGGAATCAGCATCACCATTGCACCCGCCAGGCCTTTACCGTCTTTGTGCACAAATCCCTCGAGGCGGGTGTTGCCGGCGCTCACCGTGACCACCAGCGAAAGCGGTTTGTCTTCAACCAGGAGCCGGTTTCCGGACTGCGCCCCGCCGCCGCGCGGTGCAATCGCCAGCACCGGCAATTGCGTCTCCTGGCCCATGACTTCAATGAGCCATGCGCCCGCGGGAACGCTGTCGAACTTGAAAGAACCGCGGTCAATTGCTGCAGGCTGGATCACCGGCCCGGCGCCATCTGCCGGCTCCAGCACAGCCGTACCGCGCCCCGTGTATGCAGTGCCGGCAGCGGTCTCGACCTTCCCCGAGACGGCTTGCGTCGGCACTCCGGCGGCCGGGTCCACCTGCTGGCTCGAGGTCGCATCCAGATCGACCAGCCGCGGCGGATCGCCCTGCGTCAATTCGTAGTGGCCGGGCGCAATGCCTGCCAGTTGCATCACTCCGCCGGCTTGCCCCGGCTCCATCACCTCGGGATCGTCCAAGGGCAGTTCGTTGCCGAAGGCCGTTGCCTGCAAGGTGGGTCTCGCCAGAGAGCCGTCGGTCTTGCGCGGCGCGGCAACCGCAATCCGCACGGCCTGAACCGAATGCAGGCTGACGTCGGCCTCCTCACGCGCACCTGTTGTGAGAGTAATGGCGCCCGCCGAGCTTTCGTCGGTGGTGGAATCGAAATAGGTCACCGGATACGCCACGTCGAGCGCGGCCTGCGCTTCGGTTTCCTGGGACTGCGCATCTGCCGGGTTCGGGCTCATGGCGTACCATGGCCTGGCCTTGACCGCGATCAGGTAGTCGCCGGGCTCGAGGTTGGCAAACTCATAGGCGCCGGTATCGTCAGTCTGCACGTTCTGCACTTGTTCGATTTTTTCACCGGGCTCATGCCGGTGCGGCTTTTCATAGAGGATTACGGCCGCGCCTTCGACTGGATCGCCTCCATCGCCGGTTACAACACCGTAGATGACGCCGGAAGGCGAGAGCTTGAAGACCAGGTTGGCCGTATCCTGGCCGGGGCCGGTCACAATGGCCGAGTTGAACTCCCAGTGCTGGTTGTAAAACCCGGTCGAGTAGCCGCGCTTTGAAGCGGTGAGCTGGAACTTGGCCGCGGCCAGCCCGTTCATGACAAACTTGCCGTCGTCGCCCGACTCGGTGGATGCTACCACGTGGCTGTCTTCAACAGTGAGCAGCGCAACCGCCGCACCTCGCACCGGCTCGCCGGAGATTGCGTTGACCACCGTTCCCGCCACGCGATAGCCCTGTGCGGGCGGCGCGGCCCGTGTGGAGGCGGCGCTCTGCGCGAACGCGGCAGCAATGGCGAAAGCAGCCAGCGTTACCGCGCCAACCGGGCAGCAAATCAGCTGGAATTTACGCCTTTTTCGCATCACCGCCGCACGACCCTCACGCTTTCACTGCTTCACTTCTCAACTTTCGCCGATACCTGGTCCTTCGGCTCCTATTCGCTGCTGGCCACGCCCTGCTCTCCGGGCACCTCCACCACCAGGCTCGCCGTTGCGCCCGGCGACAGCGTAACAGCCTGGCCCTGCAGAGCCCCGAGCGCGGCCGGATTCCTATACTCGAGCGCCGCATTTCCTTCCAGCGCGTACACGTGATAATTCCCGGGGGTGAGCCCATCGAGGGTCATCATTCCGCCCGTCGACGGACGCAACGTTACCGGCTGCGGATCGACAGTGGAATCGAAATCGGGTACCGCATACACCGTGTAGAACTTCTCTTCGCCCGGCTGCATTGCTTCAAGAGTTTCGGGCAGGCTCAGGGTAAGCTTGGCGCAGTCGTCGCGGAGGGTGAGCTCGAGCGGCCCCGGCACACCGGCGGGCCCCACCATCAGCGGCTCGCGCGCCAGGTTCGCACCGCCCGCGGCAAACGAACTCTCGCAATAAGCCTTCTGCGAGACGATGGTATGTACCCAGTAGGCGCCCGCAGGCAGAGGCTGCCCCCTCAGCGGCCCTGGCATCTGGCCTACGGCGAGCGCGCTCACCATTTCCCCGTCGGGCAATTGACCGGGTGAGTTCGCGGCCGGCGTCGCCGTCACAAAAATCTGTCCGGCCTGCGCCGGCTCAGCGTTCCCGGCGCTGCGCAGCACATTCAATTGCACCTGGGTTTCGGGCATCTCGGTGAGCGCAACGCGAAGATTGGTCACCGGCTGTCCCGCGACCTGCACATCTACCGAGCCCTGCAGCGGTGGTTCGTTCTCCGCGCTTAGCGAATTGCCGGCCCTGAACATCTGTATCCGGGCCGAGGTTGTCACCGTCAACTGGTAGCTGCCGTCAGGTAACGAGGCCTGAATCAACTTTGAACCGGGATCGTAGCGCGCTGGATAAGGCAGCGGGTGGCCGGAGATGTCAGTAACTTGTACGGTGTAGTTGCGCTCCAAAAAATTCTGGACGAATGCGCCCCTTTCCGGAGGGGGTGGGCCGGCCATGCCCTGGGGCAGTACTGCGGTTGCGGTTACAGTCTGAAATGCTTCCCGTCCGAGCGTCAGATTGGCTTGCACCGTCGCGCCCGCCTCCACAGTGATCTTTGCGGCGCTGGAGGGATCGCGCGCGTCAGGGTAATACACGGTCGGAAATCCCCATTGGCGGGTATCGCCGCCGCGGCCCGCCGCGACGGGCAGATTCAAATTGTCTGAATCCAGCGATGGCTCGGTGTAGAGTTCGTACACTCCGGGAGGGATTCCACCGAATCGGAACGTGCCGTCGCTGCGCGTTTTCGTGTTGCCCGCCATCACCCAGCCTATGCGCCCATCCCTCGTCACCTGCCTCACCATCAGGTTCAGCGTGACTCCGTCAGCCGCTTCGCCGGTCGAAAGATCAACCTGGCCGCGAATGGCGCCGGTGGGGGTGAGCGCAAACTCCACGTCGGGCATGTTCTGGGCGACCATGACGTTGTGCGTTGCAACCGCGAAGTCTTCCCCCGCCGCGGCTTCCACCGATTCACTATCGCGGTATCCGGGCTTGCGAACTGAAACGATGATGGGGCCAAGCGGAAGATTCGGGATCTCGAACTTGCCGTCGCCGTCAGTTAACACGCCGGCGGCACCTTCGCCTTCAATTGAAACCAGCGCGCGCGGAATGGGCTCGCCGCTGGTTGAGTCGCGCACCACTCCGTGCAGTGTGGCCGGCGCCGGTTGAGATTGGAGCGGCTGCTGGCCGGCGACGTTCTGCTGCGCATCGGAGCCGGGAAGCGGCTGCAGCGGTTCCTGCGCCAGGGCGGCATTCACAGCCGCAAGCGCCGTCAACGCGCAAAAACTCGCACGGCATATCCGCCGAAGAATGCACTGCGCCAGCCCGCATGCCGGGCTCGCCACGCTCTTGCCGTGTTCGGATTTGAATCTCGAAACCACTCACCATTGTGACGGCACGGGCCGAGGTTAGGAAAGCAGAGGAAGAGAAAACAGCCGCCTTTATCGGCGCAAAGCACCGACTACCGAGAAGGATCCGGCGGCGTCCCCTCGCCATCCAGATACCAGGGGATATTGATGACCACAATGCGCCGGTTGCCCTTCACCAGCAGAATCACCTTGAGCAGGTCGGCGCGGCGGTTGTGCAGCAGCCCGTCCCACCAGTGGCGCACCACCAGTTCCGGCACCAGCACGCATACTTTGCGGTTGCCGGTTTCTTCTTCCACCTTCAGCACATAGTCCACCACCGGCTGAACGATGTACCGATACGGCGACTTCACAGTGACGAGCCGGGGTACGCTTCGACCGGCGGCCTTGAGCGGAGCGACGATCTTCTGGTCCCATTCATCGCAGAAGGGGTCGGCATTCTCGCCAATCTGCACGTGGACGCAGCGCACGTCATGCGAAATTGCCAGCGCGAATGAAATTCCCTTTTCTGAAATCCGGCTCCATCGGTCGACCGGCATCACGACTACCGGCTGTTCCGGCTCGACAGGAACCATGGGCCGGTCAAGATCGATTTCGCGAGCGACCAGTTCGTAGTGCTTCTTCACCGCCCGCATCACCACGATCATAACCACGATCAGGACAGTCGTAATCCACGCGCCCTCAACGAACTTGGCCACCAGTACTACCAGCGTGGTGATGCCGGTAGCCACTGCGCCGAGCAGGTTGATCGTCAAGCGGAGCGGCGCGTTGCCCTGCCGCTTCCAGTGCATCACCATGCCGGCCTGCGAAAGTGTAAAGGCCATGAACGCGCCGACGGCGAAGAGCGGAATAAGCCGGTCGGTGACGCCGCCGAATACGATGAGCAGCAGCGCCGTAAGGCAGACGAGCACGTAGATGCCCCACGAGAAAAGCAGGCGGCGGCCGCGAATCAAAAAGACGCGCGGCATATAGTCGTCCATCGCAATGGCGCGCGTGAGGCGGGGAAAATCGGCGAAGGCGGTGTTGGCTGAGAGGGCCAGCACCAGCAACACAGAGGCGATGGTGACGTAGTAGAACCACCCGTGCCCCATGACCGCGCGCGTGAGCATGGAAAGCACGCTCTCGTATCCTGCGCCGTTGGGATCGGTAGCGGCAATGCCGTAGGCGCGGCAGAGCAGGGCGATGCCAATGAGCAGGATGGCCAGCAGCGCGATGATGATGCTAAGCGTGATCTTGGCGTTTTTGCGTCGCGGCTCGCGAAAGGCCATTACACCGTTGCTTACGGCCTCGACGCCGGTCATCGCCGTGCAGCCCGACGAGAAGACCTTGAGAAGCAGCCACCATCCGGCCACGGTCACAGCAGCCGTAGGTACCGCCGGCATCACCGACACCGGGTGAGGATGGCCGCCACTGGCAAATACCTGCCAGCCGCCCACCGCAATCACAATCAGCAGAGTGAGGGTG
Source organism: Occallatibacter sp. (assembly GCA_035504315.1). Classification (GTDB taxonomy): domain Bacteria; phylum Acidobacteriota; class Terriglobia; order Terriglobales; family Acidobacteriaceae; genus Telmatobacter. The sequence continues at coordinate 10,743 of DATJSB010000074.1, forward strand.
AACATGTAGGTGGGAATCATGAACACCACGCCGGTGTCGTGCACGCCGCGCATGTTGACCAGCGTGAGGATCACCAGGACGCCAAGGCATAGCGCGAGCGTGTGCGGCTGCAGGCTGGGGACAGCGGAAATAAGCGCGCCGACACCGGCCGAAATACCTACCGAGGCGGTGAGCACATAGTCGATCATGAGGGCCGCGGCCGCCAGCAGTCCGGCGCCCTCACCCAGGTTCTGGCCGGCCACGGTGTAGGAGCCGCCGCCATGCGGGTACGCCTCGATGGTCTGGCGGTAGCTCATGTAAACCACCGCGAGCAGCGTGACAATGGCGGCACTGACGGGCACGATGTAGTGCACGCCCAAAAGTCCAAGGGGAATGAGCAGAGTGAGCGCGGCCTCGGGACCGTAAGCCGCGGAGCTCAAAGCATCGAGGCCGAAGACAGGAATGCCGGCGAGAGGGCCGATGCACTCGGCGCGCTCTTCGCTGGTGGCCAGCGGCCGGCCGAAGAGCAGAGTAAAGACACGCGTGGAAATAGCCATTCAGAAGTGTCCGGCAGCACAGATTCATTGAAGGGAAGGCCGCTCGAAGCGATTGTCTCACGGCGGGGTAATACACTCTGTGACTACCGCCTTTGTACGCATTAAAGGCAGGGCAATCGCATTTCAAGATGCGGGAAGATTATGTTTTGAAAGGGCACGGCTTTAGCCGTGCCGAATCAGGCGCAAGAGGAAGATTCTGGCTTCAGCCACGGAGGGGTGGTTTCAGAGTGCAGCGTAATGCGTCCCCCA
>DATJSB010000075.1:0-13234 GCA_035504315.1 Occallatibacter sp.
GTCGAAACCAAGGCCGGACCTGAGGTGCGTGTGCTGCGCAATCGTGGCGATGGCACATTTGAAGACGTAAGCCGCGCGCTGGGGCTAGACGGTATCAAGCTGCAGGCGCCGCGCGGGTTGATTGCCGCAGACGTGGATGGCGACGGCGCGCCCGATCTTATCGTCACGCAACTCGGCGCGCCGCCCGTGCTCCTGCATAACGTAGGCGCCAACAAGAACCACTTTGTGCGGCTCGATCTGGCCGGCCTGGCCGACAACAAGACCGCGATTGGCGTGAAGGTCGAGGTCTTCGCCAGCGGCCTTTGGCAAAAGTGGGAGTTGGCCGGCGCTTCGGGCTACCAGACACAATCGCCTCCGCAGATTCTTGTCGGCCTGGGCCAGGCAAAGTCAATCGATATGCTCAGAATCCTCTGGCCCACCGGCGTGCTGCAGGACGAAATCGATCTGCCTCACACCCAGGTGATCGCGATGAAAGAGGCCGACCGCCGCGGCAGCTCGTGCCCCGTGGTCTTTGCGTGGGATGGGCATCGCTACAAATTCATTACCGACATCATTGGCGCGGCGGTAGTGGGCCACTGGTTCACGCCCACGCGGCGCAACACGCCCAACCCCGGTGAGTGGATCAAGATCGACGGCGGAAATGTGGGCCTCGTCAACGGCAAGGTGAGCGTGCGTTTCATGGAGCCGATGGAAGAGGTGAACTACACTGACCAGTTGCGTCTGCTGGCCGTCGATCATCCCGCGAACGTTGAAGTGAATCCCGACGAACGGTTCCTCGACGATCCGCCGTTTGCCTCGGGCCGCGTGATTGCGAGCCAGGACACGCGTTTGCCAGTCGGCGCGTGGGACGGCCAAGGACGCGATGTGCTCGACGCATTGAGCCGCGCCGATCACCAATTTGCGTCGGGCTTTATGCCGCTGCCCTACGATGGATTCGCCAATCTTCACGCACTCACGCTCGACCTTGGCGATGTGAAGCCGGACGCCCCGCTGCGTCTGCTTATGACCGGCTATGTGAACTACTTCAGCGCAACCTCGCTCTACGCTGCGTGGCAGGCCGGCATCAAACCGGAATCGCCTTATGTTGAGGCCCAACTGCCCGATGGTTCGTGGCAGCGCATTCCCGGCGAGGCGGGATTCCCGGCAGGACTCGAGCGCACCATCGTTGTCGATCTCACCGGCAAGCTGCCCGCGGGCACGCGCCGCATCAGGCTGATGACCAATCTGCAGATTTACTGGGACCAGGTGCTGATTGACCAAACAGCGAGCGCCGAATCGCGCACCACGGAACTGCCGCTCGCGTCCGCCACGCTGCACTTCCGCGGTTATCCGAGGCAGATTGAAGGCGCGAGTCCCGGCGATCTGAACTACAACTACAACCTCGTCAGCCTCACCGGGCCGTTCCAACGCGAGCGCGGCAACTACACGCGCATGGGCGACGTCACGCCGCTGCTCAAGTCTGTCGACGACCGGTTCGTGGTCTTCGGCAGCGGCGAAGAGATTGCTGCCGAGTTCGACACGTCGCAATTGCCGGCGCTGCCCGCGGGATGGAAGCGCGACTACTTCTTTTACGCGAACGGATTTGTGAAAGATATGGACTGGTGGGACGCGTCGCCATTCACCGTATCGCAGATGCCCTTCCACGCCATGAGCACATATCCCTATCCCGACTCTGAGAAGTATCCGCTGGACCCGCAGTCCCTCGGCTACCAATTGAACTGGAACACTCGCTTCGACTCGGGCGATCCGGTGCATCTGCATTGGTTCAACTACCAGGTCCGGCCCTCGACCCCGGCCGATGATCGAGCACCCCAACTGCCATCGGTGAACAACTGATGGCCGAAGTAGCGACTGAACTTGTCTTGGCGCCGGCAGTGCGCCAGCTTGAGTTGCTGCGCGCTGGCGAACTCTCCATCGTCGAACTGGCCGAGGCGCACATCCGCCAGATCGAACGTCTCGAGCCGCAACTCAACGCATTCGCCCACTTCGATGCCGAGCGCGTTCGCGAGCAGGCCGAGAAACTCGACGCGTTTGAAGGCGAGCGCGGTCCGCTCCATGGCCTTCCCGTCACCGTTAAGTCTTCCATCGCGACCGCGGGTTATCGATGCGAGATCGGCAGCCTGCTGCACGAGGGCGATATTCCGCGCGAAGACGCCGTGGTGGTAGCGCGGCTGCACGCGGCCGGTGCGCTGATTCTGGGCACGACGAATTGCCCGGAGTTCCTGATGGCCTACGAGACCGCGAATCTGCTGCACGGCCGCACGAATAACCCGTGGGATATCGATCGCTCGCCGGGCGGCTCCAGTGGCGGCGAATCGGCGGCGATTGCTGCAGGCCTTACGGCGGCGGGCCTGGGCAGCGACAGCGGCGGATCGGTGCGCGTGCCTGCACACTTTACCGGCATCTGCTCGCTCAAGCCCACGCCGGGCCGCATCCCCGGTCGCGGCCACCTGCCGCCCTGCGTCGGCCCGTTTTCGATTCTCGGCGCCATCGGCCCCATGGCGCGAACCACGGTCGATGTCGAGCTTCTCTTTCGCGCACTCGCAGGCCAGGACGCTGCCGACCCAGCCAGTCCGCCAATTGCCTTGCGCAATCCGAGTCCCGACGAACTTCGCACCCACACTATCGGAGTCTTTGCCGACGACGGTTTCGTGCCGGTAACTCCAGAAACCCGCGCCGCCGTCGCCAACGCCGCACACGCCCTGCGCGAGGCGGGCTTTCGCACCGAGCCGTTCCGCCCGCGCACACTCGAGCAGTTGCGCAAGCTCTGGTGGAAGTTCTTTGTCCAGTGCGGCGCCATGTTCTATGAGCCCGAAATTCGCGGCAAGCGCGACCGCCTCAGCCCCATTTTCAGGGAGTTTCTGGGCATCGCCGAGAAATCCGGCCCGCTCAGTGCAACGGAGTTGCTCAACGCCTGGGCCGAACTCGACTTGCTTCGTTCCAAAACGCTCGAAGAAATGAAGGATTATCCCGTGCTGCTTTGCCCGGTGGCTTCAGTTCCAGCCTTCCACCACGGCAAGCGCAGTTGGACCATCGACGGCCAGACGGTTGAGTATCTCGATGCCTGGAGATACTCGCAGTGGTTCAATACTCTTGCCTGCCCCGCGGCAGTGGTTCCCGTCGGCGCTTCGCCTGCAGGCTTACCCATCGGGGTGCAGATCGCGGCCCGGCCGTTCGAAGATGAAATCGCCCTGGGGATTGCCGGGGTTGTCGATTCCGCCTTTGGTTACAAACCGCCGCCGCTGGCGCGCAGGTAGGCAAAAGCCGCGCGCTTAAATCAGGCGCTAATGAATCCGGCGTAATTCATGTCCTATCCGGTAGCGGCATAGCGGAGCCATGTTTTCGGGCGCGTTTCAGTTCCTCATTACTCACCCCTCAGCCAGAACGGACTGGGCACCACCTCATTCAGTGCCGCAAATTCTTCGTCGCTCAGCTTGAATGCCGCCGCACTCACGTTCTCCTCGAGGTGCGCCACCGAGCCGGTTCCGGGAATCGGCACAATCACCGGTGAACGGCGCAGCAGCCACGCCAATGACACCACGGCCGTCGTCGTGCCGCGCTCCCTGGCAATCCGCTCCACGACCGCATTCGCCTGCCGTCCCTGCGCCATCGGACCCCAGGGCAAAAACGCAATTCCCTGCTCCTCGCAATAGTCGACCACGAATTCCCATTCGCGGTCGCTGAAGCTGTAACGGTTCTGCACGCTCACGATTGGCACGATCTTCTGTGCGCGCTTGATGTGTTCGAGCGTTACATTGGAGAGCCCGGCGTGGTGAACCTTGCCCTGCTCCCGCAGGCGTGCAATCGCCTCCATCGAGGCGTCGAACGAAACCGCCGGATCGGGAACGTGAAGCTGATATATGTCGATACGCTCGACGCGCAACCTTTTCAAGCTGCCTTCAATGGCCTTGGCAATGTGCGCCGGACTGGCATTGTGCTGCCAGATTCCGGGTCCGTGCCGCGTCCATCCGGCTTTGGTAGTGATTACCTCTCCATGGGCGTACGGGGCAAGGGCCTCGGCGATCAGCTCCTCGCTCACGTCGGGCCCGTAGGAGTCGGCCGTGTCAATCAGGTTCATGCCCAACTCCACGGCGCGGCGCAGCGTGGCCAGCGCGGCCGCTTTGTCCGCCGGCGGACCCCAGATGCCCGGCCCCGTGATGCGCATGGCGCCATAGCCCATGCGATTGACGGTCACGTCTCCGCCCAGAGTGATGGTCCCGGCCGCCGCGGCGAACGAGGATGCAGTGCTTGATGACATTCGTTGATCTCCAAAAGCTGGCGGCTGGCGGCTGTCTTTCAAACCGTCACTTCCCAACCTGGCTCGTACTTGCGTCCCCAATAACTCATCGCCTCGTCATCGTTGACAACGTGCGCGGTCCCAGGATCAAGATGCAGCTTGCGATCGACGAACCAGGCAATGTTCGAGAGCAAAAGCATGATCACGGTCACATTCGCCACCGTGATTGGCGAATGCAGTTCCTCCTGCCCATGGATTGCGGCGATAAGATTGGCAAAATGCGCATCGGTCATCGAATCGCGGCCAACCGTGTCGCGCGACGATGTGTGCGTTCCGACGCGAAACTGGTCCGTCTGTTTGCCTTTCCAGTCGAACACGTCGTAGCCGTCGCGATCGATCACTACGGTGCCCTTGGTGCCGAATATCGCCGAGCCGCGATCGCGCCCGTAATCCTTCATCCCCTGGCAACTGCGGCCCTCCCAGCTGATGGTCTGGTCCTTGTAGCCGAAGTCGGTGATCAGCGTGTCGTAAAACTGCCAGTCGTCCTCATATTGATAACGCCCGCCGGTCGCCGACACAGTCATGGGAAACTCGACCCCCAACGCCCATCGGCAAACGTCTACTTCGTGCGTGCCGTTGTTGAGCGTCTCCCCGGTCCCGTAACGGCGCAGCCAGTGCCAGTTATAGGGGTGGATGTTGTCCTTGTACTCGCTGCGCGGCGCCGGCCCCTGCCAAAGATCCCAGTCCAGCGTCGCAGGCACCGGCACAGGCTTTCCGATCCCCATCGATGGGCGTGTATTCGCGTACCAGGAGCGCGCCAGATACGCCTCGCCAATGTAGCCCGAGTGAATCTGCTCGATCATCTTGATCGTGTAATCCGACGACCGCTGCTGGTCGCCCACCTGCACCAGCTTGCCGTACTTCTTCTGCGCCGCCACCAGCAGTTCGCCCTCGCGCGGATTTTGGCTGGAGGGTTTCTCGACATACACGTGTTTGCCCGCCTTCAATCCCAGCACCGCCATCGGCGTGTGCCAGTGGTCGGGCGTGGCAATGGTGATAGCGTCAACTTCGCTTGAAGCCAGCGCGTTGCGAAAGTCCGATTCGGATTTCGGCGCGTAACCCAACACCTGCTGTGCTTCGGCCGCGAACTTCTCTCGAATCGTCGTGTCCGGATCGCAGATATAAGCCACGCGCGCAGTCTTGCTGTTGTTCTTGAGCGCAGAGAGATGCGCATGGCCGCGCCCGTTCAGCCCGTTGATGGCAAAGTTGAGGCGATCGTTCGAACCCATGATCTGCCCGTAGCTCCGTGCCGTGGATGCCAATGCTGTGCCTGCGGCTCCGGCCGCAAGCCCGTTCAGAAAAGTCCGGCGCGATATCGTTTGAATTCCCATCGATGAATGGCCCTCGTTGCCGCCCAAATTATATCGGTCCAAGACCTGGCAATGCCCGCTTCCCGGCCGGAAACCATTCAGCACTCGCCGCAAATGCGCAGCGTGACCTGACCCTTTTGAGAATCGCGCGTCGAACATGGACAATGCATGACCGGGGCCGCATCTTGAGCAGATCCGGTTGGGTCCAAATGGTCGGGGAGTGCGTCGAAAATACAACGGAGGCTGTAAACTTGCGTGGAATGAAGGCGTCTACCAGAGTGATGGCAGCCGGCACAGGGATTGAGCCGATGGCGGCGCAAACGGCAGAGGAGCTCTCCGCGCAGGCGTTTGCGCGTATCGTCGAAACTCACCGGCCGCAGATCTTCCGCTTCCTGCTGGCGTCTACGCGCGATATCGATCTGGCTGAGACGCTTACCCAGGAGTGCTTTCTGAAGGCCCATCGCAACTGGACCCACTTCCGCGGCGAGTCGACCGCGATGACCTGGCTGATGCGGATTGCGATCAACCTGCAGAAAGACCACTGGCGCAACAGGCGCATGCAGTTCTGGCGGCAGACGCGATCGAACGCCGTGGATGTGGACGAGGCCAGCGAATGGCTGCCCAGCGGCGAACGCACCGCCGAGCAACAGTTGCTGGCGCGGGAGCAGGTCGGCCGGGTTTGGAAGGTTGTCGAGCACTTGAGCGCGCGGCAGCGGACGGTTTTCCTGCTGCGCTACGTCGAAGAACAGGAACTGGGCGACATTGCCACAGCCACTGGGTTAAGCGAGGGAACGGTTAAGGCGCATCTGTCGCGTGCACTTGCCAAAGTGCGGGCGGAGTTGGGAGGCAAGCGATGAACGGCTTCAACCAAAAAACGGGAACGGCAGCTCAGCCTCAGCCCAGCCTGGTGCCCAATCCAATCGTCGATCCGGAGCTCGAACAGGCGTTGGTGGACTTTCGCCTGAGCGTGCATGCCTGGAGCGAGGCCGAGTTCAATCGCCCGCGGACGGCGCGCCTGCCAGTGCACAGCGCGTGGCGCCCCATGCTTGCCTGGGCCCTTGGATGCATGGTCGTTGCCGGCGCTGCCGGCGGCGGTTTGTACGAGCATCATCGCGAAACGGTTGAGCGGCAACTGGCTCAGCAACGCATTGCGCATGAGAAACAGCTGGCCGCACAGAAGAAGGCCCAGGAAGCCGATGAGAATCTGCTTGCCAATGTCGACAACGATGTTTCGCGGAGCGTTCCGGCGGCCATGGAACCGTTGGCTCAGCTGATGGAAGACAACGGCACGAATTAGAAACGTGAAAGAACGAAGGGTTCTGGAGAAAATTTAAGAGGAGATGAAATGAAAGGCAGATTTGCACTGCGGTTGTTATTGGCTTTGGCAACAATTCCCGTAGCGGGAGGATTCGCATTCGCTCAGGGACCCGGCAGCGGTCCCGGTATTGCTCCCGGATTCAGCGAACACCGGCCGCCGATGGAAAGAGCATTTCGCTTCGAGGGCATGCACGGACAATTCTGGAATAATCCCAAAATCATTGAGAAACTCAAGCTGACCGACGAGCAGCGCAAAGCAATGGATGCGATCCTGCTGGAGCACCGCGAAAAGCTCATCGACATGCGGGCTGCCGAAGAAAAGGCCGAGTTGGAGATGGACCCGCTGATGAGGGCCGACGAGCCGAATGAAACCGCGATCCTGGCGCAGATCGACAAAATCGCGTCGGCCCGCGCCGATCTGGAAAAGGCCAATGCGCGCTTCCTGCTGGCCATCCGGGCCAAGCTCACGCCCGACCAGTGGAAACAGGTGCAGGAGTTCCGCAGCGAGCATCCAATGGGAACCCGCGGCCAATGGGGACGCGGACCGGGCGGGGATGGACCGGGTAACGGATTCCATCGCCACGGGCAATCTCAGCCGCCTGGTGCCGGTTCGCAGGGCGCGCCTCCGCCTCCGCCTCAGGGCGGCCCGTCAGGCGACGAACAGTAGTTTCAAAGCGGCTTATGTAGATACGATCGGCCCGGTCATCGATACAAAACCAGCCGGTCCGCAGAAGATTCAGCACAAGCTTCTCAAGGCAGAGAGCATGCGGTCTCGTAAAAGGGACCGTTGGCGGCGTGGCTCCAAAACCATGCCGCCATTTTTTGCTCATTGAGAACAGATGTGCCCCGTTCGCCGGGGCCCCCACAGACAGGTCTTCGTCTGTGGGGTGGATTCAAGCTCCGCTTTAGCGGGAAGCGCATTTTCCGCGCAGCCGACCCTTCTCCGTGCCCACTCCTTTCCGCAGGCTTGATCGCGGAAGGGGTGGGAAACTCCGAACCACTGCCCCAAATTGCTCCACTTTTTGTTGCGTTTCAGTCCATCGGTTGATTCGAACTTATACAGCCTCTGACTCGCTGCCGGACACTCTGATTCGCATCGCTGCAAACCGCCCTTGAATGAGGATTTAAAAAAATGACTAAAGTTCTAGCGCGCCGCTCCGATGAAAGGGGTGGATGCAGCAGGGCCCTCCAAAGGGAATCAAAGCGGCGAGGCAAGATGAGCCGCGGCGGGCAATCGGCATCCGAGAAGGAGTTGGTCCCATGGCCCTCGGAGTTTTGAACAACCTGTCAGCAATTTATGCAGAGAACAATCTGAACAACACAAACAACAGCTTGCAGACGGTTCTGCAGCAGTTGTCGTCAGGGTCGCAGATCAACTCCGGCGCCGACGATGCCGCGGGACTGTCTCTGGTAAACGGTCTCGGCGCCAACTCGGCAGCCCTCACTCAGTCTGAAACCAATTCGACTGAAGGCGTGGGCCTGCTGCAGGTGGCCGACGGCGCCCTCTCGCAAGTCACCAGCCTGCTCGACCGCGCCATCACGCTGGCAACCGAGGCATCGAACGGCACGCTCAACAGTTCTCAAGATGCCGCGGCCAATCAGGAGTACCAGTCGATCCTTTCTGAGATCAACAACATTGGCACCACCACGACGTACAACCAAAACCAGGTTTTCACGGGCAATCCGGCGGGCGTGGCCATCTACACGGGCGACTCGTCCTCGACCGGCGCGTCGATCGACAACCTTTACTTCGCGAGCCTTACCTCAGCAGGCGTGGGCGACTCCGGCGGCACGGTGCAGCAGAGCGACGCCGGCGAGTTCCTTGATCTGTCGGTAGACACCCCCGACCCGGTCACCGGAAATCCAGACTTGACCACGGCTGCGGCTCCAAGCGATGGGATTGGTGGCGGGCTCACTTTCACCATCACTGCCCCGGACGGCACCCCGACCACGATCACCACAACATCGACCTCGGTGAGCGCACTCATTCAGGAAATTAACGGGGATGACATCCCGGGCGTAACGGCCAGCTTTACCACAGCGGGAGCGGCCGGCACCGACATTGCCGGCGGAGTTCCCATCACCGCAGCAGGCGATACCGGCATTCTGATCACCAACACTAATGCCAGTGTCAGCATTACGAATACGGTTGTGGAGAGCGGGGACGGAGCCGGCACAATGTATGCCAGCACCAAGGCCCCGGAGACCATCGAATACGTGACGGCCGCCGGCGGCGATTCAAGTGCCGACCTTTCCGACACCAGCCTCACCAATCAGGGCGACGCACAGAACGCCGAGTCAGTACTGAACGACGCGATCAGCTACGTGGCGGCGCAGGATGGTTACATCGGCGCGCAGATCAACACGCTGAACGCCATCAGCCAGGTGATGAGCACGCAGCAGGAGAATATTGTTTCGGCACAAAATGCCGTGCAGGCCACCGACTACGCCTCGGCCACTTCGAACATGTCGAAGTACGAGATCCTCTCGCAGACCGGCATCGCCGCACTCGCTCAGGCCAACAGCGTTCAGCAGGAAGTGACCAAACTGTTGCAGTGAGCGGTGAACGGTGGACGGTGAACAGTGAACCGCGGTGGTGAACAGCTAAAGGCTTAGCAAGACTGATTCATTTCAAAGAAAACCCAGGGACAGGGCGGCGGCAAAGCCAAAGGCTTTGCCGCCCTTTTTATGTCTGCAACAGCCCGCCACCGGTGTCTCCGACTCGCGCGGCTCAAAAGTTTCGACCAGAGTCCGATCCACTTCAAAACCCCGTGCCCCACCCTTGCGAATTGTTTCTGTCGCAAGGATGGGAGACCGCGCATCTTTTCCCTGCGGCAATGAATCGGATCGGAGAGAATGGAAACAATGATCGCGAAAATCGCCACTGAAGCAACCAGCGCAGCGGATCTAAAGCCGGCTCGGATCTCAAAGGCCCGCCAAGTCGCCATCCTCAAGGCGCTTGCCGATCCACGGCGCTATGAGTTGCTCGAGCGAATCGCCAAAGCTGGCTGCCCGCTGGGCTGCTCCCAGGCGCTCGCAGCTTTACCCATCTCGGCCGCGACACTTTCGCACCATATCAAAGAACTCGAAACTGCCGGCCTTATCGAGGTGCGCCGCGAAGGCAAGTTCGCCTATCTCTCGCTCAAACCGGGGGTTCTGGGGGCCGTTGCAGCCAATCTGACCGCTCTTGAAACCAAATCCTGTAACGGAGTAACGCCCCAACTCTGAGGCATTTTGCCCCCGGTTACTGACCTGAAGCTCTCTTCTCCAACCCAACCTGCAGAAGAATTCCATACCAGGTCTGAATCTTTTTCCCGGATTGAGTAATCAATTCGACAGTTGTCGAAATGTCGAAGCAAAGACATGCGACGCGGGAGAGCTGAAATGAAGAACCTTGAGGGAAAAGTGGCGCTGGTGACCGGCGCTTCGAAGGGTATCGGGGCGGCCATTGCGCGGGAGCTCGCATCGCGGGGCGCGGCGGTTGCAGTTAATTACTCAGGCAGCAAGGCAGCCGCTGAAAAGATCGTGACCGAAATCAACGCCGGCGGCGGCAAAGCGATTGCGGTCCAAGCCAACGTGGCCGACCCCGACCAGGTCGCTACGCTGGTGAAGACGGTTGCCCAAAAGCTGGGACTGATCGACGTGCTGGTAAATAACGCCGGCGTATACGAATTCGGTCCGCTCGAGCAAATTACGCCCGAACACTTCAACAAGATGTTCAACCTGAATGTGCTGGGCCTTCTGCTCACAACCAAAGAAGCAGTTGGGCATTTCAGCCCCAACGGCGGAAGCGTGATCAACATCAGTTCCGTGGCTGCCGATGGAATTGGGGGCGGCGCAGTGTACAGCGCTACCAAGGGGGCCGTTGATTCGGTAAGCGCGGCGCTTGCCCAGGAGCTCGGCCCCAAGAACATCCGCGTCAACTCGGTGAATCCCGGCATGATTATCACCGAAGGAGTGCAGGCGGCGGGATTCGTTGGAAGCGACTTCGAGAAAGAAGCGCTGAAACGTACGCCGCTCGGCCGTATCGGTCAGCCGCAGGATATCGCTTCCATTGCGGCATTTCTGGCTTCGGATGAGTCCGTGTGGGTGAATGGCCAAGTGATCCACGCGGCCGGCGGATTCAGGATATAAGCGTAGCAGAGAGAGCTTCACGGGTCCGCGCGCGCAACAGCGATCGTGGACCCGGGCCAGCCCCGCCTAACTGCTCACCGTTCAATACTCACTGTCTGCTGTTCGCCTTTTCCGCCGCCAGCAGCTTCTGCTTGCGCTCCACGCCCCAGCGGTAGCCGGTAAGCGAGCCGTTGGCGCCAACCACGCGATGGCACGGCACTACCACCGACACTCGGTTGAGCGCGCAGGCGCGAGCCACGGCTCGGGTTGCGTTCGGCTGGCCCATCTCACGAGCCAGTTGGCTGTAGGTGCGCGTTTCGCCGCGCGGAATCTGGCGCAGAGCCTGCCACACCCGAAGCTGGAAGACGGTCCCCCGCAAGTCCAGGCGTTCACTGGAACCGTTCGCAAACAAATCGGTGCCCGCGCGAACCGATGCAAGCGCCGCATCAACCAAACGCTCGAGCGATTGATCGCGGCGCAATTCAGCCTCAGGAAATTCGGCCCTCAGCGTAGCTTCGGCCTCGGCCTTGGTGGCAGCGAGCGCCAGCCAGCACAGCCCGCGCGCCGTGGCTCCAACAATCATCCATCCGAATGGCGATTGAGCCACAGCCCATCCGATTTGCTCGCCGCGGCCACCGTCGCGGAAACGCGCTGGCGTCATGCCCAGCGACGAGCCATCGTAGGCGCGGCTCGAAGAACCAAATCCCGCTGCGTAGATTGCATCGGTCACTGAACTGCCTCCTTTCAGCGCACCACGCAAGCTGTTGGCCCGCAGCGCACGTTGATATTGCAACGGGCTCGCGCCCATCTCTCGCTTGAAAAGCCTCTGCACCGTGAATGGGCTCATGCCGGCAATGCGGCCAAGCTCTTCAAGCTTCACGGCACGATCAAGGTTCCGCTCGATATGAGCACGGACCTTGTCAACCGACCGTCCTGCGGCGCGGGGACTCTCGTCCGACATGGGCGAGCACTTTTTGCAGGGACGGAAGCCGGCTGCCTGTGCCTCTTGCGCCGTGCGGAAAAAGCGCGCATTGGCGCGCAGAGGCCGGCGGCTCGCACACCACGGAAAACAGAAGACGCCGGTTGTGGTGACTGCGTAGAAGAAGCCGGCTTCGCGGTCGCGCGCCTGCACCTGGCGCCAGGCGGCCTCTTCCCACGCCGTCTCATCATCGAGTGGCGGCTTGGCTGCTGACAACGGGTTGGTTACGCGGTTCAATTCGGTCATCGGGGCTATGTGCAGATCAAAATCGGCTCTAACGGATTGTGCGCTCGTGTTCATGAAAATGATATTCTCCCGGAACCCCATCCCACTGCACTCCGAATCTTGCGCGCAATTCGGGTGGCCGAAGCCAGCTTGGGTTATGCCCGGTTGCAAGCCGCGGCAATTCGGCAACACCACCACTCATCCTCCATTCGCGCCCGCCAGTGTATCCTTTTTCTGCCCAAGAAACTGCCCTGTTTTTGCGCGACTGGTTTCCCATGGCGCCAGCCTTCAACTCAAGGATCCTTTTGAGGTGCCTTCATGTCTACAAAGCCCCTGGCATTTGCGCTGCTCGTCTCATCCCTTCCGCTCATCGGCATTGCCCAGCCGCAGCCGCAGCCCAGCGGCCCGTACCACGTCCTGAAGATTCAGCTCACCGGCGGCGACGGCGGATTCGACTACGTGACCGCCGACCCTGACGGCCGCAAACTGTATGTCGCGCGCTCAGGACCCCAAGGCCACATCGGCGTCTTTAACCTCGATACGCTCGCCCAGGTCGGCGATATACCCAACACCAGCGCCCACGGCGCCGCAGTCGATACGCTCACGGGGCACGGCTTCGCAACCTCAAAGCCCGTGACCATGTTCGACTCGAAGACCTTCGCTGTGATCAAGAAGATCGACGTCGAGGGCAATCCCGACGGCTATTTAAACGACCCGTACAATCACCGCTTTTACGTTTTGAGCCATTCTGAGCCCAATATCACCGTGATCGACGACAAAGACGGCTCCATCCTGGGCACCATCGATATCGGCGGTGCGCCCGAGCAGGCCGCCACCGATGGCCACGGCAAAATCTACGTGGACATTGTGAACAAAGCCGCCATCGCCGTGATCGACGCAAACAACATGAAGATGGTGGGGAGCTACGATCTCTCCAGCCGCGGCTCAGGTTGCGCGGGCCTCGCGCTCGACGCCAGCAACGGCATCCTCTTT